>NZ_JCALDW010000003.1:0-418204 GCF_059813065.1 Mycobacterium sp. NGS24
ACCCGGCGGAACCCCCGGCGCCGCCGGCTTGGCTCACTGCGCCGCCGGTGGGGCTGTATCCGGCACCGC
The DNA here is from genome assembly GCF_059813065.1 of Mycobacterium sp. NGS24. Lineage (NCBI taxonomy): Bacteria > Bacillati > Actinomycetota > Actinomycetes > Mycobacteriales > Mycobacteriaceae > Mycobacterium > Mycobacterium sp. NGS24. The sequence goes on from NZ_JCALDW010000003.1 coordinate 70, forward strand.
CGTTGCCGTACAGCAGACCCCCGGCCTGTCCATTCGGACTAGCCGCCGTGCCGTCGGCCCCGTCGCCGATCAACGCACGGCCAAACAACGCCTCAGCCTGTGAATTCAACGTCCCCAACACATCAACGTTGGCGGCCTCGGCGCCGGCGTACGTGACGCCACTGGCCGCGAACGCGTCAGCGATGTGCTGATGAAACCGCGCGACCTGCGTGTTCGCCTGTTGATAAGTCTGGCCGAAGGAGCTGAACAGTTCGGCGACGGCCGCCGATACTTCGTCCTGGGCGGCGGCGGTGACACTGAGAATTCGAAGCGAGGCGCTGGAATGTGCGCCATGCAGGGCGGACTGGATCTCCGCCAGATTCCCCACGGCACCCGCTAGAGCGTCGGGGGCGACCAGCAGGTACGACATCGTTGTCAACCGTACGTTCAGCTCGCCCGGCGAGTTGGGCCTTTTGGACTTCCGGGGGAGGCTGACCGCAGTCCTCAACGACGCACTAGTCCTCCGAGTGCCGCTCGTCGTCCCGTCGTTTCTATCCGTAACGGGTTCAGGTGTCGCCCCGAGATCGCAGCGACTAGGTCACCGGTGTGGGCCCGGCCGTCCGGAAGGCACAGCTGGTAAATACGATCTATCGCCTGGTGTGGGATGAGTTCGGCGGCAAGGTTTCAGAAACGTAGTCGATACAACAACGAATCGAAGAAGGCGGCGTCACGTGTGCACACGAGTCCTCTGGCCGGACACCGGCGACAAGACCGGCCACTTGGTTTTGGTAGGCCGGAACATGGACTTTCACACAGACCTGATGACCAACCTGTGGAAGCAACCGCGCGGCGTACGACGTGACGACACAGTGGCCGGGAAACTCACCTGGACATCGAAGTACGGCAGTGTCGTAGCCACCGCCTACGACATCACCTCCGTGGACGGTATGAACGAAGCGGGTCTGGCGGGACACATTCTGTGGCTCGCCGAATCCAGCTATGGGGAGCCGGACGATTCGCGCACGCAGCTCGGGCAGGCAATTTGGCTGCAGTACTTCCTGGACAACTTCGCTACCGTCGCAGAGGCCACCGCGTGGATCACCGAGACCGACGTACAAGTGGTGCAGATGGACGACCCCACCGGCGGCAAACGCCCCGGCTTGCATCTGGCCCTCGACGACGCCGCCGGCGACTCGGCGATCATCGAATACATCGACGGCCACGCGCAGGTGTACCACTCGAAGGACTACCGGGTGATGACCAATTCACCGACCTTCGATCAGCAACTCGAGCTGGTGAAATCGTTCACGGGTCTGGGCGGTGACCTCCCACTGCCCGGCAGTACCGACGCCCGTGACCGGTTCGCGCGCGCGAGCTACTACCTCGAGCGGTTGCCCGCCCCGGACAGCCAGGTCGATGCCGTCGCGGCCATGTTCTCGGTTATCCGCAATGCAGCGCAACCTTTCCGCATCCCGGATCCGGGCAAACCGGATGCCTCGCAGACCATCTGGCAGGTCGTGCTCGATCTGACCACTAAGCGCTACATCTACGAATCCACCACCCGCCCCAACATCGTGTGGGTCGACCTGGCCGACCTCGACTTCACCGAGGGCACTGCCCAACTCAAGCTGGATCTGATCAGCGAACTCGCGGTCGAGGGCGGCATCTCCGGCAAGGTTGCGGACAAGTTCGAAGACAAGGGCCCGATGACATTTCTGTCCCTCGAGATGCTCCGGGGCCCGGAAGGCACGGGGCGCCGACCGAGCCCCTAACGCTGACCCAAAACCGTTGCGGCTCTAATCCTCTGCGTGCCGCTCGTAATCCCAACGTTCGAGGCGAGTCTGTAATTGCCAGACACCGAGCCCGGCGACTGGCGCAGCTGCCGTAACCAGCACCATCAACATCGGACTCATCTCAAACCTCCAAAACCCTTATATTCGTACCACGTTCGTCGGCGCATCGTGGTTCATTCGGCAACGGTGTCGCTACGAAATCGACGCGATTCAGGCACCGGGCAACGCGTGGTCGGCCAAGGCGCCGATGACGGGTGACAACAGCTGGGCGTACTCGGTGGTGACGTGATTGTCGTCCCGGAACACCAGGGTGTTGCCGACGATCATCGGGCAGCGTTCCGGCGTGCAGAACAGGTCGGTCAGGTCGGCGTAAGAGCCGCCCGCCGCGGTGGTCACCCGTTGCTCGGCGGCAATACCGTCGCCGTCGACCGCCACCGAGCGCATCGGTGCGCAGGCGCCGGCGTCGTCGAGGTGGGCCGACAGGCAGGTCGGAGCCGACGATTGCGGATCGGCGACCGGCCCCAGCACCAGCACCGTGGAACCCATGCCGCGCAGGTAGGCGACGATGGCCCCCAACTTGTCGATCCACGCCGGGTCGTACGAGGCGAAGCTGAAGTCGCCGTGGTAGCGCCGACTCATGCTCAGCACCACCAGCTTCGGTGGCTTGGCCCGCAATCGGTCCACGATCTGCGCGCGCCACTGCTCGCACTCGGTGTACTTGCGGCCCAGGTAGGGGCTGACGATCGGCAGGTCCAGAAACGGGCAGGTGACCTTGGTCAGCGTTTCCAGCCGCCAGTGCCGTTGTCCGGCCACCTGCTCCCACGCCGGATTCCACATCGCCGCGTGCGAGTCACCAATCAGCGCCACCGTGGTCGGCGACGCGGTGTCCGCCGAGGCGCACTCGCTCTGACCCACCTCGCGCCAGGACCGCATGCACCCGTTGACGAACACCGGCGCCTTATCGCCCGGCGCCGCCGCCAACGTCGGGTCCAAGTTCGACGGCACCGCCCGCAGACCCGCCGAGGCGGCGAGTGCCGCGCGGGCCTGGGCGAACGCTTGGCGCACCGCCGCCTCCTGCGGACTGAGCTGCGGGTCAGGCGCCGGCGGCAGCGCCTCGATTTTCGCCTGCGGCGCCGCGGTCCCGTGACCCACCGGCGCCGGCACCGCCGTCAGCAACACCGCGCACGCGCACGCCGCTACCGCGCTGGCGGCACCGGCCACGGCCAGGCTGACCCGTGCAGAGCGCCGCAGCGCCGCGGCGAAGCGACCGGGGTTTTCCACCGCATGCATGGTGATCACCGCCAGGCCCGCGGACACCGTCGTCGCCGCCAACCGGCCGGGCAGCCCGCCGGGATCGCCGAGCAGCGCCGGCAGCAGCAGCAACACCGGCCAGTGCCAGAGGTACCACGAGTACGACACCCGCCCGATCGCCCGCATCACCGGCGGGCACAGCACCCGTCCCACCCCCATGCCGCCGGTGACCGAACCGCTTCCGATCACCAGCGCGGTGCCCAGCACCGGCAACAGCGCCGAGGTGCCGGGGTAGGGGGTGTGCGGACCCAACTGGGTGCAGGTCAGCAGGATCAGCGCCAGCCCGCCCCACCCGGCGACCGTCGCCGGCACCAACGGCAGCCGCCGCCACTGGTCGATGGTGAGTGCGACCAGCCCGCCGGCGGCCAGTTCCCAGGCGCGGGTGGGCAGCGAGAAGAACGCCCACGGCGGCGAGCTGTGCGTCCAGATCACCGCGGCCGTCAACGACGCCGCGCCGACCACGCCCAGCAGCACCGCATACGGTGCCGCGCTCGAGGTGTCCCGGCGCAACCGGCCGACCAGCCACGCCGTGCCGATGATGAGCGCCGGCCACACCAGATAGAACTGCTCCTCCACGCCCAACGACCAGTAGTGCTGGAACGGCGACGGCAGGTCGGCGCCCATGTAGTCGGTGCCTTGCGCGGCGAATCGGTAGTTGCCGACGTACAGCATGCTGGCGATGCCGTCGACGAACACCCGTCGGGCCTGCAGCGGCGGCAGCACGATGGCGGCCACCACCGCGGTGACCACCCCTACCGTCGCCGCGGCCGGCAGCAGCCGACGCGCCCGGGCAGCGTAAAAGCCGCCGAGTGCAACGGTTTTCGTGGTCGCGACCTCACGCCACAACAGCCCGGTGATCAGGAAGCCGGAGATGACGAAGAAGACGTCGACACCGATGTAGCCGCCGCCGATGCCCGGCACGCCGGCGTGATAGAGGACCACGGCGACGACCGCGATGGCGCGCAGGCCTTCGATGTCCGGACGGAACGCAGCCCGGGGGATGCGCTGCTCCGCGGTGACTGCCATACGTCAGGTCGCCATCCAGGCCAGCTCGGCCGGCAACTGCGCGCGCCAGTAGTCGACGTCGTGACCGCCGGGGGAGAAGCTGCCCGCCGGCTTCTTCTTGAGCTGGCTGACGAATTGGCTGCTGGAGAAGAAGAACCGGTCGCCGATCCCGCAGTCGACCCGAATGGGAATCGAGTTCAGCACCGGCAAGCCGAACACGGTGTTGCGGTTCCAGTCGTCGATGCTGTCGAACGCGCCGGGTGCGGCGCCGAGGTAGGACAGGTACAGCGCCGGGCTGATCGCGCAGATCCCGGCGGTGCGGGCCGGACCCAGCCGGGCGCCCAGCAGCAGCGCGCCGTACCCGCCCATCGACCAGCCCAGGAATCCGACCCGCGAGGTGTCCATGCCCATCGAGGTCAGCATCGGCAGCAGCTCCTCGAGCACCATGGTGCCGGCGTCCTCGCCGTTGGAGCGCCGATGCCAGTAACTGCTGGGGCCCCCGTCGACGCCCACCACCGCGAACGGCGGTTTGCCGTCGGCGACCAGCTGGGCCAGCGCGTCCTCGACACCGCAGTCCAGCATCATGTTCGCGTCGCTGTCCTTGCCGTGCAACGCGATCACCGGCCGCAGCATCTTGGTCTGCCCCGGCGGCATGGCGATGACCCAGTTGGTCTTGATGCCGCCGCGCGCCGCCGACACGAACGAACCGGTCAGTTTGGTCGGCAGGGTCTTGCCCGCCGTCGGGGGATCGAACGGAGCGGGCGCGGCCGGTGCGGCCACGGTGCTGGCCGGGTCGGCCAGGGCGCCGAGCGCCCACGCACCGGCCGCTCCGAGGCTGGCGCCGGCGCCCATGCGCAGCACCGTACGGCGGGTCAGGTCGGCCACGATCGTCAATGATGCCGGGACAACCGGAGTTTGACGCCCGTGCCACGCCGTATTGGAAGACACTCGTGACACTGCCTTGATCCACCGCCGTCCGGGCTCGCGATTCACAGCGGGATGTGCTGTCGTTAGACGCCATGAGCGGCACCACGCAGCTGCGCCAAGGGTTGTCGCAACGCCAGCTGAACATGATTGCCATCGGCGGGGTGATCGGGGCGGGGCTGTTCGTCGGTTCCGGTGTGGTGATCCACAAGACCGGACCGGCTGCGTTCCTGACCTACGCGATCTGCGGTCTGCTGATCATCCTGGTGATGCGGATGCTGGGTGAGATGGCCACCGCGAACCCGTCGACCGGCTCGTTCGCCGACTATGCGACAACGGCACTCGGGGGTTGGGCCGGGTTTTCGGTGGGCTGGCTGTATTGGTATTTCTGGGTGATCGTGGTGGGCTTCGAGGCGGTCGCCGGCGGCAAGGTGCTCAACTACTGGTTCTCGCTACCGCTGTGGTTGTCGTCGCTGGGCCTGATGCTGTTGATGACCGCGACCAACCTGTTCTCGGTGTCGTCGTTCGGCGAGTTCGAATTCTGGTTCGCCGGAATCAAAGTCGCGACCATCGTGATCTTCCTGGGTCTGGGGACGGCGTTCGCGTTCGGCTGGCTGCCGGGTCGGCACACCGGCTTTGCCAACCTGACCGCGCACGGCGGTTTCTTTCCGCACGGTGTCGGGGCCGTCTTCGCGGCCATCGTGGTGGTGATCTTTTCCATGGTGGGCGCCGAGGTCGTCACCATCGCCGCGGCCGAAAGCCGGGAACCCGAGCGCGCTGTGGCCCGGGCGACGAATTCGGTGGTGCTGCGCATCGCGTTCTTCTTCGTCGGTTCGGTTTTCCTGCTCGTCGTGGTAATGCCGTGGAACTCAGTGGAATTGGGTGCATCACCCTATGTGGCGGCGCTGAAGCACATCGGCATTCCCGGCGCGGACCAGATCATGAACGCCGTGGTGCTCACCGCGGTGCTGTCCTGCCTGAACTCGGGCCTGTATACCGCGTCGCGCATGCTGTTCGTGCTGGCCGACCGCAACGAGGCGCCGGCCCAGCTGGTCAGGATCAGCCGGCGCGGCGTGCCGCACATCGCGATCATCGGGTCCTCAGTGGTGGGCTTTCTGTGTGTGCTGATGGCCTGGCTGGCGCCCGACACCGTGTTCCTGTTCCTGCTCAACTCCTCGGGCGCCATCATCTTATTCGTCTACCTGCTGATTGCGTTGTCGCAGATCGTGCTTCGGCGTCGTACGCCGGACGAGCAGTTGCGGGTCAGGATGTGGTTCTTCCCAGTGCTGTCGGTGCTCACCCTGGCCGGGATCGTGGCGGTGCTGGTGCAGATGGCGTTCGATCACGAGGCCCGTACCCAACTGTGGCTGAGCCTGTTGTCGTGGATGGTGGTGCTCGGGTTGTACTGCGCGGTGCAGCGGTCGGGCCGTCGCAGGGCTTAGCCCCAACGCTTTTCGACCGCCTTGACCACGGCGGTCAGCGTGGCGTTGACCGGTGCCTCGACGCCGACCCGCGCGCCGTGGCGCGGCACCGCCCCGTTGATGACGTCGATCTCGGAGACCCGACGGGCCTCATGGTCCAGCAACGCAGACGGTTTCGCATCAGGCATGCCCGCGCCGAAGTCGCGGATGTGCGCGACGGGATCCTCGACGTCGATCGCGATGCCGGAGGCTCGGGCCACCGCCCACGCTTCGATGGCCGCGGCCCGGCTGACTGGTCCCATCTCGGCGTCGTCCATCACCTGCCCGACGGTCATGCCGGTCAACGCACACGGCGCACTGTAGGCGACGTTGCAGATCAGCTTCTCCCACTGCATCGCGGCGATGTCGGTGACCGCGGCCGCGTCGAAGCCGGCGTCGCTCCACACCTGCGCGACGGCCGCGACCGTTTGATGGGGCAGTGACGAGTACGCGCCGAAACGCATGGCGCGCATGGCATTGTGGTGGACGTGTCCGGGTGCGACCCGGGCCGCTCCGAACCCGCTGGCGATCCCGACCGCGACCCGTTGCTCGCCGACGATGTCCGCCACCGTGTCGGCCGAACCCAGGCCGTTCTGGATGGTCAGCACCGGGGTGGCGCCGTCGAGCATCGAAAGTGCTTGTCGCGCACCCGTTGTCACGTCCGCGGCCTTGACGGCCAGCACGATCAGGTCCATGGGCTCGTCCGGTGCGACGGTGGCGGCCCGCAGCTGCACAGTCCGGTCGTAACCGGGACCGGTGACCCGCAGTCCGTGCCGGGCGATGACGTCGATGCCGGGTTGGTAGCTGTCGATCACCGTGACGTCGTTACCCGCCGCGGCCAATCTGGTCGCGTAGATCGAACCCATTGCACCGCAACCGATTACCGCGACCTTCATCCGACCAGCTCCTCGATCAGTCCGGACAGGCCGGGTTTTTCCTCCAGCCCGAAGCCCGGTGCGTCGGTGGGTGAGATCCGGCCGTCTGCCAACGCACAACCCGGCGAGTAGCCGCCGAACGGCTGGAACACCCCGGGGTAGGCCTCACACCCGCCCAGACCGAGCCCGGCCGCGATGTGCAGGTTGATCAGGTGCCCGCCGTGTGGATAGGCGAACCTGCGGTCGAACCCGTGCGTCTCGAGAACCGCGAGCATGCGGGTGTATTCACCCAACCCGTAGCTCAGGCCGGCATCCATCTGGAAGATGTCCCGTCCCGCCCGCATGCCGCCGTAGCGGACCAGGTTGACCACATCGGGCACCGAGAACAGGTTCTCCCCGGTGGCCACCGCGCCGTCGTAACAATCGGTCACCGCATGGTTGAGCTCGAAATCCAGCGGATCGCCGGGCTCCTCGAACCAGCGCAGCCCGTAGGACGCCAACGCGGTGGCCCACCGGGTCGCCGCGGCCCGGTCGAAACGGCCGTTGGCGTCCACCGCGACCCGGTCGCCCCGGCCGACCGCGTCGATGACGGCTTCGATGCGCGCCAGGTCGCCCGGCACGTCCGCCCCGCCGATCTTCATCTTCACCGCGTCGTACCCGAGGTCCAGATACGAACCCACCTCCGCCCGCAGTCCGTCCAGGCCGGCGTCCGGGTGGTAGTACCCGCCGGCGGCATACACCGCGACCGAGCGGACCGGTTCCCGACCGACATGACGTGCGATGGTCGCGTAGGCAGGCTCGTCGTTCAGCTTGGCGGTGAGGTCCCAGCACGCCAGTTCCAGCGCGGCGGCTGCGGTCGCCCGGTCCCCATGGCCACCCGGCTTCTCGTCGCGCAGCGCGCACGCCAGCACCGCGGCCGGGTCGAGCAGGCCCGCGCCGTCCAGCAGCGTCTCCGACGGCGCGGCCAGCACTCGCGGGATCAGCCGGTCCCGCAGGATCCCGCCCTGCGCGAACCGCCCGATCGAGTTGAAGGCCACCCCGACGGTGCGCCTGCCGTCCCGCTCGGCAATTAGCGCCACCAGCGACACGGTGTGGCCGGCGAAGTTGACCACCGCGTTGGCCGGCGCACCCTGCAGGGCTACCGGCCGTTCGAGGATCGAGACAATGCGCATCAAGACCCGGTGCGGTCGAGCAGCAACACTTCCTCGAACGGCAGTGCGGGGAAAACCGAGCGCCAGACCCCGTTCACGTGCCGGGCCGCCTCGTCCTTGCCGACCACCCGCGGTTCGCTCACCCGGAAGGTCTTGGCGTTGCGGCGCACCTGCGCACCGCCGGCGGCCTTGATGTTCTTCAGCCAGTCCCGGTCGGGTCCGTATGCCAGCGGAACGGCCAGGCCGGGCCGGCCGTCGACGTTGGTGTAAAACGCGTTGACCGGGGTGCGGTAGGGCTTTCCGGAGCGCCGTCCGACGTGTTCGATGATGGCGAACGGGGGCAGCCAGCCTGCCCACAGACGCTGTACGGGGTTGGTGACGTACCGGTTGATCCGGGCCAGGCGTTGAGGGAATCGCATGATCGCCATCCAACTCGCCGAGCCCGGCGCACATCAACCCGCCGTGATCTTCTACACCCTGTAGTTGATCGGGGGGCGGCGGCTGGGACACTAGTCAGCATGGGGACTGACCAGGCAACGGCGCGCACGCGCGCGTCCGCACAGCTGTTCTCCGACGCCTGCGCGGTGATCCCCGGCGGAGTGAACTCCCCGGTGCGGGCGTTCACCGCGGTGGGCGGCACCCCCCGGTTCATCACCCAGGCGCACGGCTGCCGGCTCACCGACGCCGACGCCAACACCTACATCGACCTGGTCTGCTCGTGGGGGCCGATGATCCTCGGGCATGCACACCCCGCGGTCGTCGACGCGGTGGTCAAGGCCGCCGCCGACGGCCTGTCGTTCGGGGCGCCGACCCCGGCCGAGACTGAACTGGCCGCCGAGATCATCGGGCGGGTCGCCCCGGTGCAGCGCCTCCGGTTGGTGAACTCCGGTACCGAGGCCACCATGAGCGCGATCCGGTTGGCGCGCGGCTTCACGGGTCGGCCCAAGATCGTGAAGTTCTCCGGCTGTTACCACGGGCACGCCGACGCGTTGCTGGCCGACGCGGGTTCGGGCGTGGCCACCCTGGGCCTGCCGTCCTCGCCGGGGGTCACCGGCGCGGCCGCGGCCGACACAATTGTGTTGCCCTACAACGATATCGACGCTGTCGAGCAGGTCTTCGCGCAGGCCGGCGAGCAGATCGCCGCGGTGATCACCGAAGCCAGCCCCGGCAACATGGGCGTCGTCCCACCCGCACCCGGCTACAACGCCGCCCTGCGACGAATCACCGCAGCGCACGGTGCGCTGCTGATCGTGGACGAGGTGATGACGGGGTTCCGGGTCAGCCGAAGTGGTTGGTACGGAATCGATCCCGTCGATGCCGACCTGTTCACGTTCGGCAAGGTGATGAGCGGCGGGCTGCCCGCCGCCGCGTTCGGGGGCCGGGTCGAGGTGATGGAGCGACTCGCCCCGCTGGGCCCGGTGTACCAGGCCGGCACGCTGTCGGGTAACCCGGTGGCGATGGCCGCCGGGCTGGCGACGTTGCGGGCGGCCGATGACGCGGTGTACGCCGCCCTGGACGCGAACGCCGACCGCCTGGCCGCGCTGTTGACCGAATCACTGACCAATGCTGGTGTGCCACATCGCATTCCGCGTGCCGGCAACATGTTGAGTGTGTTCTTCTCCGACGCGCCGGTGACGGATTTCGCGTCCGCGCGCGCTAGCCAGACGTGGCGCTATCCGGCGTTCTTCCATGCCCTGCTCGACGCCGGGGTCTACCCGCCGTGCAGCGCATTCGAGGCGTGGTTCGTATCGGCGGCGCTCGATGACGACGCTTTCGACCGGATCGCCGCAGCCCTACCCGCAGCGGCCGCCGCGGCCGCACAGGAGGACCAGCCCTGATGGCCGAGGAAACCCGCGTGCACGTGGTGCGTCACGGTGAGGTGCACAATCCGACCGGCATCCTCTACGGCCGGCTGCCCGGTTTCCGGCTGTCGGACAACGGGGTCGCGCAGGCAGCGGCGGTGGCGGATTTCCTGGCCGACCGCGACGTCGTCGCCGTGATCGCCTCGCCGCTGCAGCGGGCACAGGAGACCGCCGCGCCCATCGCCGCGCGGCACAACCTGCCGGTGGACACCGACCCCGACCTGATCGAGTCGGAGAACTTCTTCGAGGGCAAGCCGATGGGACCCGGCGACGGTGCCTGGCGTAACCCGCGGTACTGGTGGCAACTCCGCAACCCGCTCCGACCGTCGTGGGGCGAGCCGTACGTCGAGGTCGCCAGCCGGATGTCCAGTGCGGCCGACAAGGCGCGGGTGCGGGGCGCCGGGCACGAGGTGGTGTGCGTGAGCCACCAGCTGCCGGTGTGGACGCTGCGCCTGCACGTGACCGGCCAGCGGCTCTGGCACGACCCGCGGCGTCGGGAATGCGGGCTGGCGTCGGTGACGACACTGGTCTACGACGGCGATCGGCTGGTCGACGTGGAGTACTCGGAGCCGGCAGCCGGATGACCCGGTGGCTTGTCGCCGTAACACTGCTGACCGGGTTTCTCACGGGTTGTTCGGCCGGGAAGGACGCGGTTGCCCAGGGCGGCACATTCGAGTTCGTGTCCCCGGGCGGCAAGACAGACATCTTCTACGACCCGCCGGACACCCGCGGCCGGCCGGGCCCGCTGTCCGGGCCCAGCCTCACCGACCCGGCACGCACCGTGTCACTGGACGACTTTCCCGGCAACGTCGTCGTCGTCAACGTGTGGGGCCAGTGGTGCGGGCCGTGCCGGGCCGAGATCACCCAACTGCAGCGGGTCTACGACGCCACCCGCGCAGCCGGGGTGTCCTTCCTGGGCATCGACGTGCGTGACAACAGCCGCCAGGCGGCCCAGGACTTCGTCAGCGACCGGCATGTGACGTTCCCGTCGATCTACGACCCGCCGATGCGCACCCTGATCGCGTTCGGCGGCAAGTACCCGACCACGGTCATCCCGTCCACCCTGGTGCTGGACCGCCGGCACCGGGTCGCCGCGGTGTTCCTGCGCGAACTGCTGGCCGAGGACCTGCAACCGGTGGTGCAGCGGATCGCCGCCGAGACGCCACCCGGGACGTCGGGACCGCAGTGACCGGCTTCGCCCACCTCGCTGCCGCCGGGCCCCTGGTGGTGGCCCTCGGGGTCTGCATGCTGGCCGGGCTGGTGTCGTTCGCGTCGCCGTGCGTGGTGCCGCTGGTACCGGGCTACCTGTCGTATCTGGCGGCGGTGGTCGGGGTCTCCGACGAGCAACCCGGCACCCTCAAGGCCCCGCCGGCGGCGCGCTGGCGGGTCGCCGGGTCCGCCCTGCTCTTCGTCGCCGGGTTCACCACGATCTTCGTGCTGGGCACCGTCGCGGTCCTGGGCATGACCACCGCGTTGATCGACAACCAGCTGGTGCTGCAGCGCGTCGGCGGCGTGCTCACCATCGTGATGGGACTCGTCTTCGTCGGGCTCATCCCGGCGCTGCAGCAACAGGCCAGGTTCAGCCCCGGACAGTGGACGACGGTGGCCGGTGCGCCGCTGCTCGGCGCGGTGTTCGCACTGGGCTGGACGCCCTGCCTGGGGCCGACGCTGACCGGGGTGATCACCGTGGCCTCCGCCACCGACGGCGCGAACGTGGCGCGCGGTGTCGCGCTGGTGATCGCTTACTGCCTGGGGCTGGGCGTGCCGTTCGTGCTGCTGGCAGTGGGGTCGGCCAAAGCGGTGACCGCGCTGGGCTGGCTGCGCCGGCACAGCCGGGCGATCCAGATATTCGGTGGCGTGCTGCTGATCTCGGTGGGCTTCGCGCTGGTCACCGGGGTGTGGAACGACTTCGTGTCCTGGCTGCGCGACGCTTTTGTGTCCGACGTGAGGTTGCCGATCTGATGCTCACGGGACTTGCGGCGAGGGCGCGCAACACCTGGCGCTCCCTGACATCGATGGGCACCGCGCTGGTGCTGCTCTTCCTGCTCGCGCTGGCCGCGATACCCGGGGCGCTGCTACCGCAGCGCAGCCTCAACGCCGGCAAGGTCGAGGAGTATCTGCACACCCACCCGATGATCGGGCCGTGGCTCAACGAGCTGCAGGCCTTCGACGTGTTCTCCAGTTTCTGGTTCACCGCCATCTACGTGTTGCTGTTCATCTCGCTGGTCGGCTGCCTCACCCCGCGAATCTTCGAGCACGCCCGCAGCCTGCGCGCCGAACCGGTGGCCGCGCCGCGCAACCTCGCCCGGCTGCCCAAGCACGCTGAGCAGGAGCTGACCACCGGACCGGCGGAGGTCGACGCGCTGGCCACCGCCATCGAGGCCCGGCTGCGGGGCTGGCGCACAGCGGTCAGGCACCGCGCTGACACCGTCGAGATCGCCGCCGAAAAGGGGTACCTGCGCGAATTCGGCAACCTGGTGTTCCACTTCTCGCTGCTGGGCCTGCTGGTGGCGGTCGCCGTCGGCAAGCTGTTCGGTTACGAGGGCAACGTGATCGTCATCGCCGACGGTGGTCCGGGGTTCTGCTCGGCGTCGCCGGCCGCGTTCGATTCGTTCCGTGCCGGCAACACCGTCGACGGCACCTCGCTGAATCCGATCTGCCTGCGGGTCAACAACTTTCAGGCGCACTATCTGCCGTCGGGGCAGGCCACCTCGTTCGCCGCGGACATCGCCTACCAAGCCGGGGCCGACCTCGACGCCAACACCTGGCGGCCCTACCGGCTGGAGGTCAACCACCCGCTGCGCGTCGGCGGGGACCGGGTCTACCTGCAGGGCCACGGTTACGCGCCGACCTTCACCGTCACCTTCCCCGACGGTCAGACCCGCACCTCCACCGTGCAATGGCGACCTGACAACCCGCAGACGCTGCTCTCGTCGGGCGTGGCCCGCGTCGACCCGCCGGCCGGCAGCTACCCCACCGCCCAGGAGCGGCGCCAACACCAGATCGCGATCCAGGGCCTGCTGGCGCCCACCGAACAGCTCGACGGCGCCCTGCTGTCGTCGCGCTTCCCGGCGCTCAACGACCCGGCGGTGGCCATCGACATCTACCGCGGCGACACCGGGCTGGACACCGGGCGGCCGCAGTCGTTGTTCACCCTGGACCCCCGGCTGATCGAACAGGGCAGGTTGACCAGGGAGAAGCGGGTCAATCTGCGCGCCGGGGATCAGGTCCGCATCGATCAGGGCCCGGCCGCGGGCACCGTCGTGCGTTTCGACGGCGCGGTACCGTTCGTCAACCTGCAGGTGTCGCACGACCCCGGACAGGCCTGGGTGCTGGTGTTCGCGATCAGCATGATGGCCGGACTGTTGGTATCGCTGCTGGTGCGCCGGCGCCGGGTGTGGGTTCGACTCACGCCGGACAGCGACCGGCCCAGTACCGTGAACGTCGAACTGGGCGGTCTGGCACGGACCGACAACTCCGGCTGGGGCGACGAGTTCGAGCGCCTCACCGAGCGATTATTGGCCGGTTTGGGCGGATCCGGTGTGCCGGCCGGCATTCCCAGTAAGGCCGGAAGGAACCTCACATGAACACCCAGCACATCGACCTCGGCCTGGCCCGCTATTCCGACTGGGCGTTCACCTCGGCGGTGGTCGCACTGGTCGTGGCGCTGCTGTTGCTGGCCTACGAGCTCGCCTACGTCCGGGCCCGCAAACTTGAGCCGGTCGCCGCCGGCGGCGTCAGCACCGACAGCGCGACGCCCGGCGTCGTCGCGGATGCCCCGCAACGCCCGTTCGACGAACGCGTGGGTCGCGCCGGGTTGTCCGTGCTGTACCTCGGTTGCGGACTGCTGCTCGCCTGCATCGTGCTGCGGGGACTGGCCACCATGCGGGTGCCCTGGGGCAACATGTACGAATTCATCAACCTCACCTGCATGTGCGGTCTGGTCGCCGGCGCGGTGGTGCTGCGCCGCCCGCAGTACCGTCCGCTGTGGGTCTTCCTGCTGCTGCCGATCCTGATCCTGCTCACGGTGTCCGGGCGCTGGCTCTACACCAACGCCGCACCGGTCATGCCGGCGTTGCAGTCCTACTGGCTGCCCATTCACGTCTCGGTGGTCAGCCTGGGCTCCGGGGTATTCCTGGTCGCCGGCATCTGCAGCATCCTGTTCCTGCTGCGGACCTCGCGCTTCGGGGACCCCGAGACCGAGGGCCGGCTGGCGCAGCTGACGCAGCGCTTCCCCGACGCCCAGACCCTGGACCGCATCGCCTACCGGACCACGATCTTCGCCTTCCCGGTGTTCGGGTTCGGGGTCATCTTCGGCGCGATCTGGGCGGAAGAGGCCTGGGGCCGGTACTGGGGCTGGGACCCCAAGGAAACAGTGTCGTTCATCGCATGGGTGATCTACGCGGCCTACCTACATGCCAGGTCAACGGCGGGTTGGCGGGACCGTAAGGCGGCGTGGGTCAACGTCGCGGGGTTCGTCGCGATGGTCTTCAATCTGTTCTTCGTTAACCTGGTGACCGTCGGCCTGCACTCGTACGCGGGTGTCGGCTGACCGACGGCTACCGACCCGAGCAAGCGGGCAAGAGGGGGAGTGCAGTGTCAGAACATCCAACACCGGCCGTGGGGGCGCCGCAGGTCTATTCGGCGGACGGCGCAGGCCAGAATGCCGGTTCAGATCAGCCGACGACGCAGTTGCCTGCCGTGCCGCCCGCCGAACACGGTGCACCGACGCGGGCCTTCGCCGGTTTCCGCACCGAGCGGCGGGGATCGGCGGCCAGCGACAGCACCGTCGGTTCGGCCAGCATGACGCCGCCGCCCCAACCGGTCGAACTGCCCCACGGCCGTCCGCAGTGGGAAGCCGGGCCGACGACGGGCCCGGTCACCGGCATCACCCGGGTGGACCCGACGGCCTACGGCGCCTACTACCCCGGCCCGCCCGACGACGCCGGCACACGGGAACGGCCGCAGTTCCGCCCGGAGCCGCTGCCCCAGACGCCGTATCCGGAGCTGTCCACCACCGTGCTGCTGCGACCGGTCAAGCCGCCACCTTCGGAGGGCTGGCGCCGAGCGCTGTACGTCATGTCCGGTCAGCTGATCAACCTCGGGGAGAGTCCCCGAGCGATGCGGCACCACAACCTGGTGGCCCAGATCAACCGGCCACTGCGGGGCAGCTACCGCATCGCGGTGCTGTCGCTGAAAGGCGGGGTCGGCAAGACCACGATCACCGCGACCCTGGGCTCCACGTTCGCGTCGATCCGCGGTGACCGGGTGGTCGCGGTGGACGCCAACCCCGACCGCGGCACGTTGAGCCAGAAGCTCCCGCTGGACACCCCGGCCACGGTGCGGCATCTGCTGCGCGACGCGGAGAGCATCGAGCGCTACAGCGACGTCCGCGGCTACACCTCGCAGAACGAGAGCGGGCTGGAAGTGCTTGCCTCCGACAGCGATCCGACCGTTTCGGAGGCATTCAGCGGCGACGACTACACCCGAACCCTGGACATCTTGGACCGCTTCTACGGCCTGGTGCTCACCGACTGCGGGACCGGGTTGCTGCACTCCACGATGTCGGCGATCCTGGCCAAGGCCGACGTGCTGATCGTGGTCGCTTCGGGTTCCATCGACGGCGCCCGCAGTGCCTCGGCGACGCTGGACTGGCTGGAGGCGCACGGCCACGAAGACCTGGTGCGCAACTCGATCGCGGTCATCAACGCGGTGCGGTCGCGGTCGGGCAAGGTCGATATGCAGAAGGTGGTCGACCACTTCGCGCGGCGCTGCCGGGCGGTGCGGGTGGTGCCGTTCGACCCGCACCTCGAGGAGGGCGCCGAGATCAACCTGGATCGGTTGAAGCGGGAGACCCGCGAGGCGCTGGCCGAGCTCGCGGCGGCCGTCGCCGATGGATTTCCGGGTGATCAGCGGCGGGCGAACCCGAACTTCGTCTGACCCGCTCAGCGAGGCTTGTTCTCGCCCAGTCGGCGCAGGAATTCGGGATCGTCGTCGGGCCCGATGACCCGGCTCTTCGGCCGGCTCGTCTGCGACTTCGCCGCACGCAACCCCAGATAGATCAACGTCCCGAGAATCAGGACGACGAGCAGGTAAAGCACTCGACACCTCCTGTAGAGCGAATATACCCGCGACCGGCCGGTGGCTAGGCTCAAGATGTGTCAGAAGCGCCCAGTGACAAGACGGTTCAGGGTCCGGAGAATCAACGCGGCGTCGTCGACGTCCTCCTCTATGCGGCGGCGAGGCTGCTGCTGGCGGTGGTGGTCAGCGCAGCGATCTACGCGGTTGCGCGGCTGCTCGGTGTGAACGACTTCCCGCTCGCCGTCGCCGGCCTGTTCGGGCTGGTCGTCGCGATGCCGCTGGGCATGTGGCTGTTCAGCCCGCTGCGCCGGCGCGCCGCCGGGGTCCTCGAGGTCACAGGCGAGCGGCGGCGCACCGAACGCGCGCAGTTGCAGGCCCGGCTGCGCGGCGAGGCGCCCGCGGGCCGGGACCCCGATCCGGAGCCTGAACGGCAGGCCGGCGGCGGGACATGAGCGCCGGGCTTCAGCCCGTCGGCATCCGCACCACCTGCGCGGCATAGCTCAGACCGGCGCCGTAGCCGATCAGCAGGGCCAGGTCACCACCCTTGGCCGCGCCGGTCGCCAACAGCTCGTGCATCGCCAGCGGAATCGAGGCCGCCGAGGTGTTGCCGGTGTGCTCGATGTCGTTGGCGACGACGGCGTCCGGGCGCAGCTGCATGTTCTTGGCCAGCAGCTCGTTGATCCTGCTGTTGGCTTGGTGCGGGATGAAGACGTCGATCTCATCGGACCGCACTCCTGCGGCGTCCATCGCCTGCCGGCCGACCTTGCCCATCTCGAACGCGGCCCACCGGAACACGGCGGTGCCCTCCATCCGCAGAAACGGGCGGGGTCCGGTCGGGTTCTCCGTGTAGGTGATCCAGTCGATGTCCTGACGGATGGCGTTGGCCTGTTCCCCGTCACTGCCCCAGACGGCCGGCCCGATGCCCTGCTCGGGCGTCTCACCCACCACCACCGACGCGGCGCCGTCGGCGAAGATGAAACAGTTGCTGCGATCGAGCATGTCGACCGTCGGGGACAGTTTCTCGGTGCCCACCACCAGCATCTTGCGGGCGCTGCCGCCGCGGATCATGTCCGCGGCGACGCCGAGCGCGTAACCGAAACCCGCACATCCCACCGACAGGTCGAATCCGGGCACACCCTTGGCGCCCAGCGCCGTGGCGACCGCGGGTGCGGCGGCCGGCGTCTGCAGGAAGTGGGTGTTGGTGGCCACGATCACGCCGTCGATGTCGGAACCGTCCACCTCGGCCCGGGCGAGTGCTTCCCGGCTGGCTTCGATCGCCATCGAGGTCGCGGACTCGTGGTCGGCAGCGAAGCGTCGCGTCTTGATGCCGGTCCGGGCATAGATCCATTCGTCGGACGAGTCGATGTTCTGGCAGATCTCGTCGTTGGTGACGACGCGTTGGGGGCGGTAGGCCCCCACGCTGAGCAGGCCGATCTTCTTGGGTCCGGTGACCGAGGCGATCTCAGACATCTTCGTCCTTCCGGGCAGTCTCGAATCCCCCAAGCCTGATCGACTCTAGGCGCGTCGGTGCGGGGCGCGCATCCGGGTCGTCAACACGTTCTCAGCTGGCCAGTGTCAGCGCCGCGGCCACCGCGGTCGCCCACACCACCATGGCCAGGCCGGTGTCGCGCAGTACCGGAATCAGCTCCGGCCCGCCACGCCCCGAGCGCACCGGGCGATCGGCGCGCAGCGCCAGCGGCGTCGCGACCAAGCCCGCGGCACACCACGGTGTCGCGATCATCAGCACCAGCGTCAGCACCGCGGTGCCGGCCAGCAGGGCGTGGTAGAGCACCCGGGTGCGGCTGTCGCCCAGGCGGACCGCCAGCGTGATCTTGCCGGACACGGTGTCGGTGGGTATGTCGCGCAGATTGTTGGCCACCAGCACCGACGACGACAGCGCCCCGATCCCCACGGCCAGCACCAGCCCCACCCAGTCGATCCGCAACGCCTGGGTGTACTGGGTGCCGAGCACCGCGGTCAGGCCGAAGAACACGAAAACCGCGGCCTCGCCCAACCCTGAGTAGCCGTACGGTTTGGCGCCCCCGGTGTACAACCAGGCGCCGGCGACGCAGGCGATACCGACCCCGATCAGCCAGGGCCCACTGACCAGCGCCAGCACCAGGCCGGACACACACCCCAGGAACAGGCTGACCAGCGCCGCGGTGGCGACCGCTCGCGGCGCGGCCAGCCGCGAACCCACCAGGCGCATCGGCCCGGCCCGCTCGTCGTCGGTGCCGCGGATGCCGTCGGAATAGTCGTTGGCGTAGTTCACGCCCACGATGAACGGAATCGCGACACCGAGCGCCAGCAACGCTTTCCACCACACCGCCGCGTGCAACCAGGCCGCCGCGCCGGTGCCGGCGATCACGGGCGCCACCGCGTTCGGCAACGTCCGCGGGCGAGCACCGGACACCCATTGCGCAAATGTGGCCACCAACTGATCCTGCCCTATACGTGACAATGGGCGGATGCTCGGAGTGATCGGTGGCACCGGCTTCTACACGTTTTTCGAGTCCCGCACCCGGACGGTGTCTCCCGACACGCCATGGGGCAGTCCCAGCGCGCCGATCACGATCGGCGCCGTCGGCGAGCACGACGTCGCCTTTCTGCCCCGGCACGGTGCCAAGCACGAGTTCTCGCCGCACACCGTGCCGTACCGGGCCAACATGTGGGCGCTGCGTGCCCTCGGCGTGCGGCGGGTGTTCGCCCCCTGCGCGGTCGGCAGCCTGCAGCCCGAGGTTGGGCCGGGCACGGTGGTGGTGCCTGATCAGTTGGTGGACCGGACCAGTGGGCGGGCGGACACCTACTTCGACTCCGGCGGGGTGCACACCAGCTTCGCCGACCCGTACTGTCCGTCGTTGCGGACTGCAATCACCGGGCTGGGCGATGTCGTCGACGGCGGCACCATGGTGGTCATCCAAGGCCCCCGATTTTCCACCCGCGCGGAGAGCCGGTGGTTCGCCGCGGCCGGGTTCGGACTGATCAACATGACCGGGTATCCGGAGGCGATACTGGCTCGCGAACTCGAATTATGTTATGCCGCAATCGCCTTGATCACCGATGTCGACGCCGGAGTCGAGGTGGGGGAGGGCGTCAGAGGCATCGACGTGTTCGCTGAATTCGAGAAGAACATCCCGAAGTTCAAAGGGCTGGTGCGCGCGGCGATCAGCCGGGTCGCGGGTGAACGTACCTGCACGCACTGTCGCCGGCATGCCGGCGTTCCGTTGCCGTTCGAGCTGCCCTGAAGAACTACGACGGGTTGCCCGGGGGGCGGTAGATCTTCGGCCGCGGTGCCGATTCGCCGGGCCGGAAAATCCGCGGCGACGGGCCGGACAGCACCGAGGTAGGTGCCTCATGCCTGCCCCCGGCAGCCCCGAACCGGGTGGTGCTGGCCTCCGATGGTGGTGGCGCCATGCCGGGCCGGGTCGGGATGGGCGCGGCCGGGCGCCCCGGTCCGGGTGAGCCCGCGGTGGGCCGCTGGCCGGGTCGCCGTATCCGGCGCCGAGGTTTGCGGATACGTCCCGCGATGATGACCGCGGCGAAAATGCAGAAGGCGAGTCCGCAGAGTGTCACGTCGAACATGCTGTCGATCTGTTGCGCCAGGTTGTTCCCGTAGACCGGGTTGACCGAGACCTGATCGAAGCGGGGCGCCAGCAGTACGCCGAGGACGACCCGGGAGATTGCGAGGGTGAACACCAGCCCGCTCAGCCAGACCAGCAGCGACGACCGCAGCGGTCCGCTGGCCAGCTTGGCGCGCAGCCACCACGCCAACACCCCGGTGGCGAGAGCGAACACCGCCAACGTCATGGTGTCGTAGCGCGAGAACGGGTAACGCAGCATCACCGCGACGGCCAGGTCGGTGAATCTCATCAGCACCGAGCCCAGGCACCAGACGATGATCAGCGCCAGGCCTTTGCGGATGGCGGCCCGCCACAGCTCCCGGTCCGACCGGGTCTGGGCGGAGCTGAACAGGGCCAGCGGCGCGAACAGCGCCGCCGCGCCGGCCCAAGCCAGGTATCCCTCGTACCCGACGCCGGCCGTGGAGGTGTTCTGCGCGATGCCGTGGAACGCGTCGATCTCGCGGCCGCCCGGCAGGGTCCACACGACGATGCCGGCCACCACGCTGGAGGCGCCCAGGGCCAGCGTCGCCAACCGGGATCCGTTGGTGTTGCGCAGGATCCACCGCGACGCGACCAGCACGGCGGCCAGCGCCACCGCTCCGTAGACGACGGAGGTCAGGATCACCGCGATGTTCTGGGTGCCGAATTCCCCGGAACCCTCGACGCCCTGCAAGGCGTAGCGCAACCGCCAGCACAGGTTGAAGCCGGCGCTCAGCGCCGCCCCGAACATCGAGACGTAACCGATGAACCGCGCGGCCCGCAGCCCCCGGGCGTACCGACTTTCGTCGATGACCGGACTGACGAACACCGGCTGCGCACTGAGCAGAGCGCCGGCGAACCCCAGCCAGGCGCCCGGTCCGACGCCCCCCGGCACATGCACCTGGCCACCGAATTCGATCGATTGGATCGCGTCGAAAACGATGAAGCCCACGATCACCAGCACGTAGGGAAGGTTCAGGCTCAACCGCAGCTTGGCGAGCTTTGCCGGGTCGAGTCGGGCACGCGACACCGCGATCGCCGTCAGCGACAGCAGCGTCACCACTCCCACGACGGCCCACAGCACCGCTCTGCTGCCCGGGATGCCCAACCCGAAATACAGGTTCCACGGGAACAGCGGTGCCAGCAGCAATAGGACCACCGCAACGAGGTCGCGCAGGGTGTTGCGCTTGGCCAGCTGCGCGGCGGCTTCCCGCGCCGGTGCGGGGCGCTGCGACGTACCCGCGGCGGGTGGCGGTCCGGGCGGCGCCGTGCGAGTGCCCGCGATGGGGCCGGTCGGCGCGTCGTCGCTGTTCAGGCTCACGGTGCCCCCCAGGGTTTGAGGTCGGGTGCTGCGGGTGCCGCGTTGGTCTGGCGGCAAGGGAACCCCCTGCCGGGGCCACTGCGTTGTTCGGTTGCGAACATATTCTCCATTCGGACGACGTGGCAGTGGCTGAGAGCAGGCTATGAACAGCGGAAGGATTCGCTATGCCCGGCCCCGCCGGTTGAGAATGCGGTTACGCTGCGCTCATAGGTGCAAACCTTGTCGCCTGAATGACGAATAGTGCCTGACGGTATCGCAGTGTAATTATGCCGGGACATCGCTGGTTGTGGGGTAACCAGCTGAAGGAGAGCCGCAATGGACGTCGTGTTGGGGGTGGCGGTCACGGACCGGGTCGCACGCCTGGCTCTGATCGACGTGGCTGCCCGCCGTGATGAGGTCATCGACCAGTATTCGATCAATCTGCCCGCAGACTCGGTCGGGATGCTGACCGACACCGTGGTCGGCACCAGCCGGTTGCTGGCCGACGAAGGGCACCGGCTGTTCGCGACCGAGTTGTGCTGGTCCGACCACTATCAGGCCGAGCGCTTACGGCAGGCGCTGGACTACGCGGGCGTGCCGAATGTGCAGCTGGTCCCGGAGTCGCAGGCGGCCATGCGGCCGGTGGGTCCCGGCCGCGCCGCCGCTGTGGCGTTGCTGTTCGGCAGCCACCTGTCCAGCCCGATGGCATCCGGTGACCCGTCGGCGCCGGCGACCATGATGTCGGCGACGCCGATGGACGGCAATTACGGCGCGGGCCCGGACGCGACGATGGCTGCCCCGGCGTTGTCTCCCGATGCCACCATGGCCGCGCCCGCGCTGGGCGGCGACGGTGGCTACGGCTCCGGTCCCACGGGGTCGGGATTCGACCAGTCGGCACCGCCCGTCGATGGTGGCGGCTTCGGGTCCGCCAACGCGACGATGGCTCAGCCGGTGTTGCCCTCGGATGGCGGCTCATCCAGCTCGGCCGGCGGCTTCGGCCCGTCCGGCTCGGGCGTGGACCAGTCGGCGGTACCCGGCGACGGTGGCGTTTCCGGTCCGGTGGGCGACGGCGGCGGCTATGCGTCGCCGATCGAAGATCCGCACCTGCCCCCGGACCACGGCGGGTTCGGCCCGTCGGGTTCGGGCGCGGATCACTCGGCGTTCCCGGCGGATGCGACCACGGCCAGCCCGATCTGGGGCGACGGCGGGGCGAACGCCCCTCAGGGGGTCACGTCCGACGACATGACTCTGGTCTCGTACTCGCACTCCTACACCGACCCGAGTGCTTCCCCGGGCGACCCGGGTCTGGCCGGTGACGCGAACCCGCATGCGTATTTCCATTCGGGTGCGCCCGCGGGTGACCCGGGGACCCCGGGAGATGCAACCGCATACATGCAGCCCGCCGACGGGGGTCCGCCGGGGTCGGGCGACGAGCAGCTGGCGTATTCGCAGGCCGGCGAGTACGACATCCTGCCGGTCGACTCCGACGGCCTCGACGAGTACGGCGACGGGTACGCCGATGAGTACGACGACGGGTTCGACGAGGATGACCCCGAAGCGGCCGGTGGCCAACCGCAGAGTCTGCGGCGGCTGCTGATCAGCAATGCCGTGGTCGGGTTCGCGGTTCTCGGCTTCGCCTCGTTAGCGGTCGCGGTGGCCGTGACCGTCCGTCCGACCGCGGCGTCGATGCCGGTCGAAGGTCACCAGAATGCGCAGCCCGGCAAGTTCATGCCCCTGTTGCCGACGGAGCAGCAGGCGCCGGTGCCGCCCCCACCGCCTGAGGCGCCCACCGTCGGGTTCCAGGGCGGCACAGTTCCCGCTGTTCAGGCGCCGCCGCGGCAACAGAGCCCGGTGCCCGGTGGGACGCCCGCCGCTCCCGTGCCGAATCAGGCGCCGGTCGCTCCCGTGCCCATCCCGGTGCCGATCATCGTTCCGTTCCCGGGCTGGCAGCCGGGCATGCCGACCTGGCCGGTGGTGACGCCGCCGACGACGCCGTACACCACACCGGTCACCACCACGGCGCCCACGACGACTGCTGTCACGACGCCGCCCACGACTGCGCCGACCTCACCGCCCAGCACGACGGCGGTCACCACCGAGCCCACCACTACGCTGCCCCGGACGACGACGATTCCGCCCACCACGGCGCCCCCGTCGACGGCCGTTCCCACCACCGCCGCTCCCCGGCAGACAACGGTGGCACCGCAGCCGACCCAGGCGCCACAGCCGACCCAGGCGCCGCAGCCGACCCAGGCGCCGCAGCCGACCCAGGCGCCGCAGCCACGGACGCAGGCCCCGCAGACTCAGGCGCCGCAGACGCAGGCACCGGCGCCGCGCACGCAGGCCCCGCAGACACAGGCGCCGGCGCCGCGCACGCAGGCCCCCCAGACGCAGGCGCCGCGAACGCAGGCACCCCAGACCCCGCGGGGTCCGCGGTAACGCCGGTTAGCGCGCCGCTTCGAATCGTCGTGCCAACGCCGCCCGGTCGAGTTTGCCGATCCCGCGGCGCGGCAGGTCTGCGACGATGTGCAGCTCGCGAGGCGCCGCGGTGATGTCCAGGGTGTGATCGGCATGGGTCCGCAGCGCCTCCAACGTCGGGGCCGTCGACCCGGGGCTCACCACGATCGCGGCGACCACCCGCTGGCCCAATCGGGCATCGGCAACTCCGAAGACAGCGCAGTCGGCGACTGCGGGGTGGGTGCGCAGCGCCGCCTCCACCAGATCCGGCAACACGGTGAGCCCCCCGGTGCTGATCGCGTCGTCCACTCGGCCGAGCACGGTCAGCGTCCCCGAATCGTCCAATGCGCCAAGGTCATCGGTGACGAACCAGCCCGGTTCGGCGAACGGGTCGGGGTTCACCGGATTGCGGTAACCGCGGGCCAGGGTGGCACCGCCCAGCACGATGCGGCGGTCGGCGCGCACCCGCACCTCGACCCCGTCCAGCGCGACACCGTCGTAGACGCAGCCGCCGGCCGTCTCGCTCATCCCGTAGGTGCGCACCACGGTGAGACCGGCACTCGCCGCGGCATCCAGCACCGGTCGCGGCGTCGGCCCGCCCCCCAGCAGGATGGCGTCCAGCTCGGCCAGGGCGGCGGTGGCTGCGGGATCGGTCAGCGCCTTGGCCAGCTGCGCTGCGACCAGCGATGCGTATCGTCTGCCAGGCCCCAATCGTGTTATCGCAGCGGGCAATTCGTCGATGTCGAAGCCGCCCGACACATCGAGTTCCACCGGCGGTGCACCGGCGACGACGCTGCGGATCAACACCTGCAGCCCGGCGATGTGATAGGGCGGCACCGCCAGCAGCCAACGGCCCGGTCCGCCGAGACGGCGGTGGGTGGCCGTCGCGCTCGCGCGCAGCGCCGCTGCGGTCAGCAACGCGCCTTTGGGTGCACCGGTGGTGCCCGAGGTCGTCACCACCACGGCCACGTCGTCGTCGATGGCCTCGCCGACCCGCAGCGCGCGCAGCAGAGCGTCGGAGTGGGGTTGGTCCGGTACCGCGACCAGCGCGGGATCCTGCCCGTCCAGGACGCGCCGAAGGGCGGGCAGCAGCAGTGCGGTGGCCGAGCCCGGCGGGACGCGCAGCTGCCGCAGGATAGCTATGCGCGGTCTCCGTTGTCCCGGGCGTCGTCGAGCGGCCAGCCCTTGGTGGCCAGTCGGGCTCGCACCCGTTCCACGTCGGCCGGAGTCGGCAGGTCGTCGGTGAGCTGAGTGATTGCGACACCGATGTCGATGTTGTCGACGTTGAGCTCGCCGCGCCGCATCAGTTCGCTTGCGACGGCTTTGATTTCGTCGTTCGTCAACCGGCGTGCCAGCAACGCGAGCACCGCAAAGGAGTCCGTCGGTGGTATGCCTTCGGGATAGCCGGCCCGCAACCACGACACAATCGAGCTGAGGAATCGGTTCATCGTTTGATCAATTTACCCGGCAGGACGGCCGGAAAACCTAGGTCGACCAGGTTTGCGTCGTCACAGCTTGGCCCCCAGGAACGGATAGTGAGTGTGATGCGCGATGAAGTCGCGCGCGATGTAGAGCACCCCGAAGATGACGACGCCGACAACCAGGGCATAGATCGTCCAAGCCAGCACCACCAGCGCGGGATTCCGTTTGTCGGCGTTGACGTTTCCGGTGCCCACGGCCTGCAACCGGACACCCAGCGCGAAGATCCCCGGCAGGGCCGCGCCGGCGAGCAGGCTGAACAGCAGGATCTTCAGGGTGGCTTCGTAATTGAACCAACCGGTCATGAGGCGTTCCTCGCTGGAATCTGGTCGTCGGTGCCGAACTCGGTTGGCGGGGATGGCGGAACATCAGGTGGCTCGACGCCGGCGACCTCGAGGCCGGCGGTGACGCTGCCCTCCCACGCCTCGTTGACGTTCCGGTGGTCGACCTTGACCTTGCGCGACTGGCGGTAGATGGCGGCGGACACCCCGACCAGCAGGCCGAAGCCGATGATCGCGCCGGGATAGCCGCCGATGAGGTGCACTATCCAGTACGTGAGCGCCCCGACCAGCCCGGCCAGCGGCAGCGTGACCAGCCATGCGGTCGCCATCCGCCCGGCGACACCCCAACGCACCTCGCCACCGGGTTTGCCCAGTCCGCTGCCCATCACCGAGCCGGTGCAGACCTGCGTGGTCGACAGCGCGTAGCCGAAGTGGGCGGACAGCAGAATGACCGCCGCCGAAGATGATTCGGCAGCCATGCCCTGCGGGGACTTGATCTCGACCAGGCCCTTGCCCAGCGTGCGGATGATCCGCCAGCCGCCCAGGTAGGTTCCGGACGCCATCGCCACCGCGCAGGCGACGATCACCCACAGCGGCGGCACGGTGGCGGTCTTGCTGACGGCGCCGTAGGAAATCAGCGCCAGGAAGATGATGCCCATCGTCTTCTGGGCGTCATTGGTGCCGTGCGCCAGCGAGACCAGCGAGGCCGAGCCGATCTGGCCGCGCCGGAATCCGGCCTCGGTGCGCTCGATCGGGACGCCGCGGGTGATTCGGTAGACCAGCCAGGTGGCCAGTGCCCCGACGAAGATGGCCAATAAGGCCGAGACCACGGCCGGGATGATCGCTTTGGAGATGACACCCTTCCAGATCACCCCGTGACCGCCGACCGCGGCGATCGTCGCACCGACGATGCCGCCGATCAGTGCGTGCGAGGAACTCGAGGGGATCCCGAGCAACCAGGTCAGCAGGTTCCAGACCACGCCGCCGACCAGACCGGCGAACACCAGCTCCAGGGTCACGATGTGCGCATCGATCAGCCCCTTGGCGATCGTGGCAGCCACCGCGGTCGACAGGAAGGCGCCCACCAGGTTCAACACCGCCGACAGTGCCACCGCCACTTTGGGCTTGAGCGCGCCGCTGGCGATGGAGGTTGCCATGGCGTTGCCGGTGTCGTGGAACCCGTTGGTGAAGTCGAACGCTAATGCGGTGATCACGACGATGATCAAGAGGAACAACTGGAGGTTCACAGGGCCTGATTCTGGTGCTCGGAGTGTTCGCTTGTCGAACCGGTGACTAGGCAAAAAGCAGGAATATCGCGAGACGTTGCCAGATGTTACCTAGCAGTTCACCTTCGGTTGGTGCGCGCTCACTGCCGGGTATCCGTCCGCAGCGGATGACCCCGCGGCACCTCGATGAAAATCAGCGCAACGCCGTCCGGATCGGTCACGTGCATCTCGTGCAGGCCCCACGGTTCTTGCCGCGCCTCCCGCGCGATCGGCACCCCGCGTCCGCGCAGTTCAGCCTGGGTTGCCTGCAGGTCGCGCACCTGCAGCCACAGCGCGCCGGGAAACGGCCCGCGGGAGTGGTCCGGTTCGTCGTAGCCGGTCAGTTCCAGTAGCGACTGGCCAGCGAAAAACACTGTCCCTGCCCCGTATTCACGTGCGATGGCCAGCCCGATCTCGTCCCGGTAGAAGCTCAGCGAGCGCTGGTAGTCCGTCGGCCGCAGGAGCATCCTGCTCGCCAGAATCTCCATCCTTCGTGTCTAGCACGTGTCACTCCCGGCGGTCGTTGCGCGTCTGCATCAGGGTGTTGACCCAGCGCGGGCCGACGGTGTTGAGCGCCTTGGCCGCGATGGCCATTCGCGGCGCTATCTGGACCGGCCGGGTACGCGCCGCGGTGATCATCCACTCGCCTGCCTCCCGGGGCGTCAGCGCGGGCAACCCGTCGTAGGCCTTCGTCGGCGCGATCATCGGCGTGGCGACCAGCGGGTAGTACAGGGCGGTGGAATGCACACCTTTGGGGCCCCATTCGGTTTCGGCGATCCGGGTCACCGAGGTCAGCGCGGCCTTGGAGGCGTTGTAGACCGCGAACAGCGGGGATGCCTCGTTCAGCACCCCCCAGGTGGAGACGTTGATGATGTGCCCATCGCCACGCTCGATCATCCCCGGCGCCAGGCCGCGCATCAGCCGCAACGGTGCGTAGTAGTTGAGCACCATGGTGCGCTCGACGTCGTGCCAGCGGTCCAGCGACTCCGCTAGCGGTCGGCGGATGGACCGGCCGGCGTTGTTGACCAGGATGTCCACCCCGCCGATGCGCCGGTTCACCTCGGCCACCAACGCGTCGACGGCTGCCATGTCCGAAACGTCGCATGGTAGCGACAGCGCGGTACCGCCCGCGGTGGTGATCCGGTCGGCCAGCGCGTCCAGTAGATCCTGGCGGCGGGCGACGACGACGACCGTGGCGCCGCGCTCGGCGAAAAGTTCGGCTGCCGCCTCGCCGATTCCCGAGGACGCTCCGGTCAGCAGGACGCGCTTGCCGTCGAGGTCGACGGGTCGGATCGCCGGTCGGTTGAGCAGCACTTGCGGCGAGGCGGGCGGGCGCATGCTGGCCAGCACCAATTGGTCGGTGAGGCGGCGCAGCGGACTCTTACTCATCAAGCGAGCGTAGTGAGGGCCGCTTGACGCTCGGCGTCCGGCGACGCCTCAGAAGTACCGCGGGAACGGGCTCCAGTCCGGTTTGCGCTTGTCCAGGAAAGCGTCGCGGCCCTCCACGGCCTCGTCGGTCATGTACGCCAGCCGGGTCGCTTCGCCGGCGAACAGTTGCTGACCCACCAACCCGTCGTCGAGCAGGTTGAACGCGTACTTCAACATCCGTTGCGCCTGAGGCGATTTCGCGTTGATCTCGGAGGCCCACTGCACTGCAACGGTTTCCAGGTCGGCGTGGTCGACCACCTCGTTCACCGCACCCATCCGGTGCATCTGCTCGGCGGTGTAGGGCCGGCCCAGGAAGAAGATCTCGCGGGCGAACTTCTGCCCCACCTGGCGCGCGAGGTACGCGCTGCCGTAGCCACCGTCGAAGCTGCCGACATCGGCGTCGGTCTGCTTGAACCGCGCGTGCTCGCGACTGGCCAGGGTGAGATCGCAGACCACGTGCAGGCTGTGCCCGCCACCCGCGGCCCAACCGTTGACCAGGCAGATCACCACCTTGGGCATGAACCGGATCAGCCGCTGCACCTCCAGGATGTGCAATCTGCCTGCCCGGGCCGCGTCGACGGTGTCGGCGGTGTCCCCGGCGGCGTACTGGTAGCCGCTGCGACCCCGGATGCGCTGGTCACCGCCGGAGCAGAAGGCCCAGCCGCCGTCCTTGGGCGAGGGCCCGTTACCGGTCAGCAGCACCACGCCCACATCGGGGGACATCCGCGCGTGGTCGAGTGCCCGGTACAGCTCGTCGACGGTGTGCGGCCGGAAGGCGTTGCGCACCTCGGGTCGGTCGAACGCGACCCGGACCGTCGCGTCGGCGACATGGCGGTGGTAGGTGATGTCGGTCAGGTCGTCGAAGCCGTCCACGACCTGCCACTGTGCTGCGTTGAATGGGTTGTCGCTCAAGGCTGTTGAACTCCGTCCTGGTCGATGCTCAAGGCTCCGCAGCTGATCGTCTGGGCGCTGACCACCACCGGGTCCTGCGCGGACGTGGCGGTCAGGGTATCGGACCGGCCCGTGGCGGCACGGGTTCCGTCGAGGTTGATCTCGGTGCGCCGAACGGTCCATTCGCCGCCGCTGTCCAGTGCCTGCAGCCCGACCAGGCGGCGCCCGTCGCCCAGATCACTGCAGCCGACGCCGGTGCCGTCGTCGCGCAGGTTCTCCAGGTCGAAGACGAACGGCCTGCCGTAGTGCTCGTCGACGACGACCTGCAGGCGGCAGTCGGCGAACGCGTACAGTCGCGCGCTGCGTCCGTCGCTGACGATCACCTGGTGTCGGCCGTCGCCTTGGGCCTCAATAGCCAATGCCCGCAACGGAATCGGGCTCGCCGAAGTGATGTCGACCTCGGTGCGCGCGCCGCTGGCGGTGCTGACCCCGACGACACGGCTCGTGGCGCCGTCGGCGCTCTGCATCGTGCCGATGAACAGTGCGTCGGGCAGCCCGTCCCCGTCGAGATCGCCCACCTGTCGCTGCACGCTGGCGGGCGGGAGCGCGGCCCCACCCGGGGGGCAACCCGCGGACGCCTGTGAGACCGGTGCCGCGAGCAGGCCGGCGGCGAGTAGCGGCACCGCGGGTAGCGCGCGGTTCATCGGATCGGTTCGAGACGGAAGACCGCACACCGCCCGGCCAGCGCCTCGAATTCTTCGGGGCGCCCGTCCTTGATCAGACCGGAGCGTTTCATGAAGCCGACACCGCTCGGCACTTCGGTCGGAAACGCCCGCAGCACCGGCTTTGCCTCCGCCGGGGACAGCTCCACCGCACGGATGCGCTCGGTGCTGCGTCCGCGCTGCAGGGTGATTTCCCTTGCAGCCCTTACGTTCAAGACCCAGTCGGCACCCGGGAAGCCGCCCACCACATACTGTCGGCCGGCCAGCGTCATCGGCGTCACCGGTGTCGAACGCGGTGTGCCGGACCTGCGGCCGGGCACGGTCAGTACGACGGGACTTTCGCCACCGAACGTGAGGCCGAGTTTCGACAGCTGGATGAACACCGTGTTGACCGGCTTGAGCCACCAGGGCGGCTTGATCCGTTCAGCCATGACTGCCACCCTAGCGTCGGCAATCAGCCCACGGCGCGTCCGGCGCCTTCCCAGAACCGTGCCCGCACTGCCTTCTTGTCCGGTTTGCCCAGCCCGGTCAGCGGCAGCGAGTCGACGATCTCGACCCGCTTGGGCGACTGCACCGAACCTTTGCGTTCCTTCACCGCGGACTGCACCTCGGCGGTCATCTTCTCGATCGCGGCGTCATCCCGGGCGGCGTCGGCACGCAGCACCACCACCGCAGTGACCGCCTCACCCCACTTCTCGTCGGGCGTGCCCACCACACACACTTGGGCGACGGCCGGGTGCTCGGCGATCACGTCCTCGACTTCGCGGGGGAACACGTTGAATCCGCCGGTGACGATCATGTCTTTGACCCGGTCGACGATGAAGTAGAACCCGTCCTCGTCCTCACGGGCCATGTCACCGGTGTGCAACCAGCCGTCCCTGAATGCCTCGGCGGTCGCCTCCGGCTTGTTCCAGTAACCGCCCGCCAACAGCGGTCCGCTGACACAGATTTCGCCGGGCTCACCCTGGGGCACGGGCTGCCCGTCCTCGCCGAGCAGCGCGACCCGGGCGAACAGCGTGGGGCGTCCGCAGGACGTCAACCGCTTCTCGTCGTGGTCGGCCTTGGCCAGGTAGGTGATCACCATGGGCGCCTCGGATTGGCCGTAGTACTGGGCGAAGATCGGTCCGAACCGGCGGATCGCTTCGGCCAGCCGCACCGGGTTGATCGCCGAGGCGCCGTAGTACACGGTCTCCAGCGACGACAGGTCGCGGGTCTGCGAATCCGGGTGGTCCATAAGCGCATACAACATCGACGGCACCAGCATGGTGGCTGTAATGCGTTGCTCCTCAATGACTCTCAGCACTTCGGCCGGGTCGAATTTGGCCAGCACCACCATTTCGCCGCCCTTGACGACCGTCGGCGTGAAGAACGCCGCACCGGCGTGCGACAGCGGCGTGCACATCAGGAAACGCGGGTGCTCGGGCCACTCCCACTCGGCGAGCTGGATCTGCGTCATGGCCGCGATGTTGCCGGTGGTGCCCATCACGCCCTTGGGCTTGCCGGTGGTGCCGCCGGTGTAGGCCATGCCGCCGATGTGGTCGGGCGGCAGGTCGGCGACGACCAGTGGCTTGGGCTCGAACTTGGCCGCCTCGGCGGACAAGTCGACCGCCACCTCGCTCAACTGCTCGGGCACCGGGCCGATGGTCAGGATCTGCGTGAGCGAGTCGACCTTCTCCAGCAGCCCCAGCGCGCGTTCGACGAACATCGGGTTGGGGTCGATGATCAGCGCACTGGCGCCGGCGTCGGAGAGCACGTAGGCGTGGTCGTCCAACGAACCCAGCGGATGCAGGGCGACGCGACGGTAGCCCTGGGTCTGACTGGCGCCCAGGATCATCAGCACCTCGGGACGGTTGAGCGACAGCAGGCCCACCGTGACTCCGGTGCCGGCGTTCAGCGCCTCGAACGCCTGGACGTACTGGCTGACCCGCTCGGCCAGCTGGCCCCCGGTCAGCGTGGTGTCGCCGAGGAACAGCACCGGCCGGTTCTTGTGGCGCTTGAGTGCACCCGCGAGCAGGTGGCCGTTGTGAGTGGGGTTTCGCAGCAGGTCGTCGCTCATAGGGTCAGACTAGAACGTGTTGCAATTCGGGTCGGCCGCACCCTCGATCCGTAGTATCGGCCCACATGAGTGCCGCTGACACCGTCATCTTCGGGACGGTACTGACCGTCGACGAAAAGCACCCCGACGCAGAGGCGCTCGCCATTGCCGACGGCCGGATCCTCGCCGTCGGGACCCGTTCCGAGGTCGGCGGGTTCGTCGGTCCGGACACCCGGATCGTCGACATCGGGGACGGCTGCGTGCTGCCCGGCTTCATCGAGGCGCACGGTCATCCGCTGATGGAGGCCGTCGCGCTGTCGGACCGGATCGTCGACATCCGCCCGGTCACGATCCGGGATCCCGACGACGTGGTTGCCACCATCCGGCGCGAGGCCGCCCGCCGCGGCTCTGACGGCGCCTACCTCAACGGGTGGGACGCCCTGCTGCAGCCCGGACTTCCCGAACCCACGCCGGCCTGGCTGGACGGCATCGCGCCGGACGGGCCGCTGGTGATCATCCACAACTCCGGGCACAAGGCGTACTTCAACTCGCGTGCCGCGCAGCTCAATGGCCTGACCCGCGACACCCCCGACCCCAAGGGCGCCAAGTACGGCCGCCTCGCCGACGGCGAACTCGACGGCACCGCCGAGGAGATCGGCGCGGTGTTCCCGCTGCTCGGTGGTGCCATCGCGGCCGACAGCTACCCGGACATGCTGCGCGCCGAGTGCGCGCGGCTCAATCGCGCCGGGCTGACCACCTGCTCGGAGATGGCCTTCGACCCCAAGTTCGGTCCGCTGGTCGCGGCGCTGCACGACGAACTGACGGTGCGGTTGCGCACCTACGAGGTGTCCAACGCCCAGTTGCACTCCGATGCGACACCCGGCCAGGGTGACGACATGCTGCGTCAGGTCGGCATCAAGATCTGGGTCGACGGCTCACCGTGGATCGGCAACATCGCGCTGTCGTTTCCCTACCTGGACACCCCGGCCACCCGCAGCGCGGGGATCAGGCCGGGGTCCTGCGGCTGCGCCAACTACACCAAGGAGCAGCTCACCGAGATCGTCGGCGCCTATTTTCCGCGTGGCTGGCAGATGGCCTGCCACGTCCAGGGCGACGCCGGGGTGGACACCATCCTCGACGTGTATGAGGGAGCGCTGCAACGCCATCCGCGCAACGACCATCGCCTGCGGCTCGAGCACGTCGGCGCGATCCGCCCCGAACAACTGCAGCGGGCCCACGACCTCGGCGTCACCTGCAGCATCTTCGTCGACCAGATCCACTACTGGGGCGACGTCATTGTCGACGGGTTGTTCGGCCCCGAACGCGGCAACCGCTGGATGCCGGCCGGGTCGGCGGTGGCCACCGGTATGCGGATCTCGCTGCACAACGACCCACCGGTCACCCCCGAGGAGCCGCTGCGCAACATCAGCGTGGCCGCCACCCGGATGGCGCCCAGCGGCCGGGTGCTCGCTCCCGAAGAGCGGTTGACCGTCGAGCAGGCGATCCGAGCGCAGACCATCGACGCCGCCTGGCAGTTGTTCGCCGACGACGTGATCGGCTCGATCGAGGTCGGCAAGTACGCCGACCTGGTGGTGCTGTCCGCCGATCCCCGAACCGTGCCGCCGGAACAGATCGCCGATCTCGACGTGCGCGCGACCTATCTGGCGGGACGCCAGGTTCACTGACTGCCGGTGCGCGCGCGGGCTGCGGCGAGAAGCTCGTCGACGGCCGCGCCCAGGCACTGCTCGTAGACCTCGGGGTCGGGCAGCGCGGCGCGGTCGGCGGTGAAGCAGAAGGTCACGCGGTTGCCGTAGCTGCCGATGCCGTTGTTCAGGCCCATACCGTCGAGCACCGGGCCCAGGCCGGTGGTGTCGACCATCTGCGCGCCGCAGAAGTACATCGGGGTCAGCGGTCCGGGAACGTTGCTCACCAGCGTGTGGGCGACGACGGCGCGCCCGCGCCGGCTCAGCGCGCGCACCGCGGCCCGCTGGACCGTGCCCATCAGCCCGCCGAGGGCTTCCTCCGACATCTCGATCAGCGAGCGCACGGGATGCGCGCCGGATTCCTTGACGTGCGCGGTCGACGTGACGATGCGCGCCAGGCGTTCCAGCGGGTCGGTTTGGTCGGTCGCCATCGTGATGGGCGACACCGCGTATTCGTTGCCGCTGGTATTGGTGCTGGTCGCCGAGCTCGCCGCGCCGGTGGCGCGGGTATTGGTCGGCCGGACCGAGATCGGCATCATCGCCACCAGCGCCTGGTCGGGCAGCTCGCCCTTGTCGGCGAGGTAGCGGCGAATGGCCCCGCCGACGATGGCCAGGCCGATGTCGTTGATCTTGGCTTCCGGCATGGCGGTACGGATCTCTTTGAGGACATCCAGCGTGGTGTAGGCGGTGCCGAAGACGCGGTGTGGCGACACGATCTGGTTGAAGCGGGTCGCCCTGGGCAGCGACGCGGGCGAGGTCACGTCGGGGTCGCGGTTGTCCTGCACGAGGGTGGGCAGTTGGCGTGCGACCTTGCGGACCCGGCCCAGCACGTCGAAGGGGCGGATGACGCCGTGCAGCGCCGCGCGGCTCAGCAGCTCGACGTCCGACGGGGTGGGGTCGGGCTTCCAGTCATAACCCTCAGGCACCGGCGGCGGCGTCCCGTCGGGTTCGTGGGTGTGGATTGCGGTGAGGATCTCGGCGCCGGCGACTCCGTCGATGGCGGCATGGTGGATGCGTAGGAACACGGCGAAGGCACCTTCCGGCAGGTGGTCGACGCCGTCGAGGCCGTCGATCAGGTACAGCTCCCAGGGCGGCCGGGTCAGATCAAGGGGCCGGGCGTGGATGCGGGCGATCTGGGTGCACAGCTGCCGCCAACTGCCGGGCCGGGGCAGGGCGATGTGCCGGACGTGGTATTCGAGGTCGAAGTCGCCGTCCCGGATCCACCACGGCCGGTCGACGCCGAACGGTACGTGCACGAGTCGCTCCCGGAAGCTTTCGGCGACATGCAGACGCGCTTCGACGTAGCGCAGCACCTCTTCGTAGGTGACGGGCTCGCCGTCGCGCGTGGACGGGTCGTAGATGCCGACGATGCCGACGGTGTTGTGGGCGTTCGCGGTGTCCAGTGCCACCATCGTCCAGTCAGCGCTGGACAGCTGACGCATGGTTCCTCCTCAGGTGCATCCCGGCTAGTGTCGCAGTCCGCACGAGGTGAGGACCGAGGCGATGTGGTCGTCATAGTCTCTCCCGCGCCACGCGGTGAGGTGGCCGCGCGGCCGCCAGGCGATCGACGGCTGGTCCCAGTGCCGCCAGAGTTCGGCGGCGCCGCGGGGCGGGGCGATCCCGTCGACCTGACCGGCCACGATGTGGCGCCGTTCGTGGGGTACCAGGCAAGGCCGGGCAAGCGGCGACACGACCCGGTGCACCAGCGCTGAGCGATCGTCGTGCACCTGACGGTGCAACCGGCGCTTGGCGGACGTCAGCGGGACGGCTTCGCGCATCGACGCGGCCAGGTCGCTGGTGGGCACGACCGCGACCAGGCAGGCGAGGTCACCCTCGAGCGTCGCCAGCAAGCTGATCACGTAGGAGCCCAGAGACAACCCCAACACGCCGACCGCAGGCGCCTGCTGGTCGTCGCGCAACCACTGCAGCAGTCGGCGAATGTCCCACACGGCCTGGGTGAGCCCCAGCACGTTGTTCGTCGCGAAGACGTTGGAGGCGAACTGTGCGTAGGGGGAGTAGCCGCAGGCACGAGACCCGTGCAACGGGAGTGCCGGGAGCGCCACGTTGATGCCGAGCTGCTCGTGCAACCGGCGCACCCGCAGCATCCGGAGATCGGAGGGCCGTCCCATGCCCTGTCCGTGGACGGCGACCAGCCACGGTCGGGGCGCGCCGGGGTGACGCAGCAGCCGGACCGGCACCGTGTGGTTGGCGGCGAACGACCGCCAGCGCTCGGCGCCCGGTTCGCCCGCCTCGGGCTGCCAACCGCTGTCGAACCGGACGAGCTCGATCCCCTGCAGTGAGTTCGTCTGCACGTCAGGGCTAGGCGGCTGTCGATGCCGGCGACCCGGGTCGTCGAGCCAGCCGGCGTCCCGGTAATACGCCACGGCAGCGTCGAGTTCGGCCGATGCCACCGCATAGTGCTCCGGCGATCCGAGCGACGACAATAGCGGCATCGGGCCGGCGGCCAGGGCGTCGAGGGCGGCAGCCACCCCCAGGCCGACCGACGGCCGTGGCACCGGCACGCCGTCCCGCGCAGTCACGCCGTTGCGGGTCGCGGTCGTCACCCGCGCGACCTCGCGCGCGCCGGCCGCACCGACAGCTGCCAGCGACGCGGTCGCGACGGTCAGACCCCACCGGGTCGACCGCCTCACCGTCGCGCTCGTTCGGCAGTCATCGATCCTCCGGCCGCACTTGTGAAGAATTAACTTCTCTATTTTGGAGAATCACGTTATCACATGCGGACGCGCGGTCGGCCAGAATTTGAGACCCTACGAGGGTGTCCCCGCTCCCTACCGTCGACGACCTGCTGGACCGGCTGCACGTCGTGGCACTGCCAATGCGGGTGCGCTTTCGCGGTATCACCACCCGCGAGCTGGCGCTGATCGAGGGCCCGGCGGGTTGGGGGGAGTTCGGCGCCTTCGTCGATTACGAACCGCCGGAGGCCGCGCACTGGCTGGCATCGGCGATCGAGAGCGCGTATCTGGAGGCGCCGCCGGTGCTGCGAGACCGCGTTCCCATCAATGCCACCGTTCCCGCCGTCAGTGCCGCCGAGGTGCCCGAAGTCCTGGCCCGGTTCCCCGGCGCGGGTACCGCCAAGGTGAAAGTCGCCGAGCCGGGACAGAGCCTGGCCGACGACGTCGCCCGGCTGAATGCGGTGCGCGCGTCGGTTTCGACCGTGCGGGTGGACGCCAACGGCGGCTGGAGCGTGGACGAGGCGGCGCGGGCCGCTGCAGCGCTCACGGCCGATGGCGCGCTGGAGTACCTCGAACAACCCTGCGCGACGGTGCCCGAGCTCGCCGAACTGCGCCGACGGGTCGAGGTACCCATCGCGGCGGACGAAAGCATCCGCAAGGCGCAGGACCCACTGGCCGTGGTGCGTGCGGGAGCCGCCGACATCGCGGTGCTCAAAGTTGCTCCGCTGGGCGGGATTTCGGCGATGCTGTCGATCGCCGAGCAGATCGACATCCCGATCGTGGTGTCCAGTGCACTCGATTCCGCCGTCGGTATCGGCTACGGCCTGACCGCCGCCGCGGCGTTGCCGGAGTTGCGTCATGCCTGCGGGCTGGGCACCGGCAGATTGTTCCTGGACGACGTTGCGGACGTCGCTGAACCCCTCGACGGCTGCCTACCGGTCGGGCCGGTAGCACCCGACCCGGCGCGGCTGCAGGCGCTGGCCGCGCCCGCAGAGCGGCGGCGGTGGTGGATCGACCGGGTCAAGGCCTGCCACCCGCTGCTTGTACCGTCGAGCGAGTGATCAACCTGGCTTACGACGACAGGGGAAACGGTGAACCCGTCGTCTTCATCGCCGGTCGTGGCGGTGCCGGCCGCACTTGGCATCTGCACCAGGTGCCGGCGTTCCTGGCCGCCGGGTACCGCTGCGTCACATTCGACAATCGGGGGATCGGTGCGACCGAGAACGCCGAAGGTTTCACCACGGCGACCATGGTCGCCGACACCGCCGCGCTGATCGAGTCGCTGAATCTGGGTCCGGTCCGCCTCGTCGGGGTGTCGATGGGATCGTTCATCGCGCAGGAACTCATGGTGGTGCGCTCGGAGTTGGTCAGCTCCGCGGTGCTGATGGCCACTCGCGGTCGGCTGGACCGCTCACGCCAGTTCTTCGGCCAAGCTGAGTCCGATCTCGACGCGGCGGGGGTGCGGCTACCAGCCACCTATGACGCGAAAGTCCGTCTGCTGGAGAGCTTTTCGCGCAAGACCTTGAACGACGACGCCGCGATCGCGGACTGGATCGCGATGTTCAGCATGTGGCCGACCAAGCTGACTCCTGGATATCGCCGGCATCTGGATATCTCGCCGCAGACCAACCGGTTGCCGGCCTATCGCAACATCGCCGCACCGGTGCTGGTACTCGGCTTCTCCGACGACGTGGTCACGCCGCCGCATCTGGGCCGCGAGGTCGCCGACGCGTTGCCGAATGGGCGCTACCTGCAGATCCCCGACGCCGGGCATCTCGGGTTCCTGGAACGGCCGGAAGCCGTCAATGCCGCGATGTTGAAGTTCTTCGCGGGGGTCAAGGCTTAGGTCAGACCGGATCGAAGCGGTTGATCAGCCAGCGGCCCTTGACCTTCGTCATACCGACCCGCATCGCGCTCGAGGTCTGGTCCGAGTCGGACTTGCCCGTGCTGGTCGTCGTCTGATTGGTGAATACCAGGATCGACGCTGAGTCCTGGGCCAGACTCTCCACCCCGGCCTGTACGACTTTTGCCTTCGCGGTCACTCTCTTCGTGCGAGCGGCTGGTTCGATGATCTGGCGGGTGAACTGGTCGTAGGAGTTGAGGAAGTCGCCGGTGAGACACGCTTTCGCGGCAGCGAAGTCCTGCTCAAGGGTATCGGGCGAATAGCTCAAGATCTTAACGGTTCCGTTGCTCGCGGCGTCGATCGCCGCCTGCCGCGCCGCGGATTGATCAGCCACCACTACCGGGTGGCTTTGTTTCGTCAGTAGTTGCCAACTACCGACGCCTACCGCGACCAGCGTCGCTGCCGTGAGCGCGACGACGAGCAGCCACCATGCGACGCGTTTCATACCGCGAACGCCACGTTCGACACCTTGTAGGTGGCGCCGATCTTGTCGACGCTCAGGATGAAACGCTGCTTCCGCGGGTCTATTGATGAACCGTCGTTGTTGGTGACTTTTGACGTCGCGGCGACCAGCACCTGAGCCGTCGACCCGGTTAGAGAATTCAGCGCCGCGCTGTCGACTGTCCCGACGGTAGTCACCTTCGACTGCTCGACGACTTTGCGGAAATCGGAACTTCGTTGTGCGAAGTCGTCGTGAAATTGGCCGGTCGATCCATCGACAACACGCTGAATGTCGCTGTCGGCTGATTGGTAACTGATACTGGTCAGCCAGACGGTGAACTGCTTGGCGTAGTCGACATACGGCTGCCAGGACGGTGCCGCAGTGGACTTCGGTGCGGGCCGCATCACCTGCGTCACAGCGAAAGCGGCGGCGCCGAGCAGCAGCACGGCCAAGATCAGCGGCACCAGGATCGCCGGCCAGCGGCGTCGGGCGGGGGTCGGCGCCGGATAGGGGTACGGCTGCCACGGGACGGTCTGGTGGGGCATCGGCGGCGCGGGCACTGGCGGCGCGGGCATCTGCTGATCGGGCGGCGGCCAGGGCGTGAAGGCCGGACTCGTCGGTTCGATCGACGCCACGGCCATCGCCGCACCGAGCGCCTGCGCGAAGTCGACACAGCGCGGATAGCGCTGCGCGGGGTCCTTGGCCATCGCTTTCGACAGCACCGCGTCCAACCGTGCCAACTGCGGTCGGTGTTCGGCCAGCAGCGGTGGCGGCGCGGTGAGGTGCTTGCCGATGATCACTGCGGCATTGGAGTGGTTGAACGGTGCAACACCGGTCAACAGGTGAAAAGCGGTGGCCGCCAACGCGTATTGATCGGCCCGACCGTCCAACGGTTGGCCCATCAACTGCTCGGGCGCCGCGTAGACGATCGAGCCGAGCGTGACATTTGTCGCGGTCAATCCACTCACGTCGTCGGCGCGCCGCGCAATCCCGAAGTCGGCCAACAGAATTCGGCGATGATCGACCACGGAGGTGGTGAGCAGGATGTTGGCGGGCTTGACGTCGCGGTGCAGCAGGTTGCGTTGGTGCGCGTAGTCCAGCGCGTCGGCGACGGCGGCGACGATTTCCAGCACATCCTGTTCCCGCAAGCCGGTCGACCCGGCGTCCCGTAACGCGCGCGCGGCGTCGGTGCCCTCGACATAGTCCATGGTGATCCACAGCTGGCCGTCGAACTCGCCGCGGTCGTGTAAGCCCACGATGTGGGGATGCCACAGCGTGGCCGCCAGGTCGGCCTCGCGGTTGAAACGGTCCCGGAACTCGGAATCGTCGGTCAACGCCGCAGGCAGGATCTTCAGCGCTTCCGACCGCGGCAACCGCGGATGCTGCGCGAGGTAGACCTCACCCATTCCCCCGGAGCCGAGCAAACGCAGGATCGTGTATCCAGCAAAGACGTCGCCATCGCGTAGCGGCATAACAGCGCATCCTACTGAGGAATCGTCGCAATGTCGGTCGCGCGGTTAACAGGGCCGGCAGCCACGGAGCCGCCGCTAAAGCCCGGTTGTGCCACTCTGTAGTAGTGAACCCCTCGACGATTCAGGCCCGCATCGTCGTCGACGAACTGATTCGCGGCGGGGTGCGCGATGTGGTGCTGTGCCCCGGTTCGCGCAACGCGCCGCTGGCGTTCGCGTTGCAGGACGCCGACGCCGCCGGCCGGATCCGTCTGCACGTTCGCATCGACGAACGCACCGCCGGGTTCCTGGCGATCGGACTGTCGGTCGGGGCGGGTGCGCCGGTCTGCATCGCGATGACGTCGGGCACCGCGGTGGCCAACCTGGGCCCGGCGGTGGTCGAGGCCAACTACGCCCGGGTGCCGCTGATCGTGCTGTCGGCGAACCGGCCCTACGAATTGCTGGGCACCGGGGCCAACCAGACCATGGAGCAGTTGGGTTACTTCGGCACCCAGGTGCGCGCCACGATCAGCCTCGGCCTGGCCGAGGATGCCCCGGAGCGCCTGGCCGCCCTCAACGCCACCTGGCGGTCGGCGACGTGCCGAGTGTTGGCCGCTGCCACCGGTTCTCGCAGCGCCAACGCCGGCCCGGTGCAGTTCGACATTCCGCTGCGCGAACCCCTGGTGCCCGACCCGGGACCGCAGGGCTCGGTCGCCCCGGCGGGTCGGCCCGATGGCAAGCCGTGGACCTATACCCCGCCGGTCACCTTCGACCAGCCGCTCGACATCGACCTGACGCCGGACACCGTCGTCATCGCCGGGCACGGCGCGGCCGCACTTCCCGAGCTCGCCGACCTGCCGACCGTCGCCGAGCCCACGGCCCCCGCGCCGGCGACCCGCGGTAACCCCCTGCATCCGCTGGCGCTGCCGCTGCTGCGCCCCCAACAGGTGATCATGCTGGGACGGCCGACCCTGCACCGCCCGGTCTCGGCGCTGCTGGCCGATCCGAAGGTGCCGGTGTATGCGTTGACGACCGGACCCCGCTGGCCCGACGTGTCCGGCAATTCCCAGGCCACCGGCACCAGGGCGGTCACCACCGGCGCGCCGGATCCCGCCTGGTTGCGCCGCTGCGCAGAACTGAATCGGAAAGCGGTGGTCGCGGTGCGCGACCAGCTCGCCGGGCATGCCCTGACGACCGGCCTGCATGTCGCCGCCGCGGTGGCCGCCGCCGTGCGTCCCGGCGACCAGCTGGTGCTGGGGGCCTCCAATCCGGTGCGTGACATGGCGCTGGTCGGCCTCGACACCCACGGCATCCAGGTCCGCTCCAACCGCGGCGTGGCCGGCATCGACGGCACCGTGTCCACCATCATCGGGGCGGCGCTGGCGCACGACGTGGCCCACCGGGGCCGCACCATCGCGCTGATCGGGGACTTGACCTTCGTCCACGACAGCTCCGGGTTGTTGATCGGGCCCACCGAGCCGACCCCGCGGGACCTGACCATCGTGGTGTCCAACGACAACGGTGGCGGCATCTTCGAGCTGCTCGAACAGGGTGATCCGCGGTTCACCGACGTCTCGGCGCGGGTCTTCGGTACCCCGCATGACGTCGACGTCGGCGCGTTGTGCCGCGCCTACCACGTGGACAGCCGGCAGATCGAGCTCGATGACGTGCCGACGGTCCTGGGCGAACCCGCCGGCGGCATGCGGGTGCTGGAGGTCAAGGCTGACCGGTCTTCGCTGCGACAGCTACACGCCGCCATCAGGGCTGCGCTGTGAAATCGCCGAAAGCATTGCTGCGCATACTGATTCACGGAACCAGCGAGGAGCTCCCGGATACCCGGCCCAGAATCGTGGTGCGCTGGGTGCGGATCGGGGTGCTGATCCTTGCGTTCCTGGTGACCCTGCAGTCGGTGCTGCTGGTCGCCGGCGCCTACCGCAACGACCTGGCGATCAGCCGCAACATGGGCGTCGCACAGGCCGAGGTGCTCAGTGCCGGGCCGCGCCGCTCGACCATCGAGTTCGTCACACCCGATCGGGTCACGTATCGACCGGAACTCGGTGTGCTGTACCCGTCCGAGTTGGCCACCGGGATGCGGATCTACGTCGAATACAACAAACGGGATCCCAATCTGGTGCGGGTGCAACACCGTAATGCCCGACTGGCGATCATCCCCGCCGGATCCATCGCGGTGGCCGCCTGGCTGGCAGCCGCCCTTGCGTTGACCGGTCTGGCGGTGCTGGACCGGCGGTTGGCCGCGCGCACCCACCACTAGATTTCGCGTCGCGTATCCCCGTCGGCAACCTCCGCGACAGCCGTGGCTGCCACCGTTGGTGGCGTGCGCGTTGCAATCGTCGCCGAGTCATTCCTGCCGCAGGTCAACGGTGTCAGCAACTCGGTCCTTCGGGTTCTCGAGCACCTGCGCCGGACGGGTCACGAAGCTCTGGTCATCGCCCCGGACAATCCGCCGGGGTCACCTCGAGCCGCGCGCCTGCATGACGGCATCCGGGTGCACCGCGCGCCGGCACGGATGTTCCCCAAGGTGACGACGCTGCCGCTCGGGGTCCCCACCCCGCAGATCCTGCGGGTGTTGCGCGGATTCGACCCGGACGTGGTGCATCTGGCTTCGCCCGCGCTACTTGGTTACGGTGCGCTGCGGGCGGCGCGTCGGTTGGGCGTGCCGACGGTCGCCGTGTACCAGACCGATGTGCCGGGATTCGCCGAGAGCTATGGCATCCCCATCACCACGCGTGCCGCCTGGGCCTGGTTCCGGCACCTGCACAGTCTGGCCGACCGTACTCTGGCGCCCTCCACGCCCACGATGGAAGCGCTTGCCGCCCAGCGTTTCCCACGGGTCTACCGGTGGGGGCGCGGCGTGGACCTGATCCGGTACGCACCGTCGGCACGTGACGAGGAGTTGCGGCGGCGGTGGTCTCCGGACGGAAAACCGATCGTCGGCTTCGTGGGACGGCTGGCCCCGGAGAAGCACGTCGACCGCCTTGCCGTACTCGCCGCCACCGATGCGGTGCGGCTCGTCGTGGTCGGTGACGGCGTCGACCGCGCGAAACTGCAATCGGCAATGCCCACAGCGGTTTTCACCGGCGCGCTGTACGGCGACCAGCTCGCCGCGGCGTACGCCAGCATGGACGTTTTCGTGCATCCCGGTGAGCACGAGACGTTCTGTCAGGTCGTGCAGGAAGCGCTGGCGTCGGGGTTGCCGGTCATCGCCCCCGACGCCGGCGGCCCCCGCGATCTGGTCACTCCATGCCGGACCGGGCTGTTGCTCCCGGTCGAGGATTTCGAGGCTCGGCTGCCGGACGCGGTCGCTCATCTGGTGGCGCACCGGGCGCGTTACGCACCAGCGGCGCGGCGCAGTGTGCTGGGCCGCAGCTGGCCGGTGATCTGCGACGAGTTGCTCGGGCACTACGAGGCCGTGTTGGGGACGCGACGAGCCCAGGTCGCATAGCGGGTAGCGTTTCACGCGTGAATCGCGCGGACCTCGAAAAGAATCCCCGGGACGTCGCGTCGATGTTCGACGGTGTCGCCCGCCGGTATGACATCACCAATACCGTGCTCTCATTCGGCCAGGACCGGTTCTGGCGGCGCGCCACCCGGGCAGCGCTGCACATCGAGCACGGGCATAAGGTGTTGGATCTGGCCGCAGGCACCGCGGTGTCGACGGTGGAGCTGGCGAAGTCCGGCGCGTGGTGTGTGGCGGCTGATTTCTCCGTCGGGATGCTCGCGGCGGGCAGCGCCCGCAGGGTTCCGAAGGTCGCCGGTGACGCCACCCGGTTGCCGTTCGCCGACGAGGCATTCGACGCGGTCACCATCAGCTTCGGCTTGCGCAACGTGGTCGATTTTCCCGCGGCGCTGCGCGAGATGGCCCGCGTCACCCGCCCCGGCGGCCGGTTAGTGGTGTGCGAATTCTCCACTCCCACAAATGCTTTGTTCGCGACTGCGTATAAGGAGTATCTGATGCAGGCGCTGCCGCGGGTGGCCACGGCGGTGTCGAGCAATCCCGAGGCCTACGTTTATCTCGCCGAGTCGATCAGGGCGTGGCCCGACCAGGCGGCCCTGGCGCACGAGATCTCGCGGGCTGGCTGGTCGGCGGTGCGGTGGCGCAACCTGACCGGCGGCATCGTGGCGTTGCACGCCGCGTACAAGGCATTGCGCTGAAACTTTCGGCAGAAACCACGGTTCACATCTAGGCGAAACGCCGTCGACAATAACGTCCTGGGCTCAGAACACGCATTAACTTGTTGGCGTGACCAGCGCACCGCGTCCCGCATACCGGGTGTCACGTCGCTCGATGCTTGCCGCTACCGCGGCTGCCGCGTTGTCCTGCACGATGCCGATGAGTCGTGCCGCTCCCGGCAATTCGGTCGCGGTGTTCGGGGCCGGTGTGGCAGGCCTGACGGCGGCTCATGAGCTGGTCGACCGCGGGTACACCGTGACCGTGTACGAACGTAAAGCGCTGGGCGGCAAGGCGCGTTCGATTCCGGTGCCGAATTCGGGTGCCACCCCGCTGCCAGCCGAACACGGCTTCCGGTTCTTCCCAGGCTTCTATCGCAATGTCACCGACACGATGCGTCGAATTCCGTTCAGCGGCAACGCGAACGGCGTGTGGAACAACCTTACCCGGGCGACGTCATACCTGCATTCGGGGATGGGTCGCGCCGATCTGACGATCCCGCTGCCGTTTCCGTTGCCTACGATTCCTAATCCGATCACGCCGAAGGCGTTCATCGAATCGGTCACTACGGTCTTCCAGACACTGTTCCGG
Organism: Mycobacterium sp. NGS24; assembly: GCF_059813065.1. NCBI lineage: Bacteria > Bacillati > Actinomycetota > Actinomycetes > Mycobacteriales > Mycobacteriaceae > Mycobacterium > Mycobacterium sp. NGS24. The sequence goes on from NZ_JCALDW010000003.1 coordinate 44,937, forward strand.
TTGCCGTTGTGGGAAGCCGCCTATGCGGCACAGAAACTCGCCGTCTACGTGTCCAGCTGTACCGAGCGGAAGCTCGGTCAATGGGACTACATGACGTGGGAGGATTTCATCGGTGCGAACAAGAGATCGGCGGAATACAACCGCTATCTGGCCGACGGGATCATCCGGAACCTGGCGGCGTCGAAATCCAAAGATGCCAGCGCACATTCGATCGGCTTGGTCGGTGAGGCATCGGTCTGGTCGATTCTGTTGTTCGGCAATGACCGCGACTGCAAGGGCTTCGACCGGGTGCTCAACGGCCCGACCAGCTCCCAGTGGATCGACCCGTGGGTCGACCACCTCACCTCGCTGGGCGTCACTTTCAAAGTGGGGCAGGCGCTGTCCCGGCTCACGCCGAACGGATCGCACATCGCGTCGGCCACCGTGGTTGACGGCAACGGATTTCCGCAACCGGTCGTTGCGGACTGGTACGTTTCGGCGATCCCGTGTGAGAAGCTCGCAGCGGTGCTCACGCCGGACGTGATTGCCGCCGACCCGGTCCTCGGCAACGTCGCACAGCTGCGGACCGAGTGGATGAACGGGTTGATGTTCTATCTCAAGGAGCGCGTGGACGTGACCAAGGGCCACGTCAATTACGTCGACTCGGGGTGGGGACTGACCTCGATCAGCGAAGAGCAATTCTGGAAGCGCAGCCTCACCACCTACGGCGACGGAACCGTCAAAGACTGCCTGTCCGCGATCATTTCGGACTGGAGCACGCCGGGCAATTTCAACCGCAAGAGTGCACGGCAGTGCACGCCGACTGAGATCGCGCAGGAAGCGTGGGCGCAGATCAAGGCGCATCTGAGCGACACCGGACATGTGGTCGACGACTCGATGCTGCATTCCTGGTTTCTGGATCCGTCGATCATGGACTCGGGCACGCCCAATGTCCGCAACGATGAACCGCTGTTCATCCAGGATCCCGGTTCGTGGGCGCGGCGGCCCAGCGCGGTCACCGGTATCGACAACCTGTTCCTCGCGGGGGAGTGGATCAAGACCGATCAGAACGTGACGACGATGGAGGGCGCCAACGAAGGGGGCCGCTACGCCGCCAACGGAGTCCTGGACGCGTCGGGATATGTGGGCCAGAAGGTCAACGTGGTCAACCTTTTTCAGGCACCGTGGTGGAATCCGCTCAAGACTGCCGACCGGATCCGATACCGCAAGGGCCTACCGAACGCCCTCGACATTCTCGACACCCGCCGGCCGAGCGGTTAGCTCAGGGAAGTCAGCGGCCTACCCGCTGGAGGAAGCCGGCCTGTTCTGGGCAGTAGTGGTCGATCGCGGCGCCGAGGAACTGGAACGCCTGCCCCTGGGTGGTCTTCAGCGGCAGATTGCGCTGCAGGAAGGTCGCCGACTTGTACGCGTCGCCGTCCACGCCGCGCTCGATCCGTTGACAGCTGATTTTGGCCAGCCACGCGTTGTAGTCCTGCGGGCCGTAAATGCCGTACGTGTGTAACTGGGCGTTGAACGGCGCGTCGTAGTCGTCAGCCCCGGCGGGCGCCGCCGACCCGACAGCGGCGGCCGCCAGAGCGGCGAAAGTAGCCAGCGTAGTTACCTTCATTAGACGGACTATACACCTGGGCGGTGCACGCTATCAGCCCAGATGCGCTGATAGCAGCCAGGCGCCGACGGACATGCGGCCGTCGCCTTCGTCGCGTGCATCGAAGCCGGGCATGCCGGGAACACCGGCCGGAACCTGCGCGTGGATGCGGGCCGGGCGGATGTCGTCGATCACCCAGTGCTTGGCAACCACCTCGCGCAGTTCGTCCTCGGTTACGGCATTCACCGGTCCCTCGCCGGGCAACGCGGCCTTGTCGAAGACCAGCACGAAATACGACGCGCCAGGTGCGGCGGCACGCACGATCGAGCGCTGGTAGCCCTCGCGCAGTTCAACCGGCATCGAGTGGAACAACGTGCTGTCCACGATCGTGTCGAAGCGTCCGGCCGAATCGGCCGGATAGGTGTCGAAATCGCTGATATCGGCCACCGCGAAGCTGGCGTTGGAGATGCGCCGCTGCTCGGCCGCGCGCTGGGCCAGCTCGATTGCCGTAGGTGAGGCGTCCAGGCCGACGGTGCGGTGCCCGCGTTCGGCCAGGGCCAGCGAGATCGCGCCCTCGCCACAACCGGCGTCGAGCACGTCACCTTTGAACTTGCCCCGCTCGATCAGCGCAGCCAGCTCGGGCTGGGGTTCGCCGATGCTCCACGGGGGCCGGACGCCTGCGCCGAATTGTGGGGAGTCGCCGCGGTAGGCCGATTCGAACTGAAAATCCACTGGTGCATTCATGACTCCATGTATATCAACCAGACTGATATATGTCAACCAGCCTGATATATCCTTCCCTGGCGCGAGCAGACGCAAAAGCCCCCTATTTCTGCGGAAATAAGGGGCTTTTGCGTCTGCTCGGCACACTCAGGTGAACGGTGGGCGCCGATCGAGCAGCCGCGAGGCACGTCCGCCGCCGCGCCACGCACGCGCCACCCAGTCGGCGTCGTCTTCGGTGACCAGATTCGCCATCACCCGGACGGCGATGCGCATCATCGCGGTGGAGCGCATCGCGATCGGCCCGGTTGCGGGCAGGAACCGCTGGAACGTCAGCAGCAGCGCCAGTCTGCGTGCTACCGAGAAGCCGCGGGCGTAGTGGTCGGTCAGCAAAGCCGGCCACTGCTGTGACAGGTCATCGGAGTCCAGCATCTCGGCGGCCAGTCGGCCCGTCTCCAGCCCGTAGTCGATGCCCTCACCGTTGAGCGGGTTGACGCAGGCCGCGGCATCGCCGATCAGCATCCAGTTCGGCCCGGCCACCCCGGACACCGCGCCGCCCATCGGCAGCAGGGCCGAGGCCACCGCCCGCGGCGGCCCCTCGAAGCCCCATTCCGCACGCCGCAGGTCGGTGTAGTACGAGATCAGTGGCCGTAGCGCCAAGTCGGCCGGTCGCTTGGTGGTCGACAGCGCACCCACGCCGATGTTCACCTCGCCGTTGCCCAGCGGGAAGATCCAGCCGTAGCCGGGGAGTACCGCGCCGTCGGGCGAGCGCAATTCCAGATGCGACGTCAGCCATGGGTCGTCGGCACGCTCGGTGGCCAGGTACGCGCGGGCCGCAACGCCGTACACCGTTTCCTGATGCCAGCGCCGGCCCAGTTTGCGGCCCAGCGGGGACCGTGCCCCGTCGGCGACGATCAGCCGGTCGCACCGCACCTCGGTGCGGTCGGCCAACGTCAACGAGGTCACCCGCCGAGACGAATCATGATGCACAGCAACAGCTTTAGAGCCAAGCATCATGCGCGCGCCGGACTCCTCGGCGACCTTGCGGATCCGGTCGTCGAGTTCCAGGCGCGCCACCGCACTGCTGTAGGACGGGAACGACGGGCCGGGCCACTCGACTTCCAGCTCGCCACCGAAACCGCTCATCCGCAGGCCGCGGTGCTGGATGCGCCCGGCCAGCCAGTCGCCGAGCCCCAACCGTTGCATCTCGTCGATGGCGCGCGGGGTCAGCCCGTCGCCGCAAGCCTTGTCACGCGGAAAGCTGGCCGAATCGATGACGAGCACATCGCGACCCGCACGAGCGGCCCAGGCGGCCGCCGCCGACCCGGCCGGCCCGGCGCCCACCACCACGACGTCGGCCTGGGAGACTCTCGTGTTCACGCTCACCAGTATGTTGGTCGAATGAGAACTCCGGCGACCGTGGTGGCGGGCGTTGACCTAGGCGATGCCGAATTTGCCGCGACGGTTCGAGACGGTGTCGCCCGGGTCGAGGAGCTGATGGACGCCGAACTGCGCGGCTCCGACGAGGTGATGACCGAGTCGCTGCTGCACCTGTTCAAAGCCGGTGGCAAACGATTCCGCCCGCTGTTCACCGTGCTGGCCGCGCACACCGGGCCGAACCCGGTCAACACCGAAGTCACACTGGCCGGCGCGATCGTCGAGCTCATTCACCTCGCGACGCTCTATCACGACGATGTGATGGACGAGGCCGAGGTGCGCCGCGGCGCGCCCAGTGCCAACGCGCGGTGGGGCAACAACGTGGCCATCCTGGCCGGTGACTATCTGCTGGCGACATCGTCGCGGCTGGTGTCCCGATTGGGCCCGGAGGCGGTGCGCATCGTCGCAGAGACGTTCGCCGAGCTGGTCACCGGACAGATGCGCGAGACGCGCGGTGCGCCCGACGGGGCGGACCGCATCGCGCAGTACCTGAAGGTGGTCCACGAAAAGACGGGCAGCCTGATCGGTGCCGCGGGCCGGTTCGGTGGGATGTTCTCCGGCGCCGACGACGACCAGGTCGAGCGGTTGAGCCGGTTGGGCGCCATCGTGGGCACCGCGTTCCAGATCGCCGACGACATCATCGACATCGACAGCGACTCCGAGGAGTCGGGCAAGGTACCCGGAACCGACCTGCGCGAGGGCGTACGGACGCTGCCGATGTTGTACGCCCTGCAGGAGACCGGCCCCGACGGCGCCCGGTTGCGAGAGCTGCTGGCCGGTCCGATTCACGACGATGCACAGGTCCGCGAGGCGCTCATGTTGCTGCGGGCGTCGTCGGGCATGGCCAAGGCCAAGGAAACCCTCGCGCAGTACGCGGCGCAGGCGCATCACGAGCTGGGCCTGTTACCGGAGGGCCCGGGGCGGGGGGCGTTGCAGGCGCTGGTCGACTACACCGTCAGCCGGCATGGCTAGGCATTTCCCCGGCGTATGGAACCCTGACTGTGCCTCCGGGCGTTGATCGGCTGTAATCGAATAAGACGTTCGTGCTGTTAGTCGGTATGTCCGCGATGATCGTCTTCGCCGGCGCTTTGTTCGGCCGAACGGCGCTGATTTTTGCGACGCTGTTCGCTGTCGGCATCAACGTCTACACCTATTTCAACAGCGACAAGCTGGCGCTGCGCGCCATTGCATGCCCAACCGGTTTCCGAATTGCAGGAACCGATGATGTACCGCATTGTGCGCGAGTTGGCTACCGCTGCCCGCCAACCGATGCCGCGCTTGTTCATCAGCGACACCAGCGCGCCCAATGCGTTCGCCACCGGGCGCAATCCGCGCAATGCCGCGGTGTGCTGCACCACCGGCATCCTGCGGATCCTCAACGAGCGCGAGTTGCGTGCTGTGTTGGGCCACGAGCTCTCGCACGTCTACAACCGCGACATCTTGATCTCCTGTGTGGCCGGGGCGCTGGCGTCGGTGATCACCGCGCTGGCCAACATGGCCATGTGGTTCGGAGCGTTCGGCGGCAATCGCGAGGGCGGCACCAATCCGTTTGCGCTGCTGCTGGTTTCGCTGCTGGGCCCGATCGCGGCGACGGTCGTGCGGCTGGCGGTCTCCCGTTCGCGCGAGTACCAGGCGGACGAGTCGGGCGCCTTGCTGACCGGTGATCCGCTGGCCCTGGCGTCGGCGCTGCGCAAGATCTCCGGCGGCGTGCAACTGGCCCCGCTGCCCCCGGAGCCACAACTCGCCAACCAGGCACACCTGATGATCGCCAACCCGTTCCGCGCGGGTGAGCGCATCGGGTCGCTGTTCTCGACGCACCCGCCGATCGAGGACCGGATCCGCCGGCTGGAGCAGATGGCGCGGGGGTGAGCGTCAGGCCGCTGCGTCGCGCACCAGCGTGAGTGTCCGTGGCGTATTGCCGTGTTCCAGCAGGCCCTCGATCAGGACCGTGCCCCCGGTGGCGTGATGCTGGCGTTGCCAATCGGTAATTGCTTGGTGCGCAGCATGATCGAGGTAACTGACAGCGATATGCAGAGTGACAGTTGCGCGTTCGGGGACCGATGTCAGCACCCTGGTCAGCCGGGGCAGGCTGAGGAACGTGCACGCACCCTCGACGATCACCCGCCATTCGTCGCCGTCGCTGACTGCTTCCACCTTGGCCCGAACCACCCGCCAGCCGGTCATCGCGATCGCCAGAACCAGCCCGATCAACACCCCGTGTAACAGGTTGAGGAAGACCACCGCGACGATCGTCACCAGATAGATAGCGAAATCGCCTGTTTTGAAGGCTGTTTCGATGTGTGCGGGCTGCAGCAGTTGGATGCCGATCACAATCAGCAGACCGGCCAGCGCAGCACTGGGGATCTGTTCGATCAGGCCGGCGAACGGAAGGGCGAACAGCAGGATCCAGAATCCGTGCAGGATCGTCGCGGCGCTGGTTTTGGCGCCCGCTTTGATGTTCGCCGCACTGCGCACGATCACCCCGGCGATGGGCAGGCCGCCGACGGCGCCCGAGACGATGTTGGAAGCGCCCTGTCCGATCAGTTCACGGTCCAGGTTGGTCCGCGGACCGCTGTGCATCCGGTCGGTCGCCACCGCGGTCAGCAGACTCTGCACGCTCGTGATCAGTGTGACGGTGATGACGCCGAGCGCGACGGCACCCCAGTTGCCGTGAGGCATCGCAGGCAGTTGCAGCGCATCCAGGATCGAACCTTCCAGCGTGATCCGGGAGACATTGAACGGAAATGCCACCGAGGCGGCGGTTACCACGACGATGGCGACCAATGGACCGGGAACCGCGGCCAGCTTGGCCGGTGCCCAGCGCCAGGCAACCATGATGGCGATCACCATCAGGCCTAAGAAGAGTCCGGGTCGGTGCGCGCCGACGATCTGGGCGGGCAACTCCACGACGTTCACCCAGGCCGAACTGTGTGACTCACCACCCAGCAGCACGTGCGTCTGTTGCAGCGCGATGGTGATACCGATACCGGCCAGCATTGCATGCACTACCACGGGCGAAATGGCGAGCGCCGCACGCGCAACCCGGCTCAGTCCCAGCAGAACCTGCAGGAGGCCGGCAACTGCTGTGATGAAGCAAGTGATGCCCCAACCGAATTCGGCGATCAGGTCGGCGACGATCACGGTCAGGCCGGCGGCCGGGCCACTGACCTGCAGGGGTGATCCCCCCAGGGCGCCACCGATTACTCCACCCACGATCGCGGCGATCAGGCCGGCCAATACCGGTGCATCCGAAGCGATCGCGATCCCCAACGACAACGGCAAGGCGACCAGGAAGACGACCAGCGACGCAGGCAGGTCGTGCTGAAAGACCGCACGCAGCTTGGACTGGCCAGAACTCTCGCATTGCTCAACGTCGTGCATCGAAAGCTCCCTTGTCGGCATTGTGGGGCGCATTGGTGCTTCCGCACCCCGGGTCACGCTTCATAACGTGGCCGTAACATCTTGGCGCACAAACGAATACGAACTTCCCGAAACCGCGATGTCACGGGCCGGACCGTCTGTCGACCTCCGATTGACGGTATGGGCGGTGCTAGGTACGGGCAACCTGACGCGCCAGGTGCATACCGAACCCAAATGTTAGGTAGCGCGTATGAAAATAGGGAGCGAGCCTAGAAACCCGACCCGTGCACCTCGTGCCCGGGCTCTTCGGCGGCCAGGCCGGCGTAGGCCTGCTCGACGGTAGAGCCGTGGTTGATGACGGCATCGACCTCGCGGGCGATCGGCATGTTCAGCCCGAACTCCGTGGCGAACTTCATGATCACGCCAGCGGCCTTGACACCCTCGGCGACCTGGTTCATGGACTCGATGATCTCTTCGATTTTCTTGCCCGCGCCCAACTGCTCGCCGACGTGTCGATTGCGGCTGCGCTGGCTGGTACAGGTGACGATCAGGTCGCCGAGGCCCGCCAGGCCGGGGAAGGTTTCGGCCTTCCCGCCCATCGCGACGCCGAGCTTGGTCATTTCGCGCAGTGCCCGCGCGATCACCAGCGCCCTGGTGTTCTCGCCGATGCCTAGGGAGTAACCCATGCCGACCGCGATCGCGAAGACGTTTTTGAGGGCGCCGGCCATCTCGACCCCGACCACGTCGTCGGTGGTGTAGACGCGGAAGCGCTGGGTCCGGAACAGGCCGGACAGTCGGGTCGCCAGGTGCTGGTCGGGCATGGCCAGGACCGCCGCCGCGGCATAGCCCTCAGCCACCTCCCGGGCGATGTTCGGTCCGGCCAGGATGCCTGCCGGGTGTCCCGGCAACAGTTCCTCGACGATCTGCGACATCCGCATGTTGGTGTCCTGCTCGAGCCCTTTGACCAGCGACACCACCGGAACCCAGGGGCGCAGTTCCTTCCTGAGCTCGGTCAGCACCCCGCGGAATCCGTGGGACGGCACGCCCATGACGAGAACGTCGGCGCAGTGTGCGGCCTCGGAGAAGTCAGTGGTGGCGGTCAGGTTCTCGCTCAGCACCACTTCGTTGCCGAGATAGCGGGTGTTGCGGTGATTGTCGTTGATGTCCTTGGCGGTGTCTTCCGATCGCACCCACTGCAACGTGGGACTCCGGCGTGCACAGATGGACGCGACGGTGGTGCCCCACGAGCCTCCGCCGAGGACTACGACTTGCGGTTCGCGCTTGTCAGCTGCCATGGGCTTCACCCTATTGCGGTCACCTGTCATTTGACAGCGGTTCTCCGATGGAGCGTCGCCTCAACCCGCCAGTGCGGCCCGGTCGGTCGCGCGGCCGAACGTCATCGCCTCGTCGATACGGTCGAACCGGTAGTCGATCGCGTCGGCGAAGTAGTTCTGTCGCACGTTCCACGGTCGCTTGGTTCCTGATTTGGGCAGTGCATGCAGTGCCCGTCGCACGTAACCGGCCTGAATGTCCCAGGACGGTTTCTCGGGCATCGGCTGATCGCCCAGGTGTGGGCTGGCGTGCGTATATCCGTGCGCAGACATGTATTCCAGCAGTTTGGCTGTCGCGCGGGCCGTCATGTCGGCGCGCAGGGTCCAGGACGCATTCGTATAGCCCACGCACCAGAACAGATTGGGCACGTCCTCGAGCATGTGGGCTTTGTAGACGAAGCGGTCGGTGGGGTTGATCGCCTCGCCGTCGATGCTCAGGGTTGCGCCGCCGAGTGCCTGCAGTTGCAAACCGGTGGCGGTGACGATGATGTCGGCGTCGAGGTGCGTCCCGGACTTCAGCACGATGCCGGTCGCGTCGAAGTGGTCGATCAGGTCGGTGACCACTTCGGCACGGCCTGCGCTGATGGCGTTGAAGAGGTCACCATCGGGGATCAGGCACATCCGCTGGTCCCAGGGGTTGTAGCGCGGCTTGAAATGAATGTCGACCGCGTAACCCTCGGGCAGGTTCTGCACCGCCTTGCGGCGCAGGGACCATTTGATCAAGGCCGGCGTCTTGCGCGACAGGAACCAGATCACGCCCTCCATGAGAGCGTTGTAGAAACGGACGAGGAGGTGAGAAACCCTGCGCGGCAACAATATCCGGCTGACCCACGCTAGCCTGCTGTACTTGGACGCCGAGACGATATAGGTCGGGGAGCGCTGCAGCATGGTGACTTTGGCCGCGCGTTCGGCCATTGAAGGAATCAGCGTTACGGCCGTGGCGCCGCTCCCGATGACCACCACGTTCTTGCCGCTGTATTCGAGGTCCTCCGGCCAGTGCTGGGGATGCACGACGGTGCCGCTGAAGTTCTCGATGCCGGGGAATTCGGGGGTGTAGCCCTGGTCGTAGTTGTAGTAGCCACTGGCGAAGAACAGGAATCGGCATCGGCAGTGCCTGGTGGATCCGTTCTGCTCGACGGTGACTGTCCAGGTGTCGGTTGCCGAATCCCAATCTGCGTGGCGCACATAGCTGTTGAACTGGATGTGCTCGTCGATGCCGTACTTGCGGGCCGTGTCTACCAGGTACTCGCGGATGTGCGGGCCGTCGGCGACACCTTCCTCGCGTGTCCACGGCTCGAAGGGGAAGCTCAGCGTGAAGATGCTGCTATCGGAACGCACGCCCGGATATCTGAACAGATCCCAGGTGCCGCCGATGCGTTCGCGCCGCTCCAAGATGGTGTAACTGAGCGACGGGTTGCGCTGCCCGATCCGGTATGCCGCGCCGAGTCCGGAAATTCCGGCGCCGACGATCAAAACGTCGACGTCGTAGGGCTTGGCTGATTCGCGCTCGGCATCTGGTTGAGTCACGGTCATCGTGAACCTCGCTTGGGTCTTGGTCGGGCCGGCTACCGGTAGTTCACGAACTGCAGGGCCACGTCGAGGTCGGCCTGCTTGAGCAAAGCCTGAACGGCCTGCAGGTCGTCGCGCTTCTTGCTGGTGACCCGAACCTCGTCACCCTGGATCTGCGTCTTGACCGACTTGGGTCCCTCGTCGCGGATGAGCTTGGTGATTTTCTTGGCATGCTCGCTGTCGATGCCCTGCTTGAGGGTGCCGCTGACCTTGTAGGTCTTGCCCGAGGCCTGCGGATCGCCCGCCTCGAATGCCTTCATCGAGATGTCGCGGCGGATCAACTTCTCCTTGAAGACGTCGACGGCCGCTTTGACCCGCTCCTCGGTGGACGAGATCAGCTCGATACTCTCCTCACCCTTCCAAGCGATCGTGGTGTCGGTGCCACGGAAGTCGAACCGGGTGGACAGTTCTTTGGCGGCCTGGTTGAGCGCGTTGTCGACCTCCTGGCGGTCAACCTTGCTGACGATGTCGAACGACGAGTCCGCCATGCGATTGGCCCTTTCTCATCGGTGCTAGCCGTTTGTGAAATGTCTACCCGCTCGTTGTACCCTGCTAGGCGGCAGGTTGCCCGAGCGGCCAATGGGAGCGGACTGTAAATCCGTCGCGAAAGCTACACTGGTTCGAATCCAGTACCTGCCACCACCACTGCAGCAGTGCGTATTCGGCTTGCGGAGTAGATTTCACGCGTGAGCGAAGATCGAGTTCGGGTGCAGGTCGGCGCCGATGGCATAGCGACTGCGACCATGGTTCGCGCCGACAAGCACAATGCGCTGGACCGGGCCATGTTCGAGAGTTTGGTGGACGCCGCCGCGCAACTGGCAGCGGATAAGTCGGTGCGGGCGGTCGTGCTGCACGGCGAAGGGAAGAGCTTCTGCTCGGGCCTCGATGTGGCCAGCTTCATGTCCGGGCAGGGCGGCGTCGGCGTGCTGATGGAACGCGACGGCGACCGGGTGGCCAACCTGGCGCAGCGGGTGTCCTATGACTGGTCGCTGGTGCCCGCGCCGGTCATCGCCGCGATCCACGGCAATTGCTTCGGCGGCGGATTGCAGATCGCCCTGGGTGCCGACATCCGGATCGCCGCGCCATCAGCGAAGCTGTCCGTCATGGAGGTCAAGTGGGGCCTGGTGCCCGACATGGGCATCACGCAGACGCTGCCGCGACTGGTACCCATCGACGTCGCCAAAGAGTTGACGTTCACCGGTCGCATCGTCAGCGGCAGCGAGGCAGTGGCCCTCGGGTTGGTCACCCGCAGCACCGACGATCCCTTGGCCGCGGCGCTGGCGCTTGCAGCCGAGATCGCGCAGAGGTCTCCGGATGCGGTGCGCGCCGCCAAGCGTCTCTACGACCGCACCTGGGTCAGCGACGACACCGCTGCCGCCCTGTTGCTCGAATCCGAGCTACAAGACGGATTGATCGGCAAGCCCAATCAACTCGCCGCCGTCAAGGCCGGCATGACTGGCGAGCCGCCGGTCTTCGCCGACCCTGCGTGAGCGGCGTCGGCGGTTCCGATCGTCGGCACCCCGGGCACCTGGAACGTCGTCCTCTCTGTCCGACAGTCTGTTGACTTGCTCAACACAGTGTTGATAATTTCGGGACATGACTGAAACAGTCGATGTCGTCATCGTCGGAGCCGGCATTTCCGGCATCAGTGCAGCCTGGCATCTGCAGAAACGGTGCCCAACAAAGCGGTACCTGATCCTGGAGCGGCGCGACAAGCTCGGTGGCACCTGGGACCTGTTCAAATATCCCGGGATCCGCTCCGACTCCGACATGTACACGCTGGGCTTCCGGTTCAAGCCGTGGGCGTCCGAGCAGGCGATTGTCGACGGGCCGTCGATCTGGAACTACCTGAACGAGACGGCCACCGAGAACGGCATCGACCAGCACATGCGGTTCGGCACCAAGGTGGTGGCCGCCAACTGGTCCGACGACGACGGGTTGTGGGAGTTGACCGTCGAGCAGGACGGGAAGCGCAGCCAGATCAACTGCGGCTTCCTGTGGGCGTGCTCGGGCTACTACAACTACGACGAGGGTTTCTCGCCGGAATTCCCGGGGGCCGACGACTTCGCAGGCACCATCGTGCACCCACAACACTGGCCCGAGGACCTCGACTACCAGGGCAAGAAGATTGTGGTGATCGGTAGCGGTGCGACCGCGATCACGCTGATTCCTGCTCTGATTGATTCCGGTGCCGGTCACGTCACCATGCTGCAGCGGACACCGACCTACATCGGTGCGTTGCCCGACAAAGACAGTTTCGCTGCCCGCGCATACAAATACGCTCCCGAGAAACAGGCCTACACCGCGGTGCGCTGGAAAGCGATCCTGCAGAGCACACTGCAATATCAACTGGCCCGGAAATTCCCGAACACTTTCCGAAAAGCACTGCGCACCATGGCTACCCGTCGGCTGCCCGAGGGCTACGACTTCGACAGGCACTTCAGCCCCGACTACAAGCCGTGGGATCAACGCGTCTGCCTGGCGCCCAATGGTGACATCTTCAAGAAGATCCGCAAGGGTAAGGCCGACGTCGTCACCGACACGATCGAAACCTTCACCAAGACCGGTATCAAGCTCTCGTCGGGGGAGGAGCTCGAAGCCGATATCATCGTCACCGCAACGGGTTTGAACGTGCAGTTCTTCGGTGGCGCCGAGGTGCGGCGCAACGGTGCACCGGTTGACCTCGCCGATTCGATGGCCTACAAGGGCATGATGTTGTCGCGGATGCCCAACCTGGCGTTCACCTTCGGCTACACCAACGCGTCCTGGACCCTGAAAGCCGATCTGACATCGGAATTCGTGTGCCGGCTGCTCAATTACATGGACGCCAAGGGTTTCGACATCGTCGTGCCCGCAGATCCCGGTCCGGACGTGGAACCACGGCCATTCGTCGATCTCAAGTCGGGTTACGTCACGCGGGCGCTGGACACGTTACCGAAATCGGGATCGAAGCTGCCCTGGCGGTTGAAGCAGAACTACTTCGTCGACCTCCGGTTGATCCGTAACGGAAAGGTCGACGACGAGAGCCTGGTATTCAGCAAACACCGTGCGACAGCTGAGTTGTCCGCCTGACCTCCGGATCAATGCACCGCACCCTTTTTGACGCCGATCACGACGCATTCCGAAACTCGGTGCGCGATTTCGTCACTCGCTACATCGAGCCCAACGAGGAAAAGTTCATCGAGCAGCGCCGCATCGATCGTGATACCTGGCTGCACGCAGGTGCCAACGGATACCTCGGCCTGGACGTACCCGAAGAGTACGGCGGCAGCGCCGCCGGCGACTACCGGTTCAACGCGGTGCTCGGTGAGGAGTTGGCGCGGTCCAGCGCGGCGGCGGCATCGGCGTTCGGCATCCAGTACGACGTCGTCGCGCCCTACCTGGTCAAGTTGACCACCGAGGAGCAGCGCCGCCGCTGGCTGCCGAAATTCTGCAGTGGCGAGCTGATCACCGCTATCGCAATGACCGAACCGTCGGGCGGGTCCGATCTGGCTGCCCTGAAGACGACTGCCGTCAAAGACGGCACCAGCTACGTCATCAACGGTTCCAAGACGTTCATCACCAATGGCACGCAGGCCGATCTGATCATCGTCGCCGCCCGCACCGATCCGGCGAAGGGTTCGAAGGGCATCACCCTGTTCGCGGTGGAAGCCGACAATCCCGGGTTCAGCCGTGGCCGCAAGCTGGACAAGGTGGGTCAACCCGAGGCCGACACCGCCGAATTGTTCTTCGAGGATGTCCGGGTCGACGAGACCGCGATCATCGGCGAACTCGACCGCGGTTTCATCCACATGATGACCCTGCTGCCCCAGGAGCGAATCAGCGCCGGCGTGGCCAACCTCGCCCACGCGCGCTACGTCCTAGAAGAGACGCTGACCTACGCCCGGGAACGCAAAGCGTTCGGCCAGCCGATCGGCTCGTTGCAGTGGAACAAGTTCCTGCTCGCCGAGATGGTCACCAAACTCGATGTCGCACAAGCATTCGTCGACAAATGCGTCGCCGCCCACGTGGCAGGCCGGCTGACGGCGATCGACGCCGCCAAGGCGAAGTTATGGACCTCCACCGTCCAGAACGAGATCCTCGATCAGTGCGTGCAGATCCACGGTGGGTACGGCTTCATGAACGAATACCGGGTTGCGCGGGCCTGGAAGGATGCTCGGGTGACCAAGATCTGGGCCGGCTCCAACGAGATCATGCGGGAAGTGATCGGCCGCGACCTGGGCCTCTAGAAAGATGCCTGCGCCCCCGCCCGTCGGGTGAGGTGATCGATCTGGAGATGGATCGAATACAGCACCAGCGGCGGCAGCACGATGAACGGAATGTTCTCGGCGAAGAACTTGAAGCCCAGTCCGAAAGCACCCTGCCCGATGTGGCTGAACCCGGCGCCCACTTCCGCCAGGAAGTACACGGCCGTGCTGCTCATCAGCACCGCGACACCGGCGAAAGCGACCCACAGGCAGCGGATACGGGATTCGGCGGGCAGCCCGGATCGGATCAGCCGCGTCCAGGCCGCGAACGCGGTCAACCCGGTACAGACCCCGACCACCTCGAGCGCGAAGATCCACGGATTGCCGCTGACGTAGCGGGTGTCGGCCAGCCCATACTGCCACCACAACCATTTCCAGCCGGGGTCCGTGGTCGGCGCCCACCACCCCAACGGGTGGCCGATCAGGAACACCAGTTCGTACCCGATCTGGCTGCCCGCGGTGTACGGCAGATAGAACAGGGTCAGTTCGGCCGCCCTGTCGAGCCGAGATCGCTGCTCGCCCGGTGCATTCCACAGGATGACGAAGGGCAGCAGCAGCACCGGGATGCCGAAGATCAGGTTGACCACGACATCGGTGGTGAACGTCGGTTTGATGATGCCGATGCCCACGCCGATGGTGACCAACAGGAAGACGGCGAAGGTGAACACCGCGGTGAGTTTGTAGATTTTCAGCCGGTGCGGCGCCCACGGCTGGGCGAAGTCGGTCTCGTGTTCGCGGATCGTCGTCACGTCATCGGGCACGCTGCATCCTCCGTCGCCGAGGCAAGTATCAACTACTTGTGATACCGACCGAGCTTACCGGTTCGGTCAACGCAGTTGGGGCAGCACCTCGCCGGCGACCAGTTCGAGATGCGCCAGGTCGGACATGTCCAGCGTCTGCGCGTACACCCGTTGCACGCCAAGCTCGGCCCACGGGCCCAGCTTGTCGACGATCTCGGCGGGCGTGCCGACCAGCGGACTGTTGGACCGCATCTCGTCCACCTCGCGGCCGATCACCCCGGCCCGGCGGGCGACCTCGGCGTCGTCGCGGCCGGCACACAGCACGAAGGCAGCGGAGTAGACCATCGAGTCCGCGGGCCGCTCGGCGGCGGCTACGGCATCGCGGACCCGGTGAATCTGCTTCTCCGCGACATCCATCGGCACGAACGGAAGGTTGAATTCCGCGGCGTACCGGGCGGCAAGTGCCGGCGTGCGTTTGGCGCCGGTACCCCCGATCACAATCGGCGGGTGCGGGGTCTGGACCGGTTTGGGCAGCGCCGGTGAGTCGGTGACGGTGTAGTACTCGCCGGCGTGCTCGAAGGTCTCGCCCGGCGCCGTCGTCCACAACCCGGTGATAATGGCCAATTGTTCGCTCAATCGGTCGAAGCGTTCCCGTACCGAGGGAAACGGAATCCCGTAAGCATGATGTTCGCTTTCGAACCAGCCACTGCCCAGGCCGAATTCGACTCGTCCACCGCTCATTTCATCCACCTGTGCCACCGCAATCGCGAGCGGTCCGGGGTGACGGAAGGTCGCTGAGGTGACCAGGGTGCCCAGCCGGATGGTCGAGGTTTCCCGCGCGATCGCGCCCAGCGTCACCCACGAGTCGGTCGGGCCGGGCAGGCCGTCGCCGCTCATCGCGCGGTAGTGGTCGGAGCGGAAGAAGGCGTCGAAGCCGGCTTGTTCGGCGGTTTGCGCGACGGCGAGCTGGTCGGCGTAGGTCGCGCCCTGTTGCGGCTCGACGAACACTCGACACTGCAGGGAGCGGCTCACGTCAGTTGCCTTCCAGGTACGGCTTGCGCAGCTCCTTCTTGAGGATCTTGCCGGTCGGATTGCGCGGTAATTCGTCGGTGATGTCGACCGTCTTCGGGCACTTGTAGGCGGCCAGACGCTCGCGGGCAAACGAGATGAGTTCTTTCTCGGTAGCCTCTCCCTCTAGGGCGACAACGGCTTTGACCACTTCGCCCCATCGTTCGTCGGGCACTCCGATCACCGCGACCTCAACCACCGCCGGGTGTTCGGCCAGTACCCGCTCCACCTCGATCGAGTAGATGTTCTCGCCGCCGGAGATGATCATGTCCTTCAAACGGTCCTCGACGAAGACGTAGCCTCCGTCGTCAACCCGGCCGATATCGCCGCTGCGGAACCAACCGTCTTCGGTGATCGCCTCCGCGGTCGCCTCCGGCTGATTGTGATAACCCTTCATCAACTGCGGTGTGCGGAACCACAATTCGCCCTGCTCGCCGGTCGGCACGTCCTCGAGCGTGTACGGATCGACGACCCGCACCTCGGCGTTGGGCACCAACGTCCCGGCGCTGCTGAGCCGCTCCGGGTGGTCTTCGGCGCGGTGTGCTTCGGGCAGCAGGTGGCTGATCACGCCGCAGACTTCGGTCAGGCCGTACGCCTGGATGAAGTCGGTGTCCGGCCACGCTTTCAACGCCGCGCGCAGCAGCGGCAGCGGCATCGGCGACGCGCCATAGGAATACGTTTTGAGCGCGCCGAACAGTTTCACCGCGTCCTCGCCGGATTCCAGCACCTTCGCCAACACCGCGGGGACCAGGAATGTCCGGTTGGCGCCCTTGAGGATCGCGCCGGCCAGCGTCTTGCCGTCGGCGTCGCGCGTCATCACGCTGGGAACCCCGTCGTGAATCCCGAACTGCACGTAGGACGATCCACCGACATGGAACAGCGGCATCGAGACCATGCTCTTGTCGCCCGGATCGAATTCGAAACCCTCGTGCGCGTTGATCGTGTGCGCGATGAGGTTCGCCTGCGTCAGCTGCACCCCCTTGGGGCGCCCGGTGGTACCGGAGGAGTACATGATGATGCACACGTCGTCGGGCTCGACGTCGTCGGCTCTGCCGACCGGTGTCGCGCCGGCCAGCAGAGCCTCGTATTCATCGCCGTCGCCACCTTCGGGCGTCACTTCAATGACGTGTTCGATGCTGTTCAGGTCGCCGCGGATCTTGTCGATATTGGGTTTTAGTTCGGTGCCGACGATGAGCACCTTCGCGCCGGAATCGTTGAGCACGTAGTCGAGTTCGTCGGCGGCCAACCTGAAGTTGATGATCGCGTTGGCCGCACCCAGGGATGCGGCGGCGAATGTCAGCTCCACACAAGCCGGATGATTCTTGTCCAGGAACGCCACCACGTCACCGCGCCCGACACCGAACTCGGTGAGCGCACCGGCCAGCCGGCGTACCCGGTCGTTCCACTGCGACCAGGTCCACTGCCGGTCCAGATAGTCCATCGCCTCGTCGTCGGGCTTGGTCTCGGCCCAATAGGCCAGGCGGTCGTCGAGCAAGCGGGGATCAGGTGGAGTCGACATGACTTGAGCCTCTCATCCTGGTCAATATCAGTGAATCCGGGCGCTCCCGCCGAGTCCGACCTCCAAGACGCTGCCCGTAATCACCCCGGGATCGGTGACCAGGTACACGACCGCGCGGCTGACGTCCTCCGGTTCGATCCAGGGTTGCGGTATCGGGTTGGCCTTCATCATCCTGCGCACCAATTCGTCGGGAACGGACTCGTCACCCTCGGGTTGGACCATCGGCGTGCGGGTGGTGGTGGGGCAGACGACGTTGACCGTGATGCCCTCCTTGGCGACCTCCAGCGCCACCGATTTGGCGAGCCCGATGATGCCCCACTTTGTGGCGTTGTAAGCCGCCAGATCCGGGATGCCCATCCGCCCGCCCATCGAGGAGGTCACCACGATCCGGCCGAAGCGCTGCTGGCGCATCACCGGAATGATCGCCCGTAAGGTGTGGAAGACACCGCTGAGGTTGGTGTCGACCAGTTGCCGCCACATCTGATCGCTCACTTCGGTCAACGGACCCGTGCTGACGATGCCCGCGTTGGCCACCACGATGTCGAGGCTGCCCAGGTCGGCGACCGTCTGCTCGACGGCGACGTTGACCTGACCCGAGTCGCGCACATCGACCGACAGCGGCACACAACGCCGGCCCAGTTCCTCGACCAGCTTGGTTGTCGTCCGCAAATCGTCCTCGGTGCCCAGCGGATAGGTCAGCTCCTGCATCGGCCCGGGCGCATCGACCGCGACGATGTCGGCGCCCTCGGCGGCCAGCGCCAACGCATGCGCGCGACCCTGACCTCGGGCCCCGCCGGTGATCAATGCGACCCGTCCGTCTAATGCAGCCATGAAAGGTCACGGTACCGCTGACCCCGAAACAGGTTGCGGCGGGCGGTGTTCAGCCACTCAGTGCTTCGGCCGGGGGGCCGGCAACGGGACGCAGACGCCCCGCATGCACGCGTAGTTGTGGCGTGGATAGATGGATTGGGCGGGCCGGGGCGCTTGCTCACATTCGCCGGCGGCACATGGCGGTTCTTCGGCTTGTGCCGGCGCCGGGCCCGCGAGCATCGCCGACGCCGCCAGCAACACCCCACTGAATGCTTTAACTGCGATCATCTGTGGTGGACCTCGACCCTCACTTGCGCCCGGTTACGACGATAGACCTCGTTGCCGCGCCAGCCCAGTTCGTTGTCCGACCGGCAACTGCATAGGGTTTGCAAATGAGCGTCGACGAGCAGCGCGCAGGAATCGATCTCACCAATCTGGATCAACCGCTCAGTCCCGACGCCGGCGCCACCAAGCGGAACCTGGTGGACTACCTGGAGGCCGTGGCCGACCGCATGTTGCCCGGACTCGTCGGGCGTCCGCTCACCGTGCTGCGGGTGTTGCGGGGACGGGCGCCGTTCATGCAGAAGAACGTTCCCAAGTACACCCCGGGCTGGGTGCGCACGGTCGGGATCTGGGCCGAGGCCTCGCACCGCGAGGTGCATTACCCGGTCTGCGATGACCTGCGCACCCTGCTCTGGCTGGCGAATCAACGGGCTGTCGAGTACCACCCCGCCCTGGGGTTGGCCGACGACATCTACCGGCCCACGCATCTGGTGCTCGATCTCGACCCGCCGCCCGACGCCGACTTCACGGCCGTGGTGCAGGTGGCCCACCTGGTGCGGCAGGCACTGGCCGACAGCGGTCTGGCCGGCGGGGTCAAGACCAGCGGCGCCAAGGGCGTGCACGTATTCGTACCGATCGACGATCACGCGCCCGTTGACGACGTCGCGGCCGCCACCCGGGCGCTGGCCGCTCGCGCCGAAGCGCTCGATCCCACTACGGCGACAACGGCTTTCATCGTCGAAGACCGGGCCGGAAAGGTGTTCGTCGACGCGACCCGCGCCGGGGGTGCTACGGTCGCCGCCGCCTACAGTCCGCGGCTGCGGGCGGGTACGCCGGTGTCATTCCCGCTGGACTGGTCGGACCTCGACCGGGTCAGTCCGACAGATTTCACCGTGCACACGGCGATCGATGCGCTGCCCGGTCAGGACCCCTGGGCGTCGTTGCCGCCGCCCCAGCGGCTGCCGAATGATTTGATCGAGCACGGGCGCACCATCCCGGTGGCACGGGTGGCCGCCATGCACGAGGGGAAACGCCGGGCCCGGGCCAGGCGGGCGCAGGAGAACTGAGGAGCAGCGCGAGTTGGCAACGTTCAAGCGGTACCTGGTGATCCAGGCGATGATGTTCGTGTTCGGCATCGTCGGGCCGATATTTCTGATCTTGTTTTTCGCCTCGCAACCGGACCCGCAGCTGCGGTGGGCGTTTTGGGCGGGACTGTTCATCACCTACGCCGACATCATGATCGCGCTCGCCATCACCAAGGGGGCGGTGGGCAACGAGGAGCGCATGCAGGGCGCCGCGACCTGGGACTGGGCGTCGATCACCCGACGTCGTCCGGTCAAGTGACCCGGGACGCCTGGTAGTACTGGACTCGCCAGCCGTCACCGGTGTTTACGATCAGCACGCCGAGGTTGACGTTGATGACGGATCCGTCGGGAAACGTGAAGTCGGCCCGCAGATAACCAAGGACCGCGTCCGGTGCGATGTTGCGGGTCTCGAGAATGCGGTAGACGACGGTGAGCCCCACGGGTTGGGAGTCGTAGTAGGCGGTAACGCCTTGTCGCCCAACGCTGTAGGGCCGCAACCCCTGAAAGATGCCGTCCGCTGCGAACAGCTCGGCCACCCGGTGGGGTTCGTGTGCATCAATACCCGCTTTCCAGCGGTCCATCACCTCGCGGATAACTTGTTCGGCGTCCGCCACAGCATCGACCCTAAAACCAGGGGCCCGGGTAGCGGCCGTCGGTATCGCGCACCAACACGATCTGGCGGCACTCGCCGCTCGGTGGCGCGGCGGTCTCGCCCTGGCACACCAGCGTCCAGCCCACGATCCGGCCGAACGGGCGGCCCGTCCACGCGGACGCCACCGGGTTGGCGTCGGGTAGCGCGAACACCGAATAGGTGTTGTCGGAGTTGGTCACGTACAGGTGATCGCTGAAGAACGCGATCTTGGCAATCGTCTTGGCTTCGTCGCGGCTCTTGAGCAGATCCCAGTGCTGGGTGCGCAGATTCCACACGCCGTACCCGAATTGTGAAGTGGCCGAACCACGGCCGTCGACGAAGAGTTTTCCGTCCGACAGGGTGGCGGACAACCCACCACCCGCGATCCGGTCGGCGTCACCGACCTTGATGGGAGCCCGAGTCGTGAGGTCGAAGAACATGGTGGACTGGGTCGGCGGATTGTGCGACTCCCACTGCGTGATCTGCACGAGTTTGTCTGGCCCGTCGGACAATTCGCTGTCCACGCTGGCGATCTCGTCATTCCGGAAGACGGGTTCACCGGTGGGTAACCGTAATTCGGCGCCCAGCGTGCTGCCGGCCACCGTACTGCGTTGAAAGGCCAGGACGTCCTGCCAGATCCGACCCGGCTGCGGATCATCCCACAGCGTCGACAGGTCAGCGTTGGACAGGACGACCGTCCTCGGCGGTGCCGCTGCGCCGCGGCCGTCGGTGTAGGCGTTCAACCACGCCACCCCGGGCACGGTCGGGGCCAGCCGCCATTCCTTGGCCGCGGCCAGTTTCAGGTCAGGGGTCGGCGGTTGCAGTTCCTTGGTCGCCAGCGGCTGACTCGACTTCAGGTCGAACATGTAGCCGGTGGTCTTGGTGACGTCGCCGCCCTGGGCGGGTTTGGTCGTGGTGACCACGTAGACGACCTTGGTGTCGCGTTCGGTGTTCGACAGCGCACACATGGCGCCGGTGACGGTTTCCCCGGCAGCGACGACCGGCACCGCGGGCATGATCAATTCGGCGGTCTTGGTATCCAGGACTTTCGGCCGGATGTCGTCCAGAGCGGATTTGCTGAGCGTGAATTCGGTGGGGCAACCGAAGTAGACCGTTCCGCCGTATGTTTTCCAATCCTTGGCCAGCGGACTGATGTGCGGCGGGGGCGGCGCAACGGTGTTGGCGGCAACTTTGGACGTCGGTGCCGCACTGCTCGCCGACTGGCCGGCGGGCGGGCTGACCGTCGCTGAAGTGGCGCAGGATGCCGTGGCCAAGCAGGCAAACGACACGACCAACGCACGCATGCGTCCGGACGTGAACAGCCTGTTAGACACCCTCATCAGCGTTCCCCCGCCAAGTCCCGGTTTTCTCGAGCCTAGGGCCGGCGCCGGTATCCGGCGAATCGGGGCGGTCTACGAGTTTGCACGGATGTTTTGCTGTGCGAGGTCCGACAGGCTCGCTAGCATGAGCGGCACCGGCCTACGCGTGGACACAGTGACTTGGAGCGACCTGGGCGTGCACGAGCTGCCGAGCGGCACGGTGACGTTGCTGCTCGCCGACATGGAAGGTTCGACTCGGCTCTGGGACAGCCAGCCCGAGGAGATGGCGGCCGCGATCGCCCGGTTGGATCGCGCATTGGGTGATCTGGTGGCCGTCCATAACGGTGTCCGCCCGGTCGATCAAGGTGAAGGCGACAGCTTCGTCATCGCGTTCAACCGGGCCGCCGACGCGGTGGCCTGCGCCCTCGCCCTGCAACTGGCTCCCTTGGCTCCAATCCGCCTGCGCATCGCGCTGCATACCGGCGACGTCCAGCTCCGGGACGAGAACAACTACATCGGACCGGCCATCAACCGGACCGGCCGGCTACGCGACCTGGCCCACGGCGGCCAAACGGTGCTGTCGGGTGCGACCGAGGCGATGGTCTTGGACAGCCTGCCGCCCGGTGCGTGGCTGCTCGACCTCGGCACCTATCAACTACGCGATCTGCCGCGCCCGGAACGGGTGGTGCAGTTATGCCATCGCGACCTGAACAACGACTTCGCCCCGCCCCGGACCGCGGAAACCGTTGCACTGCATAATCTTCCAGCGCACTTGACCAGCTTTGTGGGTCGCGGTGAGCAGCTGGTGCAGGTGCGGCGCTCATTGGATACGAGCAGGTTGGTGACGCTTACCGGAGCCGGCGGGGTGGGCAAGACCCGCCTCGCCATCGAGGTGGCGAGCTCGCTGTCCGACGAGCTGGACGCGGGCGTGTGGTTCGTCGACTTGGCGCCGATCGCGGATCCCGACCTCGTGGCGATCGCCACCGCCCGGGCCCTTGGTCTGCCCGACCAGCCGGGTCGCTCGACGATTGAGACGCTGCTGGGGTTCATCGGCGAGCGCCAGCTGCTCTTGGTGCTGGACAATTGTGAACACCTGCTCGATGCGACGGCGCAAATGATCGAGGCGCTGCTCAACGCCGGTGCCGGCCTGCGGTTGTTGGTGACGAGCCGCGAGCCGATCGGGGTCGCTGGCGAGGTGACGTGGCGGGTGCCGTCGCTGTCGCTGGACGGGGAGGCGATCGAGTTGTTCGTCGATCGGGCGAGATTGGCCCGCCCGGATTTCTCGCTGGCCGATCAGAGCGCCGCGGTATCCGAGATCTGTCGGCGCCTCGACGGCATGCCGCTGGCGATCGAGTTGGCGGCGGCGCGGGTGCGGGCGTTGGCGGTCGAGGAGATCCGCGAAAGTCTGCAGGACCGTTTTCGTCTGCTGACCGGCACCTCCCGGACGGCGGTGCGCCGCCAGCAGACGCTGCGGGCTTCTGTCGACTGGTCGCATGCGTTGTTGACCGACGCGGAGCGGGTGTTTTCCGCCGGCTGGCGGTATGTGTCGGCGGCTTTGATCTGGCTGCCGCCCGGACAGTGGCCGGCGACAATGAGGTCGAGCGCTACCAAGCACTCGACCAGATCACTCTGCTGGTGGACAAGTCTCTGGTGAGCGCTGAAAGTGCCTGTGGCACAACACGTTACCGCATGCTGGAGACAGTGCGCCAGTACGCGCTGGAAAAACTCGCCGAATCGGGCGAGGGCGACGACGTACGGGCCCGGCACCGTGACCACTACCTCGACGTTGCGCGGGTTCTCGACGACCCGGGCGCGGCAAGTGATCAGCAGCAGATCGGGCGGGTCGAGAGCGAGATCGACAATCTACGGGCCGCGTTCGCGTGGAGCCTTGACCGGGGCGATCCTGAAACCGCGCTGCGGTTGGCCACCGCGTTGGCTCCGCTCTGGGTGATCCGCGGCCGTATCCAGGAGGCCATCGTGGGCTGGTTTGACGCCGCTCTGGCCGAAAGTGACCGCCGTCCCGGGGCAGCATCACCGGCGGTGGTGTCACGTGCGTTCGCGGACAAAGCCGTGCTGCACACGTGGGCGGTCGGAAGCTGTGGTGACGAGTGGGCTGAGCACGCTGTGGAGATGGCACGCGAGACCGGCGACCAGGCGCTGGTGGCGCGTGCACTGACCGCCCGCGCGGTGATGGCCGCCAGTCGGGGTGAAGCCAAACAGGAGCATTTCGACGAGGCCATCGGCTCGGCGCGCTCCCTCGGCGACAAGTGGACGCTGGGTCAGGTATTGGCCTGGCAGGCGAGTTTCGAATATCTTGCCGGCGAACCGATCGCGGCCCGCACAGCGGCCGAAGAGGGACATCGGGTGGCGACCGAAGTCGGCGATCGGTTCACCCTCCGACTGTGCACCGTGTGGCTCGGTTGGGCGCAGGTTGTGGTCGGAGACCTGGCCGGCAGCGTTACCCGCCTGCGCGATCTGGAAATTGACGCGGCAGCCGCTCAGGACGCACTCCCGTGGGCATTGGCCAACACTTATCTCGGCCTGGCCCTCGCCTACCGGGGTGACACGGAATCCGCTCAGCTGGCTCTCAACAAACCCATGCAGGTCATCACCGACCTCGGCGACCTCTGGCTGGGCAACGCAAACGGCATGCACGCTGTCGCGCACCTGGCTGCCGGAGAGACATCGGACGTCGTGCGGACCAGTGCTGAAGCCTGGGAACGGTTGTATGTCAACCAGTTCCATCAAAAGTCATATGTCTATCTGCGGGCCGAGGGCGCGTTGCTGGGCAACGACATCGCGCAGGCGCGCCGGTGGGCCGACGGAGCCGTCTCGGTTGCCAGCTGTTGGCACCGGGTGCTGGCTCTGACAACCCGCAGTCGCGTGGCGATCGCGCAGGGGGACACCGAACAAGCGGAACGTGACGCATATGACGGCCTGTCGCTGGCGGCCGCGTTGGGGGCGCTGCTCGGGGTACCGGATCTCTTCGAGTTGGTGGCGACCCTGGCGATCGACGCCGGGCGCTTCCCCGAAGCCGCGCGGCTGTTCGGCGCGGCCGATGCGCTACGGCAGCGGATGGGTTCGGTGCGATTCCAGGTCTACGAGTCCTCGCATGCCGAGGCGATCGACCAGTTGCGTGCGGGCTTCGGCGACAACGAGTTTGACGACGCTTATGCCGAGGGCGCAGCGATGGCGACCGAGGAGGCAATTGCCTACGCGCAGCGGGGACGTGGCCAACGCAAGCGCCCGAGCAGCGGATGGGCGTCGCTCACCCCGACCGAACGCGCCGTCGTCGACCTGGTCAGCGAGGGACTGGGCAACAAGGCCGTCGCCGGAAGGCTTTTCATCTCGTTGCGCACCGTCGAGAGTCACCTCACCCACGTGTACACCAAACTGGGCCTGACTTCTCGCGTCCAACTCGCGCAGGAGGCAGCGCGCCACGCGTGATAGACCGATATCCATGAGCGGTCTCGCCGAAGACACCCGATGGATGGACGCCACGGACCAAGCGGCGCTGGTCGCTAGCGGCGAAGTGACGCCCAGCGAATTGCTGGAGGCAGCGATCGAACGTATCGAGCAGTCCAACCCGGCGCTGAATGCCGTGGTGATCGAGTGGTTCGACCACGCGCGCTCGGTGGCTGCCGACCCGCACCTGCCCGGCGGTCCGTTTCGCGGGGTGCCGTTTCTGCTCAAAGACCTCTACACCAGCTTCGCGGGTCAGACGTTGTCCAACGGCAATGCGGCGCTGAAGGCGGCCGGCAAGATCGACACCGCCGATACGACGCTGGTGTCCCGGTTCAAGGCGGCCGGGTTGGTGATCGCCGGACGCACGAACAGCCCCGAGATGGGCAGCCTGCCGACCACCCAGCCGCTGGCGTGGGGTGCCACCCGCAACCCGTGGGCCCTGGATCGCACGCCCGGCGGGTCCAGCGGTGGTGCTGCAGCGGCGGTGGCAGTCGGGATGGTGCCGTTCGCCAACGCCTCGGATGGCGGTGGCAGCATCCGCATCCCAGCCTCGTGCTGCGGATTGGTGGGACTCAAACCGAGCCAGGGCCGGATCACCGTCGGGCCGAGGCGCTCCGAGGTGGGCTTGGGCGTCGAGCTCGGTGTCAGTCGCACCGTGCGGGACACCGCGCGCCTGCTCGATGCGGTGCGGGGCCCGGGTGTCGGCGACATTGTGATCGCCCCGGCGCCACAACGGCCTTATGTCGAGGAACTGAGGGTCGAGCCCGGCCGGCTGCGGATCGGATTGCTGGACATCCATCCGCGCGGTGGTTTCCTGCACCAGGACTGCGTGTCCGCGGTGCGAGCCGCGGCGTCGATGCTGGCAGGCCTCGGTCACCACGTCGAACCCGCGTGGCCGTCGCCTCTTGCCGATACCACACTGCAACAGAAGTTCATGGCGCTGTGGGCAACGCAGATGGCAATGGCAGCAAGGGGATTCGGCGCCATCGTGGGGCGGGAGATGACTGCCGCGGACATCGAGCCGGTGAACTGGGAGCTGATCGAGCGGGCCAAACACGTGACCGCCGTCGACTACGCCGTCGCCCAGGAGGCGGTGTATGCATTCCGACGTGCGTTGCAGCAGTGGTGGGCCGACGGCTGGGACCTGCTGCTCACCCCGACGGTCGCCGAGCCGCCGCCGGCGCTGACGGAATTCGAGAACGATCCGGGGCGACCCACCGCGCCGATGCGCCGCGGCGGGGAATTCGCTGCCTTCACACCGCCGTTCAATATGAGCGGGCAGCCGGCGATCAGCCTTCCGCTGCACCGCAACGCAGACGGTCTGCCGATCGGCGTGCAGCTCGCCGCGGCGTACGGGCGGGAGGACATCCTGATTCGCGTTGCCGCTCAACTGGAATCCGCACATCCGTGGGCAGCGCAGCGACCCGTTATCGCTTGACGGGTATCGGGGCCGTTGGCCGCCGCCAGCGGGCGGACTACTGTCGCCGGTGTGGACTTCGAGCTCGACGACGAGCAGCGGGCGTGGCTGGTCGAGGTGCGCGAGTTTCTCCGGGAGAACGTCACTGCCGCGCTGCGCGCCGAGATGGCTGAGCACGACCTGGAATTCCGCGGTGGCGAGCTGTCGGCGTTCCGTCGCAAGATCGGGGAGCGCGGCTGGTTCGGGCTGAATTGGCCCCGCGAGTACGGCGGGCTCGGCCTCACCGCCATGCACCAGCACCTGCTGATGAGCGAGTTCGAGTACTGGGGAGTCCCCGGACCGGATCTCACCGTCACCTCGGTCGCGCCGATGATCATGCGTCACGGCACCGAGCAGAACAAGACGCAATTTCTTCCTCCGATCGCGAAGGGTGAAATCGTCTGCGCTGTCGGCTATTCCGAGCCAAATGCAGGGACTGACCTGGCCAGCCTGAAAACCCGTGCGGTACGGGACGGTGACGAATGGGTGATCAACGGATCCAAGATCTGGAACAGCGGCGCCCAACGCTGCACACATGAGTGGCTGTGTGTGCGCACCGACCCCGATGCGCCCCGCCATCGGGGCATCTCGGTGCTCATGGTGCCCATCGACGCTGCGGGCGTCGAGGTCCGCCCGCTGTACGCGTGGTCGGGCTATCGCACCAACGAGACGTTCTTCCGCGACGTGCGGGTGCCGGTCACCAATCTGATCGGTGAGGTCAACCGGGGCTGGACCTACATCACCGGAGCGCTCGACCTGGAGCGCGGTGCGTTGACCAACGCCGGGGACCTGCGGCGCGCCCTCGACGACCTGCTGGCACTGGCCGGGACCGCGCGGCGCGACGGGTCGGTGCCCGCCCGGGACCCGGCCTTTCGTCGCCGCCTCGCCGAGGCCGAGGCCGATGTCGAAGTCGCGCAGTTGATGGGATACCAGGCGGCATCCATGCTCGACTCCGGAACCATCCCCAGCGTCGAGGTCAGCGTCGAGAAGATCTTCACCAGCGAATTACGCCAGCGGATAGCGGATCTGGCGATCGATCTGCTGGGGCCCGACGGCCTGCTGGTGCACCGCAGCCTTGCAGCGCCGCAGGACGGCTTCTTCGAGCGCCTCTACCGGGTGTCGCCGTTGATGCGTTTCGGTGGCGGAACCAACGAGGTGTTGCGCGATGTCATCGCCCAGCGCGGCCACGGCATGCCCTCCTACGGCCGGTGATCGCATGCGGCTGATCCCCGATCAGGATGAACGTGACCTGGCCGCGATGTGCCGGCAGTTGCTGGCAGCCGAATGCCCGACGACGCTGGCGCGGGCACTGCACCGCCCGGACGGGGAACGCATCACCCCGGGCCTGTGGAAAGCGCTCGCCGGGGTGGGCCTGCTCGGTCTGGCAATCGAGGAGACGTTCGGCGGGGCCGGCGGTGGGCTGCCCGAACTCGGCATCTTCTGCGTCGAGGCCGGACGAGCGTTGTGCCCCATGGTTGTGCACAGCACCGTGCACGCCGCGCTCGCCGTGGACTGGTTGGGCGGTGCCGAGGCGCGGGCCGCCTGGCTGCCCACCCTGGCCTCCGGTGCGGCACGCGGCACCACCGCATTGTGCAGCCCGCGCAATGCCGCCGACCTGGCTTCTGGTTTGCACGCCCGGCAGCATGTCGATGGCCACTGGTGGTTGAGCGGCGTTGCCGACTTCGTGGCTGACGCCGATCTGGCCGACCTGATGGTCGTCGCCGCCGATACCGGCAGTGGCACAATGGGATTCGTCGTCGACGCTACCTCACCCGGGATCACCCTCGAACCGCTGACGATGATGGGCGGACATCGCGCGGCGACAGTGCGATTCGAGAGCGTGCTGATCGACGAACCCAGGCGGGCACTCGGTGAGTTGGCCGGATCAGACCTGCGGAGGGTCGCCAACGCCAGGCTGGCGCTGCTGTGTCTGGATCTGGTCGGCGTGGCCGAGGCGGTGCTGCAACGCACGGTCGACCACACCAAGATGCGTGCACAGTTCGGCCGGCCGATCGCATCGTTTCAGGCCGCCCAGCATCTGGTGGCCGACATGCACATCGCGCTGGCAGCGGCTCGGTTGGCGGCGCACTCGGCGGTGTTCTGGATCGGCCGCGGGATCCCCGCCACCCGCGAGACCGCCATCGCGCGCATGCACGCCAGTCGCATCAAGCAGATCACGTTGGATGCCCACCAGCTGCACGGCGGGATGGGGTATGTCGTCGACACCGATCTACACCTGTACTCCGAACGTGCCCGCGTGCTCGCGACACTCGGAGGCGGTGCTGACATCGCTGCGAAATGGTTGGAGGCAGAGATGAACTGGGAGAATAGAATTGACTGAGACCCTGATCGATGCCGCCTCCGCTGCGCGGGTCGGCAGTGTGGTCGCGACCGCGACCGGCGAAGTGAACCGGCGTGACTGGCAACGTTGGGCCGCCGCAGTCGACGACCATAATCGGCTGTGGTTCGACGCCGAATACGCGCGCGCACAAGGGTATCGGGACGTCATCTGCCCGCCGCTGTTCCTGCAGTACGCCGTCCTCGGTGTGACAGCGCTAGCTTCGCTGCGGCCCGACGGATCATCCGGTGCGACGACCGGCAGCCTGGCCTTTCCCAGGGCCCCGCGGCGCATGGCCGGTGGTGAAAGCACCACCTTCCACCGGCCCGCCTACCACCGTGACCAGATCGAGTTGGTGCGCACTATCGAATCGATCGTCGAAAAAGAGGGGCGCTCAGGTCGTTTCGTGCTGGTGACCTGGCGTGGTGAATACCGCAATGAGCACCGCGAACTCCTCGCCGAGGCTACGACCTCGATGATCGCGAGACCCGCATGACCGGTCAGCTGCATTACGAGGATATCGAAATCGGGCATCAGGTCACGCCGTTGACGGTTACGGTGACCGAGACGCAGATGTTCTTCTTCAGCGCCGCCACCTACAACGGCCACCGTATTCACTACGACAAGACGTGGGCGCGTGACGTGGAGGGTTACGACGACGTGCTCGTCCAGGGCCCGCTGCAAGCGGCGCTGTTGTCACGCGCCCTGACCGACTGGATCGGCGGGGCCGGACGGCTGGTGCTGTTCGCGGTGCAGAACCGCGCGATTGCCTATCCGGGGCAGGAGTTGGCCTTCGGCGGCCACGTGACGGGCAAGTCGGAGTCCGGTGCACTGGTGGACCTGGACATTTATTGCCGGCGCGGCGAGGAGGTGCTGATGCCCGGCACCGCGAGCGTCGCGTTGCCGCGCCGGAACAGGCGATGAGCGGCCTGCGGGGCGAGGCGGCCATCGTCGGGATCGCCGAATTGCCGGCCGAGCGGCGCCAGACCCGGCCGGCACTGTTCACTTTGGACCAGTACGCGGTGCTGGCCAAGAGGGTCATCGAGGATGCCGGCGTCGATCCCGGTGTGGTGAACGGTCTGTCGTGTCACGGCATCGCCGAGTCGGACATGTTCGCGCCCGCGACCCTGTCGGAGTATCTCGGCATCCCCCTGGATTTCGGTGATCGGGTGGACCTGGGTGGCGCAACCGCGGCGGCAATGGTGTGGCGGGCGGCGGCGGCGGTCGAACTGGGGGTGTGCGATGCGGTGCTGGCGGTGGTGCCCGGGTCGCTGGAGATGCCGCGGTCCGAGCGTCGGCCTGCCCGGACGCTGGGCTGGTACGGGGCGTCGAGCAACAACTACGGCTCGCCGCAGGCCGAGTTCGAAATTCCGTACGGCAATGTCGGCCAGAACGGACCCTACGCACAGATCGCCCAGCGGTATGCAGCCGAATACGGTTACGATGCACCGGCTTTGGCGAGGATCGCGGTGCACCAGCGGACCAATGCCTGTGCACACCCCGGCGCGGTGTTCCACGGCAAACCACTCACAGTCGATGACGTGCTGAACAGTCCGGTGATCGCCGACCCGATTCACATGCTGGAGACCGTGATGCGGGTCCAAGGCGGCGCCGGCGTACTGGTGGCCAACGCCGATGTCGCGCGCAGCAGCCGGCACCGGCCGGTCTGGATCAAGGGTTTCGGCGAACACATCAGGTTCAAGACACCCACCTACGCCGACGACCTGATGCACACGCCGATTGCCCGTGCCGCCGACAAGGCCTTCGCCATGGCCGGATTGGGCCGCGATGACATCGACGTCGCCTCGATCTATGACTGCTACACGATCACCGTGCTGATGACGCTGGAGGACGCCGGGTTCTGCGGCAAGGGCGAGGGGATGCTGTGGCTGACCGAGCACGACCTCACTTACCGCGGTGATTTCCCGGTCAACACCGCCGGGGGCCAGTTGTCGTTCGGTCAGGCCGGCATGGCGGGTGGGATGCATCATGTGGTCGACGGCGCGCGTCAGCTGATGGGCCGTTCCGGTGCGGCGCAGGTGCCTGACTGCAACACCGCATTCGTCACCGGCAACGGCGGCATCATGAGCGAGCAGGTGGCCCTCGTGCTGGGCGGCGACTGACATGACCGGTGCGCTGCCGCTGCCCGAGCCGACGCCCGTTTCCGCACCGTTCTGGGATGCGTTGCGCGAGCACAGGATTCTGATCCAATACTCACCGTCGGCGGAAAGGTATGTGTTCTACCCGCGTACGTTGGCGCCCGGCACGCTGACCGACGACCTGGAATGGCGTGAAATCGACGGTGCCGGAACGCTGTACACCTACACCGTGGCGCGGCGCCCCACCGGCCCGCCGTGGGCGGAACGTCTGCCGCAGTTGCTCGCTGTCGTCGAATGGGATGTCGGGCCGCGGGTCAGCACCGAACTCGTCGACGTCGAACCGGACGATATCCGCATCGGCATGCGGGTGGTGCCGGTGTTCTGTGACGGTGACGGCATCACGTTATTGCGGTACCGGCCTGCCGATGTTTGAGACGATGCAGCAGCTGCTGCGTTCCCGGATCGACGACGACTCCGTCGCGGTGCGCCATGGCGAGCGAACCTGGACCTGGCGTGAGCATCTCGCCGAGGCGTCCGCCGAAGCCTCTGTCGTCCTGGCCCGCCTCGCCGCGGGGCGTCCCAGTCATGTCGCTGCGCTGCTGGGCAATTCGCCGGCGATGCTGCGGTCGATGGCTGCGGCCGCACTCGGTGGGTATGTGCTGTGCGGGATCAACACCACCCGCCGCGGAGCCGGCTTGGTGGCGGACATCACAAGGTCGGACTGCCAGCTGGTGCTCGTCGACGACGATCATCTGTCGCTGCTCGACGGGCTGGACCTACCGGGTGTGGTTGTTCTGAACGTCAACGGCGCCGAGTACCGCGACGCAGTGACGGGTGCGGCTCCGTTGCTGGCCCGTGAAGTCGGCGGTGCGGATCCGGTGATGATGATCTTCACCTCCGGCACCAGTGGTGACCCTAAGGCGGTGCGGTTCGCTCACGCGATGGCGGTCATGTGCGGGGCGAGTCTGGTCGAGCGGTTCGCGCTCACCGGCACCGATGTGTGTTACCTGGCAATGCCCCTGTTCCATTCCAACGGTGTGGCCGCAGGCTGGTCGGTTGCGGTGAGCGCCGGTGCCGCCATGGTTCCGGCCAAGTTCTCCCCGGCACGGTTCCTCACCGATGTCCGGCGGTACGGGGTCACGTACCTGAATTACGTGGGTAAGCCGCTGGCGCTGGTACTGGCCACACCGGAACAGCCCGACGACGCCGACAACCCGCTGCGCGCAGCGTTCGGCAACGAGGCCACCGAACGCGATATCGCGGATTTCGCAAGGCGATTCGGGTGTCGAGTGGTGGACAGCTTCGGCTCCAGCGAATTCGCCGTGGTCGTGATGCGTGAAGACGGTACGCCGCCGGGTTCGATCGGCAGGGGATATCCCGGTGTCAGTGTGTACCACTCGGAGACCCGCACCGAATGTGCGCCTGCCGTATTCGATCAGTACGGCGCACTCGTCAACGTCGACGAAGCGGTCGGCGAATTGGTCAACACCTACGGGGCGGGTGGATTCACCGGCTACTACAACGATTCCGCGGCGACCGACGAACGGATGCGCGACGGGATGTACTGGTCAGGTGACCTCGCCTACCGCGACGCCGACGGGTGGATTTACCTGGCCGGGCGCACTGCGGACTGGATGCGGGTAGACGGGGAGAACCTTGCGGCCGGTCCGATTGAGCGCATCCTGCAGCGGATTCCCGAAGTCAACCATGTCGCGGTGTACGCGGTTCCCGACGCGCACGTCGGCGATCAGGTGATGGCGGCACTGGTGCTGAACAATGCAGCGACATTGACGCCCAAGCAGTTCGGTGACTTTCTCGCCGGCCAACCCGACCTGTCGCCGAAGGCGTGGCCGCGTTACGTCCGGATCAATGCGGCCCTGCCCCGGACCGCGACCAACAAGATCCTCAAGCGGAAACTGATCGAGGCGGGTGTTTCCGCCGGGGACGGCACGTTGTGGGAACGGGCGGAGCGTGGACGGGATTACGTTGTCCGCGTGAAGAACTGAGCACTTGTCGGTGGGTGTCCCTGCCCGGCCGCAACACCCGCACCGAAACCGACGGCACACTTTACTTACTCCCGTAATCGACCTGCCAGTGTTTGATCCCGGTGATGAACGGCGATCGCAGTCGCTCGGGTTCGCCCAGCGACTGCAGGTCGGGCATGGTGTCGGCAATCGCGTTGAACATCAGGTCGATCGTCATGCGGGCCAGATTGGCGCCGATGCAGTAATGCGCTCCGGTGCCGCCGAATCCGACGTGCGGATTGGGGCTGCGCAAGATGTTGAAGGAGTACGCGTCGTCGAAGACGTCCTCGTCGAAATTGGCTGACCGGTAGAACATGACCACCCGCTGGCCCTTCCTGATCGCAACGCCGCCGAGTTCGGTGTCGATCAGTGCGGTGCGCTGGAAGGCGGTGATCGGTGTGGCCCAGCGGATGATCTCGTCGGCCGCGGTCTTCGGGCGTTGCGACTTGAACAGCTCCCATTGCTCGGGACAGTCGGCGAAGGCCATCATGCCGTGCGTGATCGAATTGCGGGTGGTCTCGTTGCCCGCGATGGCCAGGGTCACCACGAACATGCCGAACTCGGCGTCGGACAAGCTGCCGTCGTTGTCAGCACGCACCAGCGTCGACACGATGTCCGGTCCGGGATTGTCGGCCTTGCGGGCTGCCAATTGCATGGCGTACCACATCATTTCGCCCGCCGAGGTCAGCGCGTCATGGTCGGCGAACTCGGGATCGTCGCTGCCGATCATCTGGTTGGACCAGTCGAAAAGCTTTTCACGATCCGCCACCGGCACTCCGAGCAGCCCGGCGATCGCCTGCAACGGCAATTCGGCGGCCACCTGTCGGACGAAGTCTCCGCTACCTTCGGCCGCGGCCCGGGCGGCGATCTTCCCCGCCCGTTCGGAAAGGTCGGCTCGCAGCCGCTCGATGGCGCGGGGCGTGAAACCGCGCGCCACAATCTTACGTAATCGGGTGTGTTCCGGGTCGTCCATCATGATCATCGATGTCCGTCCGGCCTCAATCTGGCCCTGCGCCAAGTCATCCCGGTAGCGCGGCACGATCGACTTCTCGGCCGACGAGAACACGTCGCTGCGCAACGAAACGTCACGAACGTCGCGGTGCTTGCTCACCACCCAGTAGCCGCCGTCGCCGAAACCGCCTGTGTCGGGCGGCTGCTCATTCCACCAGACCGGGGCTGTCGCGCGCAGTTCGGCGAACTCGGCCACCGGCAGCCGGTGCGCGTAGATGTCGGGGTCGGTGAAGTCGAAGCCCGGCGGCAGGTTGGGAGCGGCCATCCGACATCCTCCTCGGCGAGGTGTGATCGAGATGATCGTAGCCAGGCGCCGGCCGGGGAACGCAAGAGTTATGCCGCCTTTGGACCAATCGGACCGAGTACTGCATCCGCATCGAGGTGGGTTGCCGCGGCGATGATCACCCGGTCTATCTGGCGTAGCGGATGTAGCACCGAAAGCTGTAGATCCGATATGGGTCGGCTGTCATGGCGGCGGGCCAGTTCCTCGGCCGCGTCCAGCGCATCTGCCGCCGAGACGATGGCCGCCGGCTGTGTACCGTCGAGGGTCTCGACCAGCGCGGCGATGTTCCGCTGGACCTGCGCGGCGGCGTCGGACACCGCTGCCGCGAGTTCACCGGAGGAGTCAGGGCTTTCGTACCGCTCGCTGCGGCGGGCCAGGACGCGGGCATACCGGTCGCAGGCAGCGAACAACCTGAGTTCGCGCTGCATGTTGCGGCGACCGGCCAGGCCGGTAACCCCGGCGACCAGCGGTTTGGCAGTGGCCCGGTACTGCTGCAACTTGCGATCGAGTTGTCGCGCCTGTTCGGTCGGGCTCACTGCGGCGTCGTCGTCGAACATCGTCGCGACCGAGGTTTCGATCAGGGTGCACAGCGCCGTCAAGAACTCGCGGGTGTCGTTGCGGATAGTGGTGCCGATATTGGTGGGTAGCACCAGAATTGCGACGGCGACACCGATCACCGCACCGACCGCTGTCTCCTCGATCCGCACCACCAGAACATCGACACTGAACTGGCCCATCAGTCCGTACAACAGGGCCAGCATCGTAGTGATCCAGAACGCCATCAGGCTCTGGGTGACCTGCATGAAATAGAAGGTGCAGAACAGGCACGCAAAGACCATCGCCACCGAGCCGACCGTGTTTCCGGCGAACAGGGTGGCGACCAGCATGCCGCACGGGACGCCCAGCGCCGTACCCAACAGTCGCTGCCAGCCCTTGGTGAGGGTGTCACCCCAGGTGTTGGTGCCGGCGAAGACCACGAACGCCGCGATCACCGCCCAATACCAGCGATCCGGCGATACCCGGTCGCCGACGACGATGGCCAGCGCGGCCGCCACGCTCGCCTGGATCGCCTGCCGGGTCGTCGGCAGCAGGCCGGCGGGCGACTGCTCGGCATCGGTGTCGCCGTCGGGTTCCGCGGCATCGTCCTCCGGCATCGATGGTTCGAAGTCGCCGCCGACGACGCTGTCGATCAGTGTCCGCACCTCCGAAGTGGCGGTGGCAGCGCCGATTATCGCCATGGCCAGTCGCCGCACGGCGATGTCACCGGCGGGCTGAGCGTCCAGGACGTGCTGTGCGCGGTCGGCGGCGCGGCGGAGTCCGTCCGGACTGGGGTTCCTGATCGCCCGGCTGAGTTCGGTGAGCGCGCCGATCAGTTCGTCGCGTTGCGCAGCGGGGAACGGGGATCCCTGTTGGGCCGACAGGGCCGCGCGCTGGGCGGCGATCGCCGCCCATTCGACCGCCAGTTCGGCGTCGAACAGCCACGGCGCCAACCGTTCCCCGAGGGACGGGGCGGCCGGGTTCGACTTGTCTTCGATGCGATCCTGCACCATCAGCGCGGTGTCGTTGAGTCGCGCGATACGGGCGCGCATGCGGCGCCGACGCCGCTCATCGAGACGGTCCGCCCGCAGCAACTCGGCGGCAGTGTCGACCACGAGCGCCATCCGCGCCCGCAACGAGCGAATAGTGGCCCGCAGCACGCGTTCTGGGCGATCCGGCAGTACATAGGTCGTCATCAAGAAAGTGCTCAGCGTGCCCACCGCAACCGCGCAGAGCATGTACGGCAACTCGTGCAGACCGGCCCGCAGATACAGCGCGAAGAAATAGGCCATGAACGCCACCATGCCCAAAGCCTGCCCGCGTGCACCGAATCGGCGGATATAGACCGCGACGAAGACCACGACGACGAACACGGCGTCGGTCACCAGTGGGTGGGGTGACAGCAGGGCGGCAGCGGTGATCGACAGGCCGGCCGGTATCGGCAACAGCGCCATGGTGATCCGTTGCGTACGCGGGTCGGGTTCGTTGACCGACCGCGACGCGACCATCGTGATGACTGCACCGAACAGTGCGACCGTC
The DNA here is from genome assembly GCF_059813065.1 of Mycobacterium sp. NGS24. Lineage (NCBI taxonomy): Bacteria > Bacillati > Actinomycetota > Actinomycetes > Mycobacteriales > Mycobacteriaceae > Mycobacterium > Mycobacterium sp. NGS24. Next base: position 81,392 of record NZ_JCALDW010000003.1, read on the forward strand.
AACGGTTGCCGCGTCGCCGTGGTGAGCACGTACATCACCACCAGCGAACACGCCAGCGCGATCGTGGCGCGAATGGCCAACCGCAGCCGCAGCAGCCCGGGATCGGTGCCGGCCGTCCAGGTGCGGGCGCGCTGGAGAAACGCGGGGATCACGTCGACCGACTGCAAAGGAAAACGGTTACGCGTCCGGGGTGAACTTGATCGCTACCAACTTCAACCGGTCGATCGCCTCGGCGAAGTCCTCCCGGGCCGGTATGCGCTCATCGCGGAATTTCAGGCCCATCATCCGCTGGGCTCGTTTGACTCCGTAGGACTGGGCGCAACGCAGATACAGGTCATACGTCGTCGCGGGGTCTTCGACGACTTCGCCGCGCATCGTCCGCGTCCTGCCGTCGTAGACCACTTGCGCGGGTCCGCCGCCTTTGAAGTTGTACTTCCAGTTCGCATTGGCCAGCGCATAGAGCTCGTTGTCGATGACGTGGGCGCTCACCGGAACAGAGAACTGTTTGCCCGACTTGCGGCCGGTGAACTTCAGCACCATCAGCTGTCTGCCTATCGGTCCCGCGAACGGTGTGCCCAACAGGAAACGCAGGACCGGGTTGATGGCTTTGAGTAATGCCGACGGTGGATGGCCGACGTCGACCGCGTACGACTGATCTGTCATGTCACCAACCGTAAGTCCAATCGGGGTCGGGCACCGAAATACCCCGACCGACGGAAACGCCGCGGAGCGGGCTGGCTCCGCGGCGTACCGTCAGTTGCCTGGTCAGCTCGTCGTGATCGTCGTCTGCTCATCGATGACGTTGGTGGCCGCCATCAACGGGGCTTGCTCGGAGTCCAGCGCGTCGGCATCGAGTTGCAGCACGAACACCCCGTTGGGTCCGGTGATCACCACGGTCTTCTGCGCGACCGTCCGCTTCTTGTCGTTCTTGACGTACGTGCCGCCGAACTGCCAGGCCTTGAAGGTCTCGCCCGGCGCGACGCCCAGTGTGCCCTCGCGCCCGTTGGCGCTGCCACCCTCGAATTGCGGCAGGTTCTTCAGCTCACCCGGGGCGTATTCGAGGATCTTGGCCGGGTCGACGTCACCGTCGAGCCTGGAGACGATCGCCACGATGGTGGGCGCATCGTTGGGGTCCGCGGGCGCGTCGAAGACGATCCCGCCGTACGGTGCGTTGGGGCCCTCCGGCAGCGTGTGCCAGCCGTTGGGGACCGGCAGGTTGATGGTCGGGGATCCCGGGTCGCCGTGGTGAACGGGGGTCTCCTTGATGTTCTTTTCCCGGATGTAGTCGGCGATGGTCTTATTCGCCTGCGAACCGGCCGTGGGGCTGGTGGTCGGGGCTGACACGGTGGTGGTGGAGGTCGACGTGCTTGTCGACGTCGACGTCTTGACTTCCGTTTTCGTTTCAGAGTGGCAGCCGACCAGCGTCAGGCTCAGGGCCACTGTTGCCACGACCGCGGTGAGATCCTTCATCTACGTGTTCTCCCAGAGTTGGGCCCCGGTGTCTGTGCCCGGTGACGTTGCCTGAGATTATCTGTATGGCCGCGACTCGCAGCACCCGGCGTCAGACCATTTCATTCTTGGTGAGCCAGCGCATTACCGGCCACCCCACGAAAACCGGCAACCAACAGGTCAGCACCCGGTACAGCAACACCGACGGCACCCCGATAGCGGCAGGCACGCCGAAGGCGGCCAAGCCTCCGATCAGCGCCGCCTCGACGGCGCCGACGCCGCCCGGGGTGGGAGCTGCTGACGCCAGGGTGCCCCCGACCATCGTCACCACCGTGACGGTGACGAACGTGGTGCCGCCGCCGAACGCCTCGACGCTCGCCCACAGCGCCAGCGCAGCGCCGAGAGTTGTTCCGGCACTGCCTAAGACGATCAGCGACAGCCGCTTCGGCTCCTTGGCCAGCTCGACGAGGTCACCGGTCACTTCCGTGAGTTTCGGACGCAGTTCGGTGGACAACCACCGCCGCAAGTTGGGCACCAGCAGGAAGGTGCCGAGGATACCCAGCGCGACCCCGGCGATCAGGTAGAGCACCGTGGCGGTCGGAACGAAATGCGAGAGGTCGGTCGATGTTCCGGCAACGGCGCTGAACAAGATCAGCAGCGCGACGTGGACGATGACCTGCACCGACTGCTGCAGCGCCACCGCCGCGGTGGCCCGCAATGCAGTCAGGCCGCCCTTCTGCAGGAATCGGGTGCTCAGCGCCAGGCCACCGACACCGGCCGGGGTGGTGGTAGCCGCGAAAGTGTTGGCCACCTGCATGATTGACAAATTCCGGAAGCTGACGGCACCGTCCGCGCAAGCCCACAACGCACCGGCCGCGCCCACGTAGGTCAACGCCGAGACCGCCAGGCCGAGCAGCGCCCACGACCAGTTCGCGTGTCTCAATTCCGAGAAGAACGTCGGCACCGTGCTGATGAAGGGATACGCCACATAGACCAGGGCGCCGATCAGCACCAGTTGAATGACCTGGCTACGGCTGAACCTGGTGATCGTCTCGTCTTTGATCTGATCGGCACCTGTTTGGCGCTGCACCTCCGCTCGGGCCTCGGCAATGACCGTCTTCGCGTTAGCCACGGAACGCCGGATACGTTTCGGCACAGCTGATTTCGTCAAGCGCCGGGACGCGGTGAGGATGGTCTCGTTACCGAACGTATCGATGGCGGCGGCCACCGCTGAGCGGGCGTCGTACAACGCCGTCGTCGTCACCAGCAGGTGGGCGATGTCGGACTGCAGTTGGGCATCGGTCGCGCCGTACTCGGCGGCGCCGAACCCCCCGAACAATGCCTTGCCGTCGGCGACCGTGATCTCATTGCAGCGCAGGTCCCCGTGCGAGATCTGATGGTCGTTGAGGATGCGCAAGGATTCCCAGATGCTGCCGACCGGTGTCCGGCCGGCGCATTCCGCGAGCGGCACCCCCCGAACGGGCTCGTGGGCATACATCGTCCAGCCGCGGTCCAGAGCGGCCAGCGCGATCGTCGCGGTGTTCGCCACGCCGATGTCACTGATGGCGATCGCCATCAGGGCGCGATGCTCGACAGCGCGTCGCAGCGAGGTCTGCAGTGGTGCGGTCTCCGACCCGCGCAGCCGCAATTTCCACCACAGTTGACGCAGGGCACCGCCACTGCGCTGATGCGGCCCGTACAGTTCGACCGCGGCACGTGCCGCAGGCTCGGTGGCTTCGGCCGACAACACCAGCGGCCCCGGACCGCCGGGTCGGACCACCAGCAGCCGGGACGCAAGAAATCCGCGTTTGGCCATCGCGCGGACGGCGCCGTCCAGCGGGACCTCCAGCGCGGGGGTCCCGACGACCAGGACCACGAACGCGCCGACGAACCAGCCGACCGACAGCCCGACCACTGCACGCGCGGGGATGATGGCGCTGATGACGAGGTGGATCGGCACGAAAGCCAGCAGCAGCGTCCACCACCAGCGCCGCCAACGGGCGGGCAGCCACGGCCCGGACACGGTCAGTACCGCCGCAAGCATTGCGATCCAGCGCGGGTCGTCGAGGAACTGCGACGGCAGCGTGCTCAGCTTGTCGGTGAGGTCGAAGTGCCAGTTCGGCGCGGCGATGCGGTTGCTGCTGATCGACAGCGGCAGTACGGCCAGCAGCGCGGCGGCCCCGTACGCGCCGAGCAACTTCCACTGCCGCGACACGATCAGCCCGATCAGGATGATGAACGGCAACGCCAGGATGGCGATGCCGTACGCGAGGTACACCAGATCGGATTGGGTCTGCGTCAGCACCCCGACGATCTCGGAGATGGATTTCTCCAGCGCTATCCAGCGGGGGCGGGTGATCAGCGAACTGGTGATCACCCCGACGAGCGCGAGGGTCGCCAACCCCAGCCGGATGATGTCGTTGGTGCGCCGGGTCAGTGGTTGCAGCAAGCTGCCGGACACCGTGATGTCGCGCCCGTCGACTCGCATGTGCACGGGTCGTCCTTCGAGGTCCTTGGGATCGGTTCCGGCTGCCGTGTTCTACGACAACTTAGCCTGCGCCGTGCGCCGCAGCCGTTCCGATCCCCCTTTTGTTCTAGGGTCGGCGGTGGTGTCCATCGACTGCGGGAAGTCTGGAGTGTGAGCGAGCATCCGCTGTTCAGCGGCCAATTCGCAGCGACGCGGTGGGCGCTGGCCGACGGTCGTGAGCTGCTCTTCTTCGCGATGCCCGGCCACGTCCCCGCGCCGGTTCCGGATCGCCGGCCGCTACCCGAGCGCGACCCGGCGCCCTCGGAGCTGCGGTATGACCGGACCACCGGGCAATGGGTGATCATCGCTGCGCATCGCCAGGATCGGACCTACCGGCCGCCGGCCACGCAGTGTCCGCTGTGTCCGGGGCCGACGGGAATGACCAGTGAGGTGCCCGCCCCCGGATACGACGTCGTCGTCTTCGAGAACCGGTTTCCCAGCCTGGCCGGTACCGGCATCATCAGCGACCCCGGCGACGACGCCTTCGTGTCCGCCGCACCCGCCGGGCGATGCGAAGTGATCTGCTTCTCGGCCGACCACACCGGCTCCTTCGCGGGTCTGGACATCGGGCACGCCCGCCTGGTGGTCGAGGCATGGCGGCACCGCACCGCCGACCTGCTGACCCGGCCCGGCGTTGCGCAGGTGTTCTGCTTCGAGAACCGCGGCGAGGAGATCGGTGTGACGCTGAGCCATCCGCACGGCCAGATCTACGCGTATCCGTATGTCACCCCGCGCACCGCCTTGATGCTGCAGCAGGCTCGTCGGCACCGGGCCCGCCACGGCTCCAACCTGTTTGCCGACCTGCTGGCCCGTGAGGTTGCCGACGGCGCCCGGGTCATCTCGCACGGGGAGTTGTTCACCGTTTTCGTGCCGTTCGCTGCGCGCTGGCCGGTGGAGGTACACATTTATCCGAATCGGTTGGTGCGCAACATCACTGAGCTGACCGGTGCGGAACTGGACGAGTTCGCGGTGACGTATCGTGACGTGTTGCGCAGGTTCGATCGGATGTATTCGTCACCGCTGCCCTACATGTCGGCGCTGCACCAGTACACCGATGCCCAGCGGGACGGCTATTTCCACGTCGAGCTCATGTCGATCCGGCGCAGCGCCGCCAAGTTGAAGTACCTGGCGTCCGCCGAGTCGGCGATGGATGCGTTCATCAGCGATGTCACCCCCGAAACGGTTGCCGCCCGCATGCGCGAGCTGGGTTCGTGAGCGTCCGTTACGCAGCGCCCGGGCGGGTCAACCTGATCGGCGAACACACCGACTACAACTTGGGTTTCGCGCTGCCGATAGCTTTGCCGCAGCGCACCGTCGCCACCTTCTCATCCGACCGCAGCGACGCAATCACCGTGCACAGTGATCGCGCCGACGAATCGGTGCGGATCAGGCTCGACACCGTGCCGGGTGAGGTGACTGGGTGGGCGGGCTATGTAGCCGGGGTGGTGTGGGCGCTGCGTCGGGCCGGCCACCGGGTACCGGGCGGAACGATGGCGATCAGCAGTGACGTCGAGATCGGATCTGGTCTGGCATCCTCTGCGGCGCTGGCGTGCGCGGCAGCGGGTGTCATCGACGCCGCCGCCGGTATCGGTCTGGAGCGGACCCTCCTGGCCAGGATGGCGCAGCGTGCCGAGAACGAATACGTCGGTGCGCCAACGGGTTTGCTCGACCAGTTGGCGGCGTTGTTCGGCAAGACGAAGAAAGCGTTGCTGATCGATTTCCAGACCACCACCGTCGAGTTGGTGCCTTTCGATCCGGACGCTGCCGATGTCGTTCTGCTGCTGCTGGATTCACGGGCCCGACACAGTCATGCCGGCGGGGAGTATGCGACACGACGAACCTCCTGTGAGCGGGCGGCTGCCGCTTTGGGCGTTGCCTCGTTGCGTGACGCGCAGCACCGCGGGCCGGCGGCACTGAGTGCGATCGCCGATCCGGTCGACGCCCGCCGCGCCCGGCATGTCCTGACCGAAAATCAACGGGTTCTGGATTTCGTTGCCGCGCTGCAAGATTCGGATATGGTTGCGGCCGGTCGAATCATGACCGCGTCACACGCCTCCATGCGCGACGATTTCGGCATCACCACCGGGCACATCGATCTGTTCGCCGACACCGCAGTGGCTGCCGGCGCGCTGGGTGCCAGGATGACCGGAGGCGGGTTCGGGGGAAGCGTGATCGCCCTGGTGCCGGCGGATCGAACGACTGCCGTCGCATCGGCGGTACGACGGGCGGCGTCTGATGCCGGTTACGAGGAGCCGACGATCTGTTCGACGAGTGCTGCCGACGGGGCGTCCGTGTGTCAATGAGTGAGCGCGCCGGACTGCGGGCCCGCTCGGGCCGCTATTGAGGGCGGACGTGCGCATGGTCTGTCTTGACCCATCGGTCCGGCCACGGAGTTCGTAAATGAGGATCCGGCGAACCTGTTCGTCTCCGCGCAGCGCCGCTGAGTGGATCATTGCGGATCCTCAGCGGCGCGGGTATGCCCGCGCCAGTGCCGGTACCCGCGGCGCGCCGCGAACGCACCGATGATGGCGGTCACACACCACACGCCTATCGCCGCGTAGGCCAGCGTCGAGGACCGGTCGCGGATCGAGGCACCGAGCGCGGTGTAGACGAAGGCGCGGGGCGCCGATCCGATAAATGAGCCGATCGCCATCTGCCACAACGGAACTCCGAATGCACCGAACGTGTAAGAGGCGAGGGCGTCGGAGATGCCCGGAACGAATCGCTGGCCGACAACCGCCCACAGTCCGCGCCGCTCGATCAGCGCGTCGATGCGGTCGGCCCGGCGGGCACCCAGCAACCCGCGGGCGCTGTCCCGGCCGGCCCGGCGCCCGATCCGGCTCGCGACGATCGCAGTGCCCACCGACGCGCCCAGCGTCACGAAGATGCCGACCACCGGACCGAACAGCAGCCCGCTGCCGGCGGCCAGCACCGATCCCGGCACGAACAAAGCACCCAGCATTGCCGACACCGGCACGTACACCAGCGGTGCCAACGGGCCCGTTGTCGCGACCGCCCGCCGCACCGAGTCGATATCGATCACGCGCGCGATGGCTGTCAAGTAGAACATCGCGAATAGGAAACCGAGCAGCAACACCAGTTTGACGATGTGGCGGCGACGCGAGTTGGGGACTACTTCGTCACTGTGGACCATGGTGTCTGCGTAGCCGCTAAGTGGCCCGTAGCCGAAGCGCCAACCCACTGGCCCGCACTGCGCGCCGCTCGATGGCGGCACGAACCGTGGCCTCGCCGCCGACTACCCGCACCTTCTTCTTGGCGCGCGTGACCGCGGTGTAGAACAGCTCCCGGGTGAGCAGCCGCGAATCCTCCTGCGGCATCAGCACAGTCACCTCGTCGGCCTGGCTACCCTGGCTCTTGTGAATGGTCATGGCATGCAGAGTCTCGACGTCCGACAGCCTGCTGCTTGCGAAGTCGAGCAAACCGCCGGCGCCGGCGATGACGGCCCGTAGCTGGCCCTCGCTGTTCAGCACCGTCACCCCGATGTCGCCGTTGTACACGCCGAGCCCATAGTCATTGGCGGTGACGAGCACCGGCCGGCCGGGATACCACGACGACCAGATCGACTCGCCCGTCGCCTCGGCCAGCCACCGTTCGACCTGACGGTTCCAGTGCGCGATCCCGAACGGCCCGCGCCGGTGCGCGCACAACAACCGATGTTCGTCAAGCGTGGCCAGCGCGGCTCGTGCATCGCCGAGCACGGCAGCCTGGCGCAACCGAACCGCGTGTGGCACCAGCACATTTCGCAGCCGCTCAGGAGCGTCGTCGGTGGCCAGCCACTCGATGTGATCCCCGCCCGCCCGGAGCACGTCGATGGCGAGGTCGGCGTCACCCGACCGGATCGCCGACGCCAGCTCGCCGATCGATTCACCGAACCGGTGCGAGGTCTGCAACGCCGCCAGGGCGTGGTCGCGCGGGCCGAGCCCGTCGACCAGGTCGGCCAGTACCGCACCGGCTTCCACCGAAGCCAGCTGATCCGGGTCACCCACCAGCAGCAGCCGCGCCTGCGGGCGCACCGACTCCAGCAGGCGCGCCATCATCGTCAGCGACACCATCGAGGTCTCGTCGACGACGATCACATCGTGGGGCAACCGGTTGCCGCGGTGATGCCGGAAACGCGACGATGTATCCGGACGGCTACCCAACAGGCGGTGCAAGGTGGTTGCCCGCAGGCCCGAGACGCGTTGCCGGTCAGCAGCATCCAACTTGTCGATCTCCAGTTGCACCGCCTCGTTGAGCCGGGCGGCCGCCTTGCCCGTCGGTGCCGACAGAGCGATGCGCAGCCGCGGCCTGCCGTCCCGCTCCGCCTGTTCGGCGAACAGCGCCAGCAACCGGGCCACCGTGGTCGTCTTTCCCGTCCCCGGTCCTCCGGTGAGGACCGTGAGGCGCTGCCCGAGGGCAATGCGTGCGGCCGCCCGCTGTTCTTCGTAGCCGGACGGGAACAACCGCTCAATGCCGGGCGGATGTTGCGAACTGCGAGCGGCCAGCAGGGCAGTGAAGTCCTGGGCGACCTGCTGTTCCTCGCGCCAGTATCTGTCCAGATACAACAGACGGTCGTCGTAAACCCGTAGCGCCGTCGGACTTTGGGTCAGCGGGCTGGCCAGCACGGCCGCGATCATGTCGACTGCACTGGGCCAAGGCAGGTCGGGGACGCCCACCTGGGCTTCGACCGACGTCAGGTCGACACACACCGAGCCACCGCGCAGCGCCCGGACCGCCAACGCGATCGCCAGCGCGACGGACGGATTGGTTTCCCCCGACATCGTCGTGAGCCGTTGCGCCACATGGACATCCGCGGATTCGATGACGCCGGCGTAGTTGAAGGAGCGCAGCAGGCCGGTCGCGCTGACAGCCTGCCGACGGTCGGTGGGGTCGAGAATTTCCGACGGATTCGTCATGCCATCTCCCGGCGCGCGTCGAGCAGATCGGACAACGCCGTCACCAGCGCGACCGGCGGCGCCCAGCTGAACACCCCAGCCGGATGGCCGTCCATCACCGGCGTGGCGGGGCCACACATCCCGCGCACAAACAGATACAGCACGCCACCGAGATGCCGCTGCGGATCGTATCGCGGTTGCCGCCAGCGCAGAAACCGGTGCAGCACAACGCTGTACAGCAATGCCTGCAGCGGGTAATCGGAATGCAGCATTGCCGCGGCCATGCGCGTCGGCGTGTAGTCCGCGGCGGTCAGCGGTCGGTCTGGATCGCCCAACCAATTGGTTTTATAGTCGACGATCAGGTAGCGATGCCCCCCGCCGGCGGGGATGCGCAGCACGGCATCGATCGAACCACTCAGATATCCGCGCAGTGACTGCCCGCCCAGCGCTTCACCGCTGAGCCTGTCGGCATAGGAGGCCAGCGGATCGTCGGCAGGAAGATGCGACCGCAGCAGCAGTCCGACATCGGAGAGCCGGATATCAGTCGCGGTGCCGCGACCATCGCCACCGGCCAGCGGGAACTCGAAGTCCAACTCTCGCAACCGATCCGGCAGACCAATCTGCCGCAGCGTCAAACCGTCGGCCAGCGGACCCAGCGCAGTGTCATGCATCGGGACCAGGGCCGCAGCCAATTCACCGGTGGGCACCTCCACCGGCCACCACACCGAGTGCGTCTGGATCTGTGCCTCGAGCTCACCGGCGAGGTCGACCGCCAACGGATCGGTGGTTTCCAAGACCGCGTGCACCAGCGTGCCGAACCTGGCACCGGTGGGCAGCGCACCCATGGGTGAGGGCACCTCCGATGCGGGTGCCGCAGCAACGAGGGGGATGTCACCGGCTTCGTCATCGAGCTCGGTGGTCTCCGGTTCACTGCTCACACCCGTGGCTGCCGTCTTCTCGGTGACCCGGATGAGCCCCGAGTAAGAGGTACGCCGCCACGCGGTGTCGATCGGGCGATGAAAGTGCCGGATCCCAAGATCCGACGGCGGCGCCGGTTCGGACATCGTTGGGACCGAGGCGATCACGGATTCCTCCACGACCGGCCCGCCCGCGGTCTCCCATTCCTGCAGGCGGGCCCAGGCATCCTCGTCGCTGATCTTCGCGGGCGTGCAACGGTCCGGAACCACCGTTTCTCCGGGCCGCCGCCCGCGCAACAGCCGCGACAGACCACCGTTGGGTTCGTCGAACGCCGGCGACCACCAGGCCACCACCTGCGATTGGGCTCGGGTCATCGCGACGTAGGTCAACCGGCTGTCGTCGTTGGCAGCTTCCTTGCTGCCCAGCTGTTCGACGACGGGAAAATCCGGGCTGTCCCTGCCACCGACATGCAGACAGCGCACACCCTGGTCGTGGAACAACACCAGGTCGCGTTCTCGGATATTGCGATTGAACGCGAACGGCAGATACACCACCGGGTACTGCAGACCCTTGCTCACCCACACCGTCATGATCTGGACGGCGGCGGCATCGCTGTCGATCCGGCGTTTGCGTTCGCTGGCACCACCCCGCTCGTCACGCTGGTCGCGCAGCCAGTCCCGCAGTGCGGGCAGCGAATAGCGCTCGCGGTGGGCAATCTCCTGCAACAGTTGGGTCACGTGCGCCAGGTCGGTCATGTGCCGCTCACCACCATGCCACGACAGCACGCGGTCGCTCATGCCGTTGCGCTGCGCGGCCTCGAAGATCGCGGCGACGCCGCGCTCCCGGGCGTGGTCCGTCCACTCCCGCAGGGTGTCGGCCACCCGGTCGGTCAGCGCATCACCACCGGCAGCGAGATCGGCTGCCGTGTGACCGAAGAACATCGTCGCAGCGGCAGCGCGGACCACGGCGGGCCGGTGCGGCTGATCGAACGCCTCCAACAGGGACAACCAGTCGTCGGCGGCCGCCGAGCTGAACACGTCCGAGTCACCGGTGTACACCGCCTGGATGCCTGCCTCGGTCAGTGCGCGGTGACAGGCGCGGGCGTCCTTGTGCGTCTCGACAATCACCGCGACGTCGCGGGCCGCGATCGGCCGACCGTCATAGGTCGCCCCGCTCGCCAACAGCGCGCCGATGTCAGCGGCCAAATCGCGGCCGATGTGTTCCCGCAGGACGTCGATCGGCAGGTTCTGAACACCGCTGCGGCCCAGCGTGTTCCGTTGTACGACCCGAAGCCGGAACGGATCGTTCCTGGGGGCCCCGGCCAGACGGTGGCCCTGGTGATACGCCTGCACCTCGTGGACCACGATGGCGGGGTCACCGAGTTCGGCACCACCCAACACGGCCTGCAGGCGATCGACGAGCGCCCGGTCGCTGCGCCAGTTGGTGGCCAGCGTCCGTCTGTCGCCCGCCGTCCGTGCCGCACGAAGATAGGTGACGATGTCACCGCCACGGAAGGCGTAGATCGCCTGTTTCGGGTCGCCGATCAGGATCAGCGTGGACCGCCCGCTGAATGCACGTTCGAGTACCTGCCACTGCACCGGATCGGTGTCCTGGAACTCGTCAACCATGACGATGGGCCAGCGTTGGTGCATGCGGGCGCGGGCCGGCGACTCCTCGGCGTCCAGCGCCTCGGCCAACCGGCTGAGCAGGTCGTCGTAGCCGAGTATGCCGCGCCGCCGTTTGCGCTTCTCCAATTCGGCCAGCACATCTTTCGCGAAATCCACCCGCGATGCGGCCGGAGTGCCCGGCTGCGGGTCGAGCGGGCGAAGCTGCGTGCACGGGTTGTTGACCACGTTGCGCGCAATGCGCAGTGCGTCGGAATAGGTCAGTGCGGGAGCATTGCGCACCCGGCCGAAATGCGCCAGGTAGAGATCGTCGACTATCTCGGTGACCAGTTCGTCGAGGTCTTCGACCAGCGTGACACCCGCATCGGTATCGCCGGCTACCCCGAGCGATTTCAGTACCAGCTGGCAGAACTGATGGATGGTGGCGATGGTCGCTGCATCGAAGCCGGCCAGCGCGTCGCGCAGCCGTTGCTGGCGCTCGCGGCGCTCCTCCTCGCTGCCCTGCACCAGGTGTTGCACCAGTTCGTTGTCGCCGGCCGCCGGATCGTCGAAGGCGCGCAGCGCATCAACGATCTGGCAGCGAACGCGCTCGCGAAGTTCCAGGCTGGCCGCCCGGCCGAACGTGACAAGCAACATCTCATCGAGGGTGGCCCGGCCCTCGGCCAGATAGCGGGTGACCAAGCCGGCCAGCGCGAACGTCTTGCCGGTGCCGGCGCTGGCTTCCAGCACGGTGGTGGATCGCTCAGCGGGCAGCGGGCCCAAGAGATCGAATGCCTGCATCACCCCGGCGGCCTTTCCGCGCGCAGCATGGGCAGCCACACGCGAGCGGCGAAGGCGCCCAGGCGGTTGTCCTCGGCACCGCATTCCTCACCGGGCCGCAGCGGTTGCATCAGCCGGGTCAGCGGCGCGTTCCTGCCCCAGGCTTGCACCTGAGCCGGCTCATCCACCTCGTACTTCCACCGGTACCGGGCCGCTGTCACCGGGTCTTCGCGACTGAGACGGGCCGCCGCCCACGCGTAGGAAGTCTTGACCGGCAACGGAATAGGCTCCCGGCGCCCGGCATCGTAGATCGCGACCAGCTCCCGTAGCACCTCGACGGGCGCCACCTCCTGCGGGCGCCCCAAGCCCTCCTCCCGCGGGGTCGTCCCGCGCTTCGGCCGGCCGATGCACACCGCCGACCAGTCCCGGTCCGGTGCGTGAGCGAGCAGGGCCAACAACAGGATCCACGACTCGATCAGGTGCTTGCCACCGATTTTGGAATACCTCACCGGCACCAGCCGATCGCCGAACACCTGCGGCACCGTGCCGGTCAGGCGCCGGGAGCCGAGGTCGACGTCGATGTCGTAGGCCCTCGCGTCGCCGCGACGATAGCCGCGTGCTGCATCGGCCAGCAATGCCGCCTGGCCGCGGATCTCGGTCACCTTGCGCCAGCCGAGCTGCCCGGGCGGCAGGGTGCCGCGACGCCACTCCGCATTGCGCGCCTCGTCCGGTTCCATGCCGCCCAGGATGTCGTTCAGCATCCGGTCGCCGACCGTCCATGCCTCGAGATCGTCGATATCGACCGGCATCGCGTCCTGGACGCCGTCGACGTCCCACGGCAGCGTGTACACGAGCGCGCGGAAAAATCCTTTGACCGGATCTTTGAAGAAGTCGACCAGATCGGCCAGGACGACGTCAGCGGGTGGGGGTTGGGGCAGCGGTCCGTCGATGAACTTCGGTTGCGGGCCCCGTATTCCGGCGGCCGACCGGGCCGCCCGCAGCACGGTCGGATCGAAGCTGAACGGCACCCCGGCCACCAGTCGGCCCGGTTGCACATTGCGGACATCGAAGGGCTGCAGAGGATGTTCGACCACTATCCGAGAGCGGACCTGCGCGCTGGTCGTCATATCCAGGGTGTCGAGCAGTTCTGCCAGCGGCACCGCGGGCGGTCGGCGTTGACCCGAGTGTTCGTTGGCGCCGGTGTAGGTGATGACCAGATGGCTGGTCGCCGCGCCGATGGCATCGAGCAGCAGTTGACGGTCCTCGGAACGGATGTCGCGTTCGCCGGTCAACGGGCGGCGAGCCAGGACGTCGTCGCCGTCTACGACACCGAGTCGGGGGAACACGCCGTCATCCAGACCGACCAGGCAGATCACCCGGTGGGGGACCGAACGCATCGGCACCATGGTGCACACGGTCAGGGTGCCGGTCCGGAAGTTGGCGCGGGTGGGACGCCCGGCCAGGTGACGCTGCAGCAGTGCGCGGATGTCGGTGAGTTGCAGCGAGGTCTCCGACCGGTCGCCCGCGGTGCGAAGCACGTCGGCGAATTCGCTCTGCATCTGGTTGGTCTGCCAGGCGTCAGCATCCTCGGTGCGGGTCAGCAACGCTATGCCGCCGGACAGGGCGGCCAACCACTCCCGCAGTGGCCGGGTGCCGGTCAGCGAGTCGACCACGCGCTGCAACCGATCGATGAACTCGGCGAACTTGCCGACCAGTTCGGTGCGGTTGCTGCCGACATCGTCCAGCGGCAGCGTCGAATCGATCCAGGCGCGCGAAGCCTCGGACATCGCGACACCAGCCAGGATCCGGTCGACGCCGAACCGCCAAGTGTTGTGCACGAAGTCGACGCCGAACGGTCGGCGATGCTCCTGATCGAAACCCCACCGGATGTTGGACTGCCGCACCCAGCCGGTGATGTCCTCCAGATCGTCGTCGCCGAACCCGAACCGGGCGCGCACCGGAGCGGCCTGGGCGAGATTGAGGACCTCGCTGGCGGTGGCCCGGCCCCCGGCCAACGACAGCAATTCCGATGCGACGCCGAGCAGCGGATTCGTCTGCAGCAGAGAGCGGTCGGCGAGACGCACCCGCAGGCGGTGCGCGGGATGCAGATTGTCGACCACGTCACCGAGGCCGAAATCGGCCACGATCAACGGCGCGTAGGTCTCGATGTCAGGACACATCACCAGGATGTCGCGCGGCTCCAGCGTCGGGTCCTCAGCGAGCAGCCCGAGCAGCACCTCGCGCAACACGTCGATCTGGCGGGCCGGGCCGTGGCAGCTGTGCACCTGAACCGAGCGGTCGTCGTCGGCCAGCGTGCGACCTGCCGGCCGGACAGCATTGGCGGCCAGATCGGCCTGTAGCCAACCGAGCAGCGTGGCCGGCCGGTCGGGACCGCTCAGCGCCTCGTCGGTGGCGGGGTGGTCAGGCAGCCCGCGTTGCAGCTCGCGCTGATCCCGACCCAAGGTCGCCAGCAACGGGTGGCCGACCGTGCGGTGGCTGGTGTCCGCGCGCCGCGGTATCGCACCGTGCCGGCCGGCGAGGGACCGCCACAGCTCATCGCTGGGGTGTGGCAGCCACAGGTGCAGCTCGTGATGGGTGGCGACCGCCTCCAACAGTTCGATGTCGGTGCACGCCAGCCGGGTGTGCCCGAACAGAGACAACCGGGCTGGTAGACCGGCGGGACCGCCGTGCAGGCGAGCAAGCGTTGTGGCGTGCCGGACGTGCGGCGGATCGGCGGGAATGATCGCCACCAGGGCCCGCCACAGTTCGGGCTGCCAGGACAGATCATTCTCGAGGTCACCCACATCGCCGTCCAGCCAGTCGACGAGCAGACCGGGACGTTGCCGGGCGTAGGACGCGAAAAGCCCGGCCAGCCGGCGGGCGACCGCGTACCGGCGCCCCCGGCGCAACTCGGCCTCGTCGCCAACGTCGAAGTGACCCAGATGCTTTGCCAGAGTGCGACACCACGGCTGGTCCAGCGAGCAGTCGATCACCTGCAGGAGCGGCCAGGTCATGGCCTCCGGCGACCACGGGTCGTCGTCGGTGGTGCCGGTGAGTTCAGCGATCAGTGAAGCCGGGCTGCGGAAAGCGACCCCGGCGCACACGCCGTCGCCGCGATCCGGCCCCGCGCCCAACCGGTGGGACAGACGCTGACTCAACCAGCGTTCGACGCCGCGGGCCGGTACCAACACCAGGTCCTGGGCGAACGGGTCCGGCGGCGGCACAGTCAGCAGGGTGCCGAGACCGTCAGCAAGCAGATCGGTCCGTTCAGCCCGGTGAAGATGAAGCGCCATCGCGGGCCACCATAGACCGCCGCTGCGACACTGCCTGGTCGCGACCCGCTGCGCGCGGCTTCGCCGCGCTTGCGATCGCTGGGGGCGGCTCGCGTGGCAGCATGAGGTCATGGAGACCTGGGACGCCATCTGCGCGCGGCGAAATGTTCGTCAGTACACGAACGAGTCGTTGTCCGACACCGACCTGGACCGCATCGCCGAGGCCGGGTGGCGGGCGCCGTCGGCTAAGAACCGGCAGCCGTGGGACTTCGTCATCGTCACCGAACGCGCTGTGCTGCAAGAACTTTCGACCGTGTGGATGGGTGCCGGTCACATCGCATCGGCCGCGGCCGCCATCGTGCTCGTGGTGCCGGTTCCGCCGGACGAGCGCAGAAAAGTCATCGACCAGTACGACGTGGGCCAGGCGACCATGGCGATGATGCTCGCGGCTACCGACCTGGGTATCGGCACCGGGCATTCATCGGTGGGGGACCAGGACAAAGCGCGGGCGATCCTGGGCGTTCCGGACGATCACCTCGTGGCGTTCATGCTCGGCATCGGATACCCCGCCGACCGGCCGCTGCGGCCCATCCGCAAACCGGACCGACGGCCGTTCGACGAGGTTGTCCATCGTGGCCGCTGGTGAGGCGACGGACCCGCAGCCGCGGACTCGGTCGCGCAGCACGACCGTCTGGAACGTCATCGGTTATCTGCTCTACGCCGCGATGGTGGCCGCCGGCCTGGTAGCCGTCTGGATCTCACTGTTCTTCGCTATGGCCACCGACGGCTGCCACGATTCTGCCTGCGACGCCAGCTACCACGTGTACCCGGCGATGCTGACCATGTGGATCGGAGTTCCCGTCGCACTACTGCTCACGCTGGTGGTCATGCTGGTGCAGTCGATCCGGGGCAAGATCGTGGTGGTCTGGCCGCTGCTCGGATTGCTGGCGCTGGGCGGCGTTTACCTGATGTCGCTGAAAATTTTGCACTGACCGGTCCCACGACCGGACATCGATACGGGCATGCTGGGGCCATGGACCGAAACGAGATCACCGAGCAGATCGTGATTGCCCGCCTGGCCAAAGGGGTGAGCTGGCAGCAGCTGGCCGACGCCATCGACAGACCGCTGCTGTGGACCACGTCGGCGCTGCTCGGTCAGCACCCCGTCCCGGCCGAACTGGGCAAAATCCTGGTCGAGTTGCTGGGACTGGACGCGTCGGCCATACCGGTGCTGGCGGCACCCCCGATGCGCGGCGGACTGCCCACCGCCGTGCCGACCGATCCCACCATCTACCGCTTCTACGAAGCGCTTCAGGTCTACGGCGGCGCGCTGAAAGAGATCATTCACGAGCAGTTCGGCGACGGCATCATGAGCGCGATCAACTTCAGTGTCGACCTGCAGAAGAAGCCGCACCCGTCAGGTGACCGGGTGGTGGTGACGTTCGATGGGAAATTCCTTCCCTACCAATGGACTTCGGCCCACGACTGACATGGCCAACGAGAAGGTGGCCGAGCAGCGGCCCAAGGCGGCGCGTCGCAAGCCCGTCGACCTGGTGTTGTCCGGTGGCGGCGTCAAAGGCGTCGGACTGGTCGGGGCCGTGGTCGCCCTGATGGACGCCGGATACGCGGTCAAACGGGTCTCCGGCGTCTCCGCCGGTTCGCTGGTCGGATCGATCCTGGCCGCTTCGTCCGTCGGCGACACACTGACCACCGACCAGCTCAAGGAGATCGCACTCACTCTGCCGTATCAGAAATTCCGCGACAGCGGGCCGGTCGGGCATCTGCCGGTGGTCGGTCAGGCCTGGGGATTGCTACGCGAAAGTGGTTTGTATCGCGGCGATTTCGCGCATCAGTGGATCCGCAGCGAGCTGAAGAACCTGGGTGTGACGACGTTCGGCGACCTCGCCTTGACCGACCGGCAGATCAGTGCCGAGCGCCGCTACCGACTGGTCGTGACCGTCACCGACATCACCACCGGGCAGTTGGTGCGGCTGCCCTGGGACTACGAACGGCTGTACGGACTGGATCCCGACGAGCAACTGGTCGCCGACGCGGTGCGTGCGTCGATGTCGATTCCGTTCTACTTCCGCCCGGTCACGCTGACGAGCGCTGCCGGAGTCACCTCGACCCTGGTGGACGGCGGTGTGCTGTCGAACTTTCCGATCGACTCTTTCGACCGGCTCGACTGCAAGGCCCCGCGCTGGCCCACCTTCGGCGTCACGGTGGTGCCCAATCTGCCCGAAGGCAACGACCAGATGATTCCGGGCGTGAGCGCGTTGCGTCTACTGGGACCACCGTCGGTGTTGCTCGAGCAGTTGATCACCACCATGTTCGTCGGTCATGACCAGACCTATCTGAACCAGCCCTGGGTCAGCGCCCGCGCGATCCGCGTCGACTCGACCGCGGTCAACTTCCTGGACTTAGGCATCTCACGCCAGGACGCTGAAGCGTTGTACGACAAGGGATATCAGGCGTCCGAGACGTTCCTGTCCACGTGGAACTGGGTGGAATACCTCGAAAAATTCCGGCAGTACCAGTAACGGGCGACCTACAGGCCGAATTCCTTCTCGATCCCGTCGATGCCGGCCCGGATCGCCTTGAGCGCGTCGGCCCGCGCGCGCAACTTGGTCGCGGCGTGCGCCGACTGGTGCAAGTGGGCGAACTCGTGCGCGGCTTCCTCGGCACGCGCGACCACCATGTCCGGCAACGCGATCTCGTCGATGAACCCGGCGGCCAGGGCCGTCTCCCCGAAGAACGTCTTGGCCAGGCCGGTGGCCTGCTGGTAAGCCGACCGGGTCAACCGAAGCTGCAGGACCTCCAGGGCCGCCCAGGGGATCACCATGCCGATAGCGACCTCATTGGCCTGAATGTTGTACGCGTGCGCGGCGATGCGGTGGTCACCGGAGCACAGCAGAAATGCGCCCATCGCGATCGCCGGACCGGTGCACGCCATCACCACCGGCTTGGGATAGGACAACAGCCGATACGACAATTCGAAGCCGCCGCGCAGCATGTCGATCGCTGGCTGCGCCTCGCCGGAGGTCAGCACCTTCAGGTCGAAACCGCCGCTGAACACCCGCTCGTTGCCGGTGATCACCAGGGCTTTGACGTTGTCGCTGTCGGCCTGGTCGATCGCGTCGTTGAGCGCCTGCTGCATGGTGGGACCCAGCGCGTTGACCTTGCCGTCGTCCATCCGGATGACCCCGATGCTCTCATCATGGGTGTAGACGACCGGACCGCTCATGGGTGACTCCTTCGCTGGGGCAACGGAGTCGATTGTTACACGCGTTGACTGCGGTGCTTGCCCAGCTCGTTCTCTGCGTCACCCCAGCGCAGGCTGACGTCTGTCGGCTCATCGAGCTGCCGGGTCCGCCACCTGTCCTGGGTCTCCTGCACGGCGCGGTTGATCCGATCGATCTCCCCGCGGAACACCTCGGGCCGCGTTTCCTTGCTCGCGTAGTGGAAGTACGTCAGCAAGGTGCGCAGCAGCTCGAGCTTCTGCTTCTCCCGCTTCGCCAAGTCGTGTGTGGTCATCAATTCGATGCGCTGCACCGGCGGCAGGGCGTCCCAGTCCAGCACCACCCTGGTCTGCAGCGCGCGACGCGGGCGCTGCCAGAACTTCCAGCCACGTGGCTGCTCCGGCCGGTCGTAGTAGACCACCGTTCCTTCGAAGCGGGATTCGACACCATGGCCGATCTCGGCGCGGTCGAGCGCTGAATCCCACACCATCCGCCACTCCTGGCCGGGAGCCAGGGTAGGCAGTTCGCGCGGCAGTTGGAGCTCCACCACGTCGGCGTAGCCGTCGGAGGCATTCTCGTATTCCGCGACGGTGGGCGGGTTGGGGAAGTTGAACCGGATGTCGTACGCGGCGGTGCGCCCGAAGTTGCGCACCACCAACTCGATGACATGCCAGTCCGCGACATGCGGCTCCATCAGCATGGCGACATAGGGCCGGGTCTTTTCGGCGGCCAGCGCGCGATTGCGCTGCAGTTGCCGGTGGGTGAAGATCAGCGCGACGACGCCGAGCGCCAGGGCCGCCCAGGCAGCCCACGCCAACCAGGTACTGGACTCCACGTTCTCGAACCCGTGCCAGCTTCCTTGGACCCAACCCATGGAACCCGCCCTTCGCTCACCGGATGTAGCTGTGATGATCGTAGAGGGGCTTGCTGTGTATTGCTGCCAGACGTATCGACCGAGCGCAGAAGATTGTCCGTGTTCGCCGCCCGGCGCTCAGCCGCCCATCAACATGCGCCATTGATCCAGGTTGGCGGGCCGGTACACGTAGTTGGTGCGCTTGACCGTCGACAGCGATGCGCTGGGGTCGGCCGCGTACCAGTGCCCGGGAAACACCGTCGGGTCACCGGGCAGGCCGGCGAGTTGCTGCAGGCTGCGATACATCTCGTCGGAATCGCCGCCGGGGAAGTCGGTGCGACCGCACCCGTCCAGGAACAACGTGTCGCCGGCGACCAGCCGTCCGTCGAGCAGGAAGCACTGGCTGCCCGGGGTGTGTCCGGGCGTGTGCAACAGTTCGATGTCGATGTCGCCGACGCTGATCTTGTCGCGGTGCTCGTGCGTGGTCAGATCGCTCATCGGGATTCCGGTGATCCGCGAGACCCACACCGCCTCGTGGGTGTTGACGTGCACCGGCACGCTCACCCGCTCCAGTAACTCCGCCAGCCCTTTGAGTTCGAACCCCATCATGGAGCCGCCGACGTGGTCCGGGTGGTGATGCGTCACCAGGACACCGGACAGCTGCAGGCCGTCCGCTTCCAGCGCGTCGACCAGGTCGCCGGCGGCATACGCCGGGTCCACCACCACGCAGTCGCCCGTCTGGCGGTCGCCGATCAGGTAGGCGAAATTTCGCATCTGAGCCGCGATGGGGTCGCCGGCGGCAAAGTCGCGACCGGAGAGTAACTGGCGAAAATAAAGACGGTCCGAATCTGGCACGTCACCAGAGTATGGGGAGCGGGCAAGCGCGCTGAGTGCGGTGGCGGTCGCACCCGGCCGGGGGTCGCGGCCGGCGCTGTCGCAGCCCGGCGGTTTGGAGACGCTGTGGGCCAGGTTGTACCCTCTTTTAGGCCCTTGAGAGCGCACCGCACGACTGGTCGCTACGGGTGAACGGCCCCCTTAGCTCAGTCGGTAGAGCGTTTCCATGGTAAGGAAAAGGTCAACGGTTCGATTCCGTTAGGGGGCTCGGCGGACGCCGAGCAAGGCGGACGGCACGTACCAGAGGCGATGTAGCTCAGTCGGTTAGAGCGAACGACTCATAATCGTTAGGTCGCCGGTTCGAGTCCGGCCATCGCTACAAGACAACATTGGCACTTCGAGAGAGACCTGAGAGAACAAAGTCATGGCTTCCAGTACCGACGTCCGGCCCAAGATCACTTTGGCGTGCGAAGTGTGCAAGCACCGTAACTACATCACCAAGAAGAACCGCCGTAACGATCCGGACCGGTTGGAGCTGAAGAAGTTCTGCCCGAATTGCGGCAAGCATCAGGGGCACCGCGAGACGCGTTGACGCGTGCGGGGAATTTTCACACTGATCCGGAAGATTTAGGTAGGTTCAAGAGCCGTGCCCTTGAGCGCAGACATCGTCGGGATGCACTATCGCTACCCCGACCATTACGTGGTCGAGCGGGAGAAGATTCGCGAATACGCCAGCGCCGTCCAAAACGACGACCCGGTGTTTTTCGGTGAAGACGCGGCGGCCGAGTTGGGTTACTCCGGCCTGGCGGCTCCGCTGACGTTCATCTGTGTGTTTGGATACAAGGCGCAATCGGCATTCTTTGACCACGCCAACATCGCGATTTCGGACGAGAAGATCGTCCAGATCGACCAGATCCTGAAATTCCAGAAGCCGATTGTGGCGGGCGACACGCTGTACTGCGACGTGTACGTAGATTCGGTGCGTGAGTCGCACGGCACTCAGATCATCGTGACCAAGAACATCATCACCAACGACGCCGGCGAGACAGTGCAAGAGACCTACACAACCCTGGCCGGCCGCGCCGGTCAGGACGGAGAAGAGGGATTTTCTGATGGCTCTGCGTGAGTTCAGTTCGGTGCAGGTGGGTGACCAGCTCCCAGAGCGGATCTACCCGCTGACCCGCCAGGATCTGGTCAACTATGCCGGTGTCTCGGGTGACCTCAACCCGATTCACTGGGACGACGAGATCGCCAAGATGGTCGGGTTGGACACCGCGATCGCGCACGGCATGCTGACGATGGGCATCGGCGGCGGTTACGTCACGTCGTGGGTGGGAGATCCCGGCGCGGTTACCGAGTACAACGTGCGGTTCACCGCCATCGTCCCGGTTCCCAACGACGGCAAGGGCGCTGAGCTGGTGTTCAGCGGCCGGGTGAAGTCCGTCGACCCCGAGAGCAAGTCGGTGACCATCGCGCTGACGGCCACCACCGGTGGCAAGAAGATCTTCGGCCGGGCCATCGCCTCGGCGAAGCTGGCGTAGCGGATGGCCCTCAAGACCGACATTCGTGGGATGACGTTCCAGTACCCCGACTACTTCGAGGTGGGCCGCGAGCAGGTTCGGCAGTTCGCACGGTCGACGAAGTGCGACACCCGGGCCAATTTCGACGAGGACGCGGCCGCCGAGCTCGGCTACGACGCGATTCTGGCCCCGCTGACCTTCGTATCGATCCTGGCGAAACTGATCCAGGACGATTTCTTCCGCAACGTCGACGTGGGTTTTGAGACGATGCAGATCGTGCAGGTCGACCAGAGATTCGTCTACCACAAGCAGATCAAGGTCGGCGACAAGCTGTACGGCAGCCTGCGCGTCGAATCCGTCAACGAACGTTTCGGTGCCGACATCGTCGTCACGAAGAACTTCTGCCACAACCAGGACGGCGACCTGGTGCTGGAGGCGTTTACGACCCTGATGGGGCACGAGGGGGACAACTCCATCCAGCTCAAGTGGGACAAGGAAACCGGGCAGGTCGTCCGGACCGCGTAATTAGTATCTGGGACCTGCGTCGATGTACACTCGGACCTCGGGTTTTCCCATCACAAGCGCGCTGTCCGTCGGTTCGCAGTACCGCACGGGGAGCGCGCGAGTTGTGTAAGCCCGTAAAGGGGCGTAGCTCAACTGGCAGAGCAGCGGTCTCCAAAACCGCAGGTTGCAGGTTCAAGTCCTGTCGCCCCTGCTGAGGCCGGCCCGGCTGGAGCGAGGAGCCGGACCGCAGGTGTGCCGTGCCATGGTGGACACTGGAACAGTGACCCGTCGAACAGGTACGGCGCGCGGAATAGTTGACGAACGAAGGAGCACGCGGTGAGCGACGAAGGCGACGTTGCCGACGACGCCGCAGGCGACGGTGGTGCCGTGGTGACCAAGGCCGCGGCGCGGCCACAGCGGCCCACGGGCAAGCGGTCCCGGGTGCGCCCGGTGGAGGCCGACGACGACGACTCGACCAAAGTGGAGCTGTCCAAAGAGCCGGCCAAGAAAGACGTGGCCAAGAAAGACTCGTCGAAGACAGCCAAGGGCAAGTCGGCTCAGCAGACCAAGGCCAAGAAGCCGAAGACCGCCACATCGGTCAACCCGTTCGTGTTCGTCTACAACTACATCAAGCAGGTTGTGGCCGAGATGCGAAAGGTCATCTGGCCCAATCGCAAGCAGATGATCACCTACACCTCGGTGGTGTTGATCTTCCTGGCCTTCATGGTTGCGCTGGTAGGCGGTACCGACCTGGGTCTGAGCAAGCTCGTGCTGCTGGTGTTCGGCTGAGAAGTAATAGAGAGGACTCAATACCGTGACTACCTTCGACGGTGACACGTCCGCGGGTGAAGCGGTCGACGTGCAAGAGGCCCCGGAAGTTGTAGAGACTCCTGCGGAAGACGTCGATCCGGCTGCCGCGCTCAAGAAAGAGCTGCGCGCCAAGCCCGGCGACTGGTACGTGATCCACTCGTACGCGGGCTACGAGAACAAGGTGAAAGCCAATCTCGAGACCCGGGTGCAGAACCTCGATGTCGGCGACTACATCTTCCAGGTGGAAGTGCCCACCGAAGAGGTCACCGAGATCAAGAATGGCCAGCGCAAGCAGGTCAACCGCAAAGTGTTGCCCGGCTACATCCTGGTGCGCATGGATCTGACCGACGACTCGTGGGCAGCGGTGCGCAACACCCCGGGCGTGACCGGGTTCGTCGGCGCGACGTCGCGTCCGTCGGCGCTCGCGCTGGACGACGTGGTGAAGTTCCTGTTGCCGCCGGGGTCGGCCAAAAAGGCCGCCAAGGGCGCGGCGAGCACCGCCGCGGCGACAGAGACCGGTGGGCTGGAACGTCCCGTTGTCGAGGTCGACTACGAAGTCGGCGAATCGGTGACAGTGATGGACGGCCCGTTCGCCACGCTGCCGGCCACCATCAACGAGGTCAACGCCGAACAGCAGAAGCTCAAGGTGCTGGTCTCCATCTTCGGCCGGGAAACGCCGGTGGAACTGACCTTCAGCCAGGTCTCCAAGATCTAGCCCGCTGGGCAGACAATTCAGGAAGGAACGAAGACAACTCATGGCCCCGAAGAAGAAGAAAGTCGTCGGGCTGATCAAGCTGCAGATCACGGCGGGTCAGGCGAATCCCGCACCCCCGGTCGGCCCCGCGCTCGGTCAGCACGGCGTCAACATCATGGAGTTCTGCAAGGCGTACAACGCCGCGACCGAGAATCAACGCGGCAACGTGATCCCGGTGGAGATCACGGTCTACGAAGACCGCAGTTTCACCTTCGCGTTGAAGACGCCGCCCGCCGCCAAGCTGCTGCTCAAGGCCGCCGGCGTGCAGAAAGGCTCGGCCGAACCGCACAAGACCAAGGTCGCCAAGGTCACCTGGGACCAGGTGCGCGAGATCGCCGAGACCAAGAAGACCGACCTCAACGCCAACGACGTCGACGCCGCGGCCAAGATCATCGCCGGCACCGCCCGGTCGATGGGTATCACGGTCGAGTAGGTACACATCAGGACGCGTGGGAGGGCCAGCTTCGGCCCGATCAACCACGAACCCAACACAGATTGGATTGACAATGAGCAAGACCAGCAAGGCATACCGCGCGGCCGCTGAAAAGGTGGACCGCAACACTCTGTACACCCCGCTGCAGGCGGCCAAGCTCGCCAAGGAGACGTCCTCGACCAAGCAGGACGCGACCGTCGAGGTGGCGATCCGGCTCGGCGTCGACCCGCGGAAGGCCGACCAGATGGTCCGCGGCACGGTCAACCTGCCGCACGGCACCGGCAAGACGGCGCGCGTCGCGGTGTTCGCGGTCGGGGAGAAGGCCGACGCGGCGGTGGCGGCGGGAGCGGACATCGTCGGCAGCGACGACCTGATCGAGAAGATCCAGGGCGGCTTCCTGGACTTCGACGCGGCGATCGCGACGCCCGACCAGATGGCGAAGGTCGGCCGCATCGCCCGGGTCCTCGGACCCCGTGGGCTGATGCCGAACCCCAAGACCGGCACTGTGACCCCCGATGTCGCCAAGGCCGTCGCCGACATCAAGGGCGGCAAGATCAACTTCCGGGTGGACAAGCAGGCCAACCTGCACTTCGTCATCGGCAAGGCGTCGTTCGACGAGAAGAAGCTGGCGGAGAACTACGGGGCCGCGCTGGACGAGGTGCTGCGGCACAAGCCGTCGTCGTCCAAGGGGCGCTACCTGAAGAAGGTCACGTTGTCGACGACGACCGGACCCGGTATCCCGGTGGACCCGTCGATCACGCGCAACTTCGCCGCGGAGGCGTAGCTCCTCCTCGCGACTGTGCATCCTGCGACGCCGCACCGGCGTGTCTCGTCGCGAGATGCACAGTCGGCGCGGGGCCGACGGCCCTCTAGGCGACCGCGCCCGGCTTCAGGTAGGTCACCAGGCTGACGTCGAGCATCTCGTCGTCGAAGTAGTGCTCACAGCCCCGCAGATACTTCATGTACCGCTCGTAGACCTCCACCGAGGTCACCTCGATGGCCTTCTCGCGGTTGGACTCCAACGTGTCGCCCCAGATGTGCAGCGTCTTGATGTAGTGCGGCCGCAGCGAAACAGGCTCGGGGACAATGAAACCGGCCTTTTCGCCGTGCTCGACCATCATCCCGGTGGACGGCAGCCGGCCGCCTGGGAAGATCTCGGTGACGATGAACTTGATGAAGCGCACCGTGTCGAAGGTGATCCGCTTCCCGCGGGCAGCCATGTCGTACGGGTGGTAGCTGACGCTGCTCTGGACGACCAGCCGGCCATCCTCGGGCATGATGTCGAAGCAACGCTTGAAGAAATCGTCGTAGTTCTCGTGACCGAAGTGCTCGAAGGCTTCGATGGACACGATCCGGTCGACGGGCTCGTTGAAGTCCTCCCAACCCTGCAGGAGCACCCGCCGGGAACGGTCGGTATCGAGTGCCTCCAGCACCTGCTGGGAACGGGCGTGCTGATTCTTGGACAACGTCAGCCCGACGACGTTGACGTCGTACTTCTCGACGGCACGCTTCATCGTGGTGCCCCAGCCGCAGCCGATGTCCAGCAGCGTCATGCCGGGCTTCAGGTCCAGCTGGTCGAGGTTCAGATCGATCTTGGCGATCTGGGCTTCCTCGAGCGAGATGTCCGGCGGCTCGAAGTAGGCGCAACTGTAGGTGCGGGTCGGGTCCTGGAACAGGCCGAAGAAGTCGTCGGAGACGTCGTAGTGCGCCTGGATGTCCTGGAAGTTGCGTTCGCGCGTCTTCGTCGGGCTAAGCGGGTTCTCGGCCATTCTGGTCTTTCTTCTCCTGGATCATCGGTAGCCGCACATGCGGGGCCTCGGGCTGAAATGCCAACCGTGCGAGCCCGTCGTGGTACGAAGTCTACTTCGCCAGGGTGAAGTGGTTGCAGTCGATATAGCCAATGCGAAATGCCTTGGCGCAGCCGGTCAGATATCTCATGTACCGGTCGTAGACCTCTTCGGACTGGATCTCGATGGCCTCGTCCCGGCGGGCCTGCAGGGCCTCACCCCAGAAGTCCAGGGTCCGGGCGAAGTCCAGCTGCAGCGACTGGATCTGAGCGACGTTGAAGCCGACCTTGGTCGCGTGCTCCTCGACCTTCTCGATCGTCGGCAGCCGGCCGCCCGGGAAGATGTCGGTGGTGATGAACTTCATGAACTTCGCCCACTCCATCGTCAACGGCATGCCACGCGCGATGATGTCCCGGGGATGCAGTCCGGTGATCACGTGGAGCAGCATGACGCCGTCGGTGGGCAGGGCCTGGTAGACGAACTTGAAGAAGTCGTCGTAGCGGTGAAAACCAAAGTGTTCCACCGCCTCGATTGTGACGATCCGGTCCACTGACTCGTCGAAGTCGGCCCAGTCGCTGAGCAGGACCCGGTGTGTGCGATTGGTGTCGACCTGGTCGAGCAGCTGCTGGCAGTAGTTGTGCTGATTCTTGGAGAGCGTGAGACCGACGACGTTGACGTCGTATTTCTCCAGCGCTCGCTTGAGCACCGGACCCCAGCCGCAACCGACGTCCAGCAGCGTCATACCCGGCTCGAGGCCCAGCTTGTCCAGCGCCAGGTCGATCTTGGCGAGCTGGGCTTCCTGCAGGTCCATGTCCTCGCGCTCGAAGTACGCACAGCTGTAGGTGCGTGTCGGATCCACGAAGAGTGCGAAAAACTCGTCGGACAAGTCGTAATGCGCCTGAACGTCGTCAGAATTGGACCGCAGACTTCCGGCGCGGGTGTACGTATCCGCCATATGTCCTCCCGTAGGACATGCCCACCCCCCCACGAGGTGGCCATCCACCGGACCCTACACGGGCGGGGGCACATCCTATGTATCTGACGTCGCCGCGAGGGCCTTTTCATCGAAATCGGGGGCGGCCAGGCATCGCTCTGGCCGCCCGCGTCACTACTTTTCCAGCGTGAACTGGTTGACGTCGATATAGCCGACCCGGAACGAGTCGGCGCAACCGGTCAGGTATTTCATGTACCGGTCGTAGACCTCTTCGGACTGGATCTCGATCGCTTCGTCCCGGCGCGACTGCAGCGCCGCGGCCCACAGGTCCAGGGTCTTTGCGTAGTGCTGTTGCAGCGACTGGCGGCGGGTCAGCGTGAAACCCGCGCGCGAGGAGTGGTCTTCGACCTTCTCGATCGACGGCAACCGTCCGCCCGGGAAGATCTCGGTCATGATGAATTTGCTGAACCGGGCCATCTCGAACGTCAGCGGCATGCCACGCTCAATCATCTGCGGTCCGGTCAGTGCGGTGATCGAGTGCAGCAGCAGCACGCCGTCGTCGGGGAGCAGTTTGTGGGCCAGCGCGAAGAAGTCGTCGTAGCGGTCGTGGCCGAAATGCTCGAATGCACCGATCGACACAATGCGGTCGACGGGTTCGTCGAACTGTTCCCAGCCCGCCAGCAGCACCCGCTGCTCGCGGGTGGTGTCCATCGCGTCGAAGGACTGCTGCACGTGCGCCGCCTGGTTCTTGGACAGCGTCAGGCCCACGACATTGACGTCGTAGTTTTCGATCGCACGGCGCATGGTGGCGCCCCAGCCGCAACCGACGTCCAGCAGGGTCATTCCGGGCCGCAGGCCCAGCTTGCCCAGTGCCAGGTCGATCTTGGCGATCTGAGCCTGTTCCAGCGTCATGTCGTCGCGCTCGAAGTAGGCGCAGCTGTAGGTCTGGGTTGGATCGAGGAACAGCCGGAAAAAATCGTCGGACAAGTCGTAATGCGCCTGCACGTCATCGAAGTGCGGCTTCAGCTGTTGAGCCATGTTTTGGTGTGCCTTTCCGGACCACATCGGGTCCCCGGTTGCATGCGAAATTGAATGTGCAACCCCCGAACATGCGAAATGCATGCTATCCGATGCAGCGCTGCATCGCTAAATTGTGACGCGTCCGACCAGCGCGAACGGCGGCGCTATTTGACCAGGGTGTATTGAGCTACATTCGACAGGCCTTTGCGGAACAGGCCCGCGCAGCCGGTGAGATAACGCATGAAGCGGTCGTAGACCTCTTGCGACTGGATAGCGATCGCCTGCTCGCGATTGGCTTCCAAATTCGCGGCCCACATATCAAGCGTTCGCGCGTAATGCGGCTGCAGGTATTGAATCTCGTCGACCGCGAATCCACTGTTCTTGGCATTGTCGATGATGTCGACTTCGCCGCACATTCCGCCGCCGGGGAAGATTTCCGTCGCCAGGAAGCGGAAGAACCGCAGATCGCTCATGGTCACGGTGATGCCGTGATCACGCCAGTACGTCTGCTCGTGGGTGAAGATGCTGTGCAGCAGCATGCGGCCGTCGTCGGGCATGATCTCGTAAGAGCGATCGAAAAACGCCGGCCAGCGCTCCTTCTTGAACGCGTCGAAGGCTTCGAAGCTGACGATTCGATCGACTTTCTCGTGGAACTCTTCCCACCCCTGCAGGCGTGCCTCGGCGCGTCGCTCAGTCGGGATCGCGGCCAGCCTTTTCTGGCTCAGCGCGGCGTGGTGCCGGCTCAAGGTGATGCCGATGACGTTGACGTCGTACTTCTCGACCGCACGGACCACCGCACCGCCCCAACCGCAACCGACGTCCAGCAGCGTCATCCCGGGTTCGAGGTTGAGCTTGTCCAATGCCAAGTCCAACTTGGCGAGTTGCGCCTCCTCGAGCGTCATGTCGTCACGCTCGAAGTACGCGCACGTGTAGACCATGTTGGGGTCGAGGAAAAGCCGGAAGAAGTCGTCGGAGATGTCGTAGGTCGCTTGGGACTCTTCGTAATACGGCTTTAGTTCGGCCATGTCAGACAACCTCCTGTTCCAACGGTAACAACCTCGCACGCGACACAAGACACGGAGAAGGAATTCATCGAACTAACCCTTGACCGTGTCGGCGGCGGCGAAATTGCTCGTGAGTTCACCGATCACTCGATCCCACAACTGCTTCGGCAAATCATGTCCCATCCCGTCGACTAACACCAATCGGGCACCGTTGATCGCCCGCGTGATGGCCCGGCCGCCCGCCGGGCGCATCAACTTGTCGGCCCGGCCATGGATCACCACGGTCGGCGCAGTGATGCGCCGGTCATAGTGCAGCAGGCTGCCGCTGCCCAGGATGGCGCTGAACTGCTGAGCGAGACCCCAGGGGTGGTAATTGCGGTCGTAGCTTTCTGCGGCATCGGCGCGGGCTTCGTCGTCGGGCGTCGGATACTTGGGACTGCCGATGATCTTGCCGACTCGAACCGTGTTGTCGATGATGACCTCGCGCGGAGACTTCGGGTCCGGTCCTTTCAGCAGTGCCAACAGCTGCCGCGGCCCCGGCGGCGGCAGCGCCCGCTGGTTGTTGCTGGAGAAGATGATGCCCAACGTCTTGGTGCGCTGCGCGTACCGCGCCGCGAACACCTGAGCGATCATCCCGCCCATCGAGGCGCCGACGATGTGCGCCTGCTCGATGTCCAGATGGTCCAACAAGGCGGCGGCGTCGTCGGCCATGTCTTCCAGCCGGTAGGCCGCCTGGCTGGGCAGACCGAGAAACGACCGGACCAGCCGCACCGGCAGGGGCTGCTGGGCGGATTGCCGTTCCGACTTGGTGGACAGGCCGACGTCGCGGTTGTCGAAGCGGATGACGCGCAGGCCCTGGTTGACCAGGCGTTCGCAGAATCCGGTCCGCCACAACAACATTTGGGCGCCCAGGCCCATGATGAGCAGCACCGGGGGATGGTCCAGCTCGCCCATGTCCTCGTAGTAGAGCTTCACATCCCCGGAGACGGCGGTGCCGCTACGAACGTCCACGGCGCTAGACCTCGACGTCCGCGGAATGCTCGCGGCTGACCTCGACCATGAAGTTGGCGAAGTACCCGGTCAGCTGCGGATCGGACATCATCTGCCACCTCGGCGCCAGCAGCTTCATGTACCGCTCGACGTAGAGGAACTGCTTACCGATCAACACCAGCTCGCGCGGCAACTTCACGTCGTAGGCGTCGGCCAGGGCGGACAGTTGGCGGCCGATGTCGGCGTAGGACATGTCGCCCAGTGACTGCATGGTCAGCGGGGTGGCGAACTTCTCCAGGTCCTTGGCGGCCTGCGCCTCAGGTTTCACCGTGCCGACGGCGCCCATCAGCACGACGATCTTGCCCGCAGCGGCGTGGTCCTTCTTGACCAGCAGCGCGTACACCAGTTCGCGCAGCAGCCAGCGGGTGCGCGGGTCGATGCGGCCCATGATCCCGAAGTCGAAGAACACGATGCGGCCCTCATCGTCGACGTAGAGGTTGCCCGCATGCAGGTCGCCGTGGAACAACCCGTGCCGCAGCCCGCCCTCGAACAGGCTGAACAGCAGGGCTTTGACCAGCTCGGTGCCGTCGAAGCCGGCCTTGCGGATCGCCGCGACGTTGTCGATGCGGATCCCGTGCACCCGTTCCATCGTCAACACGCGTTGGCTGGTGAAGTTCCAATGCACCTGCGGCACCCGGATGTTCTTGCCCAGCGGCGACGCGTGCAGATGCGACACCCAGGCGTCCATGGACTGGGCTTCCAGCCGAAAGTCCAGCTCTTCGGCCAGGTTGTCGGAGAAGTCGGCGACCACGTCCTGCGCCGAGAGCCGACGGCCCAGCTTGGCCAGTTCGACGGCTTGGGCGAAGCGCTGCAGGATCTGCAGGTCGGCGGCCACCCGGCGGCGGATGCCCGGCCGCTGGATCTTGACCACTACCTCTTCGCCGCTCTGCAACGTCGCGTAGTGCACCTGGGCGATCGAGGCGGACGCGAACGGTTCTTCTTCGAAGTGGGCGAACAGGTTGGCGGGCTCGTCGCCGAGTTCCTCGACGAATAGTTTGTGCACCTCGTCGGTGTCGGCGGGCGGCACCCGGTCCAGCAGGCTGCGGAACTCGCGGGACAGCGACTCGCCGAACGCCCCCGGGCTCGACGCGATGATCTGGCCGAACTTCACGTACGTCGGACCCAGGTCGGCGAACGTCTGCGGAATCTGCTTGATGACCTTCTGTTGCCACGACCCTTTGCCGGGCAGGCTGGTGACCACGCGCGCAGCGGTGCGGGTGACCTGCCAACCGGTGACAGCTACCCGGGCCGCTTCGACCGGCAAGGGCACCCGGTCCAGCTTGGCCACATCGCGATGCTTGGTGGAACTCATTTGAGCAGTGTGCCAAACCTGGATGGTCAACTCTAAATTTGCGTGACCCCGCTCACGTGCTTTACGCCGGACTGGCCGGTCTGCGCCACGGCGTGATCCACGGCTTCGGTTCCCAATTCTCCAACCCGGCGATGAGTTCGTACATAGTGGCGCCGTCGATGGATTCCCGGATGATGTCGGCTTGCCCGGAGTGCCGGGCCAGCTCGTTGATCACGTGCAACAGGACCCAGCGCACCGACCAGGCGTCGATGTCTGTCGGGAACCACGGGGCGTCCCGCGGCACCGGTACCCGGGCATCGAGGTCGGCGGTCTCGGCCAGCCGCAGGGTCCGGGCATTCTGCTCGGTGAAGGCCCGCAGCAGCCCGGCCAGTGTCTCGTCCGGTCCCATCACGTACTCGGCGTGGAACTGCGCGGCTCGCACCTCGAACGGTCGGGTGTCCCGCTCCGGCTCGCCGGGTGCGGCGGCGACCCGCGCCATCCAGCTGCGCTGCATGCCGGTGGCGTGTTTGACCAGGCCGCCAATTGACAGCGCGCTGGCCGACGGCGTCGAGCGCGCCTGTTCGTCGGTGAGTCCGTAGCAGACGGCGAAGTACGCGCTCTGGTGGTAGGCGAGGTATTCACGCAGCGCGCTGCGTTCGTCGGCTACTGGTGCGGCAAGTGCAGGCATGTATCACTCCTTGTGTAGGTAGAGGTCGCGCAGGCAGGCGATTTCGGCGCCGTGATGGATCGCTTCCCGATTGATGTGCAGGACGAGTTCGATCAGCGCGTACTCGGCATAGGGACCTTCGGCGGGGCCGCAGGGGCGGTTCAGGTCGGTTGCGGACAGCGAACGCACGCCGGCGATCCAGCCCGCATAGGTCTCGTCGAGTTGGTGCAGCGCGGTGCCGGCGTCGGTGGCATAGGTCCAATGGTGATAGTCGGCCGGCGGCCCGCCGAAATGGTTGTGGTTGCGCATCGCGAAAACACCGACGATCACGTGGGCCAGCCGCCAGGCGATGGTGGTGAACGGAACCGGATCCGGTGTCGGGTAGGCGAAGTCGATCGAGCCGTCCGCGTGGACGGTCCAGCAGTCGGGTACCGGCTGCCAGAAGTACTCGTCGTCGGTCAGACCCGCCAGGCGGGGACGCAGTTGGGTGCGCCAGTGCACGTCCAGTTGATCGGCCAGCTGTGCGGTCAGGTCTGCCATGTCCACCGAGTTTTCCATCCACGACGGCTGCCGGTCGCCGTAAGGTGCGGGAATGCAGGTGATTTCGGTCGGTTCGACCGAACTGTTCGTCGGTCCGTCCCAGGCGCCGTTGCAGCTCGTGCAGGTCGGGGTTGCCGTCACCGGACCGACGACGGTCTACGTCGACGGCGACGGCCTGAGTGGGTCGATGGTGGCCGAACCCGGACAACTCTTGCTCGAGATCCCGGTCAAGGTGCGCCGCCCCGTCGTCGGACAGCGACGGGCGGCACGCGTGCGGGCGGGCGACGCCGACATGCCCTTCGAGTTCGTGGTGGCCGAGCCCGGTTGGACGATGTTCATGATCAGCCATTTCCACTACGACCCGGTGTGGTGGAACACCCAGGGTGCCTACACCAGCGAATGGACCGAAGACCCGCCCGGACGCGCCCGGCAGACCAATGGTTTCGAGTTGGTGCACGCGCATCTGGAGATGGCCCGTCGCGATCCTGACTACAAGTTCGTGCTGGCCGAGGTCGACTACCTCAAGCCGTACTGGGACACCCGGCCGCAGGATCGCGCCGACCTGCGCCGGTTCCTCGCCGACGGCCGGGTCGAGGTGATGGGCGGCACCTACAACGAGCCGAACACCAACCTCACCAGTCCGGAGACGACCATCCGAAACTTCGTG
This sequence comes from Mycobacterium sp. NGS24, assembly GCF_059813065.1. NCBI lineage: Bacteria > Bacillati > Actinomycetota > Actinomycetes > Mycobacteriales > Mycobacteriaceae > Mycobacterium > Mycobacterium sp. NGS24. Next base: position 114,744 of record NZ_JCALDW010000003.1, read on the forward strand.
CACGGCATCGGGTTTCAGCGCGATGTGCTGGGCGCGGACCCGGCCACCGCCTGGCAACTCGATGTCTTCGGCCACGATCCGCAGTTCCCGGGAATGGCTGCCGACGCCGGGCTGACCTCGAGCTCGTGGGCGCGTGGACCGCACCATCAGTGGGGTCCGGGGCAGGACGGCATGCAGCGCATGCAGTTCTCCAGCGAATTCGAGTGGATCTCGCCGTCGGGCAACGGTCTGCTCACCCACTACATGCCGGCCCACTATTCGGCGGGCTGGTGGATGGACTCGTCGACCACGGTGCAGGAGGCCGAGGAAGCCACCTACGCGCTGTTCGACCGGCTCAAGAAGGTCGCGCTGACCCGCAACGTGTTATTGCCGGTAGGCACCGACTACACCCCGCCCAACAAGTGGGTCACCGAGATTCATCGCGACTGGGCTGCCCGCTACACCTGGCCGCGCTTCGTGTGCGGGCTGCCGCGCGAATTCTTCGCCGCGGTGCGCGCCGAACTCGGCGAGCGGGGCGCAGTGGCCTCGCCTCAGACCCGCGACATGAACCCCATCTACACCGGCAAGGACGTGTCCTACATCGACACCAAACAAGCCAACCGTGCGGCGGAGAACATCGTCCTGGACGCTGAGCGCTTCGCGGTGTTCGCCGGGCTGATGACCGGTGCCGAGTACCCGCAGGCAGCGTTGTCGAAGGCATGGGTGCAGCTGGCCTACGGCGCCCACCACGACGCGATCACCGGATCGGAATCCGACCAGGTCTACCTGGACCTGCTGACCGGCTGGCGCGACGCCTGGGAGCTGGGCGGCACCGCGCGGGACAACTCGCTGCAGCTGCTGTCCGGCGCGGTGGCCCGCGAGCGCGACTCGGTGGTGGTGTGGAACCCGTTGACGCAGCAGCGCAGCGACGTCGTGACCCTGCGGTTGGACGCGCCGGCTGCCGGGGTGCGGGTGCTGGACTCCGACGGGATCGAGGTGCCCGCGCAGGTTGACGACGACGCGTGCTCGGTCAGCTGGCTCGCCCGGGATCTGCCGTCGCTGGGCTGGCGCACGTACCGGCTGGTTCCCGGCGACGCCGCGGGCTGGGTCCCGAAGGCGGGCCGGGAGATCGCCAACGAGCATTACCGCCTGACCGTCGACCCGCAACGCGGCGGGGCGGTGACCTCGCTGGTACACCAGGGCCGCGAACTGATCGCCGTCGGCGAAGTCGGCAACGAGCTCGCCGTCTACGACGAATACCCCGCGCACCCGACCCAGGGCGAAGGTCCCTGGCACCTGCTGCCCATGGGCCCGGTGGTCGGGTCCGCGGGAGAACCCGCGACCGTGCAGGCCTATCGCGGGCCACTGGGCCAGCGGCTGGTCGTCCAGGGTGGCATCGGCACCCTGTTGCGGTACACCCAGACCCTGACGCTGTGGCACCAGGTCGACCGTCTGGACTGCCGCACCACCATCCACGACTTCATCGGCGAGGACAGGTTGTTGCGGCTGCGCTGGCCGTGTCCGGTGCCTGGCGCGACGCCGGTCAGTGAAGTCGGGGACGCCGTCGTCGGGCGCGGATTCGCGTTGTTACATGACGGGGACCGTTCGGTGGACACCGCGCAGCACCTGTGGACGCTGGACAATCCGGCCTACGGCTGGTTCGGGTTGTCGTCAGTGGTTCGCGTGCGGATCGGGAGCGCCACGCGGGCAATCTCGGTGGCCGAGGTGATCGCGCCGTCGGAAACCGTGTCGGGTCCGTTGGCTCGCGACCTGATGGTGGCGCTGGTGCGCGCCGGTGTGACGGCCACCTGCAGCGGCGCCGACCGACCCCGCTACGGCCACCTCGACGTCGACTCCAACCTGCCTGACGCCCGGATCGTGCTGGGTGGGCCGGCTGGCAACGTATTCACCGCGGCGCTGCTGGCCGAGGCCGATCCGGCCTATGCCGACGAACTCGAACGGCAACTCACCAAGACCGGCAAGGCGCGGATATGGGTGCCGGCGGCGACGGACCTGACCGCGGTCTGGGTGCCTGACGCCGACCTGCGGGCCCGCCGCGCGCTGCCGGTGCTGGTGATCGCCGGACGCGACGACAAGAGCTTGGCCGCCGCGATCGCCTCGGTGATTCGCGACCTGGCCGACGCCGAGATCGTCGTCCGCCAGCGCTGCCCGGTCGACGCCGCGACGTTCGAGGACTACACCGTCGCTGTACTGAACCGCGGGGTGCCCAGCTTCGCGGTGGACACCGAAGGCACCCTGCACACGGCGCTGATGCGGTCCTGCACGGGCTGGCCGTCGGGCATCTGGATCGACGAGCCACGCCGCACCGCGCCGGACGGTTCGAACTTCCAACTGCAGCACTGGACCCATGATTTCGACTACGCGCTGGTCTGCGGCCGCGGTGATTGGCGGCGCGCCGGGGTGCCGGTCCGCAGCGCCCAGTTCACCAACCCGCTGATTGCGGTGGCTCCCCGCGACCAGCACGGGGCGTTGCCGCCGGTTGGGTCGCTGCTGCGGGTCGAGCCCGAGTCGGTAACGCTGGGGGCGCTCAAGGCCGCCGGGAACCCGCTGACCTCCGGCCGCGCCGAACCCGTCACATCGAGTGACGTGGCCCTGCGGCTGGTCGAATCGACCGGTGCGGCGACTCGGGTCGAGGTCAGCTCGGAACTCGGTGAGCTGAGCGCGATCCGGCACGCGAATCTGCTGGAAGTGGCGCAGCGCCGCACCAGCGCCATCCGGCTGCACGGCTACCAGGTCGCAACTGTTCGAGGTCACCTCGACGTGCCTGCCCTACCTGTCGAACCTACTGAGCTGGCTCCGCCGGCCGAGGTGGCCCAGCCGCTCTACGCCCGCTACTGGTTGCACAATCGCGGCCCGGCACCGCTGGGCGGACTACCGGCCGTCGCCCACCTGCATCCGCAGCAGCTCAGCGCCGAGGCGGGCGACACGGTGACACTTCGTCTCACCGCTGCCAGCGACTGCACCGATGCCGAAGTGGGCGGCACCGTCGAGGTGCGGTGTCCCGACGGTTGGTCCGCCCAACCGGCCGAATTGCCCTTCACCCTGGGCGTCGGTGCGCACCTGGAAACCGACATCGTGCTCACCATCCCGGCGCACGCGCCGGCAGGGTTATATCCGGTCCGGGCGCAGTTGCGCCTGATCTCCGACGTGCCGTCGTGGCGGCAGGTGGTCGAGGACGTCACCGTCCTGGCCGTGGGAACCGACGACGACGAACTCCTCCATCTGCGGGACGGTCCGACCGACATCGTGCTTTCCGCGGGACAAGCGACGCGGCTGACCGTCACGATCGGCAGCCGGGCCCGGGCCGATCTGGCGCTCGAGGCACACCTGATCAGCCCGTGGGGGACGTGGGAGTGGATCGGGCCGGCCGCGGTCGGGGCCGTCCTACCGGCCGGCGGCGCCGTCGAGCTGACCTTCGATGTGGCACCGCCCCGCTGGCAGGATCCCGGGCAGTGGTGGGCGCTGGTCCGGGTCGGCTGTGCGGGCCGGTTGGTCTATTCGCCGGCGGTCAAGGTGACGGTGACATGACCCATCACGTGGTGGCGACGGTCGGCGGCGCCGAGGTCGAGGAAGCCGAAGTCGACGCGCGCGAGGCGCGGTTGCGCAACGGACCTCGTGCTGCCCCGTTGCCGGCTGTCGGCACCAGCGAGGGCCGCCAGTTGCGGCGCTGGCTCACGCAGCTGATCGTGACCGAGCGGGTGGTTGCCGCCGAAGCGACCGCCCGTGGCCTGTCCGCCCTCGATGCCCCACCCGAGGCTGACCTGCTGCCCGACGTCACCGCCCGGCTGGAGATCGGCAGCATCGCCGCCGCGGCGCTGGCCGACCCGCCGGCGCGCGCGTTGTTCGCCGATGTCACCGCGGGTGTCGACGTCAGCGACGACGATGTCGCCGACTATCACCGGCGCAACCCGATGCGGTTCGCGCCGGCCCGCCCCGCCGGACTCGGATGGCGGACGCCGACGCTGGTCGCCCCGCCGCTCGATCAGGTGCGGCAGGCGGTCGCCGGGCATCTGCTGGGGGCTGCTCGGCGGCGCGCGTTCCGGGTCTGGCTGGACGTGCGTCGCGCCGAACTGGTGCAGCTGGCCCCCGGTTACGAGCATCCTGGCGATCCCCGCCAGCCTGACAACACCCACCGACACTGATGCTGACCCTCTGCCTGGACATCGGCGGCACCAAGATCGCAGCCGGTCTCGTTGACGACGTCGGCGCGCTGGTGCACACCGCTACCTGCCCGACGCCGGCCGGTGTCGATGAAGAACAGATCTGGGCCGCGGTCGAGGCCCTGATACGCGACGGACTGCACGCGGCGGGCGGGGTGGTGGCCGGCGTCGGGATCGCGTCGGCCGGTCCGGTGGACCTGGCCGGCGGCACGGTCAGCCCGATCAATATCCCGGCCTGGCGCGGTTTCCCACTGCAGCAACGGGTTTCAGCCGTCGTGCCCGGGGTGCGGGTACGGCTGGGCGGTGACGGCGTGTGCATGGCACTCGGTGAGCACTGGCAGGGCGCGGGACGCGGTGCCGGCTTCCTGCTGGGCATGGTGGTGTCCACCGGGGTGGGCGGGGGCCTGGTGCTCGAAGGGTTGCCCTATGACGGCCGCACCGGTAATGCCGGTCACGTCGGTCATGTGGTGGTCGACCCGAACGGTCGGGGGTGTGCCTGCGGTGGGCGCGGCTGCGTCGAGACCGTCGCGTCCGGTCCGTCGATGGTGCGTTGGGCTCGGGAAAACGGCTGGTCAGCGCCGCCGGCGGCGAGCGCCAAGGAGTTGGCCGACGCGGCCGCCACCGGAGATCCGCTGGCGCTTGCGGCATTTCAGCGGGGAGCCGCCGCGCTGGCCGCGATGATCGCCTCCGTCGGCGCGGTATGCGACCTGGACCTGGTGGTTATCGGCGGGGGAGTGGCCCGCTCCGGGCCCCTGCTGTTCGACCCGCTGCGTGCGGCGCTGGCCGAATATGCCCGATTGGACTTCCTGACCGGTCTGCGGGTGCTGCCCGCCGAACTCGGCGGAAATGCCGGGCTGGTGGGCGCGGCGCGCCTGGCCGGGCTGTAGCGAGCGGCGCGCCGCGGCAGCGTCGTGGGTCGCGCGTGGGTGCGAATTGGCTGTTCGGACCAGGCCAGGCTATGGTGGGTGCCGATCCACCGAAGACCGTCGGTCACCGAGCAATCGGTTGAAGGTCCGGGAACATCCCGGCGGCCCACGCAGGAGGACGAGGCAAGACCGCCGGCCTACGCGCCGGTGAATCCCAACGCCCCGGCCGCAGCCTGCGCCGGGGCGTTAGTCGTCTGCGGTGGAACGAGACGCCGAGTCCACACACGTACAGGAGGCATGCATGGCCAGGGCTGACAAAGCCACCGCCGTCGCCGACATCGCCGAGCACTTCAAGAGTTCGAGCGCGACCGTCATCACCGAGTACCGCGGTCTGTCGGTGGCCAACCTCGCCGAGCTGCGCCGATCGCTGGGGGAGGGAACCACCTACGCGGTGGCCAAGAACACCCTCATCAAGCGCGCTGCCTCCGAGGCCGGCATCGAAGGGCTCGACGAGCTGTTCGCCGGTCCGACGGCGATCGCATTCGTCACCGGTGAGCCGGTGGATGCCGCCAAGGCACTGAAGACCTTCGCCAAGGAGCACAAGGCGCTGGTCATCAAGGGCGGCTACATGGACGGACACGCGCTGTCCGTCTCCGAGGTCGAGCGCATCGCCGACCTGGAATCCCGCGAGGTGCTGCTGGCCAAGCTGGCCGGTGCGATGAAGGGCAACCTCGCCAAGGCTGCCGGGCTGTTCAATGCGCCCGCGTCGCAGATGGCCCGCCTGCTGGCCGCTCTGCAAGAGAAGAAGGACTCCGAAGCCCCCGCAGCCGCAGCTGCGGAGACGCCCGCAGCTGCCGAGGCACCCGCCGAAGCGGCATCCGCCGAATAACTCCGACCAAACGCACAAAGTTCAGAAAGGACCCACACCATGGCAAAACTGTCCAGCGACGACCTGCTCGACGCCTTCAAGGAAATGACCCTGTTGGAGCTCTCCGACTTCGTCAAGAAGTTCGAGGAGACCTTCGAGGTCACCGCGGCCGCCCCGGTCGCCGTCGCCGCGGCCGGCCCGGCCGGTGGCGGCGCAGCCGCTGAGGCCGCCGAGGAGCAGACCGAGTTCGACGTGATCCTCGAGGCCGCCGGTGAGAAGAAGATCGGTGTCATCAAGGTGGTCCGCGAGATCGTCTCCGGCCTGGGCCTCAAGGAGGCCAAGGACCTGGTCGACGGCGCGCCCAAGCCGCTGCTGGAGAAGGTCGCCAAGGAGGCCGCCGACGAGGCCAAGGCCAAGCTCGAGGCCGCCGGCGCCAGCGTCACCGTCAAGTAGTTCCATCCGCGCAGCCCTCGGGCATCCCGGCAACGGGGTCCCGGGGGCTTCCGCGTTTATCAGCGCAGTGCAGCCAGCTGCGAGCGCTGTACCCGCTCAGCTGAATCGCCTAGGGCGACCAGCAGATTCGTGGTCATTGCGGCCAGCACGGGGACCAGTGCCGAGCCGTCGGCGCCGTAAAACCCGGCCAGCTCGAGCATCACGTAACCGTGGATGAGCGCCCAGAATTGGGCTGCCGTGGCCACCACGGACGCATCGTCGTCCGCCGGGCACGCCGTGATCCGGCCGGCGAGAATGCACCGGTGCACCGCGCGCACCACGTGGGCGAAGCTGGGTTCGTGCTGCTCGATCTCGTCGAGCGACAGCGTCAGGACGTCGCCGGTCGGCGCGTTGATGCCGTGCGCACTGGTGCTGCCGAACATCAGCCGGTACATGTGCGGGCGCTCGATCGCATACCGCCGGTAGGCGGCTCCGACGGACATCAGATCGGCCACCGGGTCGTCGGTCTCCGGCACCGCCAAGGCGGCGTCGAACTGGCGTAGACCCTCCTCGGCGACCGCGGCGATGAGTTCGCGCATCCCGCCGAAATGGGTGTACACGGCCATCGTCGAGGTGCCGGCGGCACCGGCCACCTTGCGGGTCTGCAGCGCATCGGGACCGTGCTCGTCGAGCAAGTCCACCGCGGCCTGCACCATCTGGTCGCGAACGCTGCGCTGGGTCGAAGTCATCTCGCCAAACAATATTGCCATCTCCTCGGCGGCGGCGTACCGTCCCAATAACAGCGTAATAACAACGTTATAGGAGTTCAGCGATGACGGCCACGCAGACCGCCCAAGCCGGCAACCCGTACCTGAGCGGTTTTCTGGCACCGGTGCGGGCCGAACTGACCGCAACCGACCTCGAGGTCACCGGCCACATTCCCGAGCACCTCAGCGGACGCTATCTGCGCAACGGTCCCAACCCGGTCGCCGAGGTCGACCCGACTACCTACCACTGGTTCAGCGGGGACGCGATGGTGCACGGGGTCGCGCTGCGCGACGGCAAGGCCACCTGGTACCGCAACCGCTGGGTGCGCACCCCTGCGGTGTGCGCCGCATTGGGCGAGCCGCAGCCCGCGGGGCTGGACCCGCGGGCCGGCATGCTGTCGGTGGGGCCCAACACCAACGCGTTGAGTCACGCCGGCCGGACGCTAGCCCTGGTCGAGGGTGGCGGCGCCAACTACGAGTTGACCGACGAGCTGGACACGGTCGCGCCCTGCGACTTCGACGGAACCCTCTTCGGCGGCTACACCGCCCACCCGCACCGCGATCCGGCGACCGGGGAATTGCATGCCCTGTCCTACTCCTTCACCCGCGGACGCACCGTGCAGTACTCGGTGATCGACACCAACGGACGTGCCCGTCGCACGGTGGACGTCCGAGTGGGCGGGTCGCCGATGATGCACGACTTCTCGCTGACCGAGAAGTACGTCGTGATCTACGACCTGCCCGTAACGTTCGACCCGATCCAGGTCCTGCCGGTGCGGGTGCCGCGCAGACTGACCAGGCCGGCTCGCCTGGTGGCGGAGTCGCTGCTGGGTCGCGTACGGGTACCCAACCCCGTCGCGGCGATGATCAACCGGAACCGGCAGCCCGTGCACAAGATGCCGTACCGCTGGAACGCCGACTATCCGGCGCGCATCGGCGTTCTGCCCCGCGAGGGCACCGGCCGAGACGTCCGGTGGTTCGACGTCGAGCCGTGCTACGTCTATCACCCGCTCAACGCCTACAGCGAAGACCGCGGCGGCAACGAGGTGCTGGTCCTGGACGTGGTGCGCTATGCGCGGATGTTCGATCACGACCTGCGCGGTCCCGGCGACAGCAAGCCCACCCTGGACCGCTGGACGATCAACCTGACCACCGGCGCAGTCAGCACCGAGCGCCGCGACGACCGCCCGCAGGAGTTTCCCCGGATCAACGAGACCTTGCTGGGCGCCAAGCACCGGTTCGGCTACACCCTCGGTGTCGACGGCGGCTATCTCTCCGGCGGCGCCCGCGACATGTCGACGGCGGTGTACAAGCACGACTACGCAACTGGCGCCCGCGAAGTCGCCGCCCTCGATCCGGACCTGTTGATGGGGGAGATGTCCTTCGTGCCCAACCCGGCCACGTCCCCGGCAAGCCGGGTCGAGGATGACGGCGTCCTGATGGGTCTGGGCAGCCGCCGCGACACCGACACCGGCGTGCTGTTGCTGCTGGATGCGCAGACCCTGGAAACGAGGGCCACCGTGGAACTTCCGCAGCGGGTCCCCATGGGCTTCCACGGCAATTGGGCACCTTTTGAATAGGGTGTGCTGGGCGGATTGTTATTGATCCAACCCTGATGCGTAGACCGGCCGTGCGCTACAGTGACTCAAGCCACACGGGGCTGGTGGCTGAACCGCGCGTCGACGGAAGGGTCTCCCATGGGTGTCGCGATCGAGGTAAACGGGCTTACCAAGTCGTTCGGATCCTCGAGGATTTGGGAAGACGTCACGCTCACCGTCCCCGCCGGAGAGGTCAGCGTGCTGCTGGGCCCGTCGGGTACCGGCAAGTCGGTGTTCCTGAAGTCATTGATCGGCCTGCTGAAGCCGGAGCGCGGCTCGATCCTCATCGACGGCACCGACATCATCGAGTGCTCGGCCAAAGAGCTCTACGAGATCCGCACCCTGTTCGGGGTGCTGTTCCAGGACGGCGCGCTGTTCGGCTCGATGAACCTGTTCGACAACACCGCTTTCCCGCTGCGGGAGCACACCAAGAAGAAGGAAAAAGAGATCCGCGACATCGTCATGGAGAAACTGACGATGGTGGGTCTCGGCGGTGACGAGAAGAAGTTCCCGGGTGAGATCTCCGGCGGTATGCGCAAGCGTGCCGGCCTGGCGCGGGCCCTGGTGCTCGACCCGCAGATCATTCTGTGCGACGAGCCGGACTCGGGTCTGGACCCGGTCCGTACCGCCTACCTGAGCCAGCTGATCATGGACATCAACGCCCAGATCGACGCCACCATCCTGATCGTGACCCACAACATCAACATCGCCCGCACTGTGCCGGACAACATGGGCATGTTGTTCCGGAAGCACCTGGTCATGTTCGGACCCCGCGAGGTGCTGCTGACCAGCGACGAGCCGGTGGTGCGGCAGTTCCTCAACGGTCGGCGTATCGGGCCGATCGGTATGTCGGAGGAAAAGGACGAGGCCACCATGGCCGAGGAGCAGGCCGCGCTCGACGCGGGCCAGCACGCCGGTGGTGTCGAGGACATCGAGGGAGTGCCGCCGCAGATCCAGGCGTCGCCCGGGATGCCGGAGCGCAAAGGCGTCGCCCGCCGGCAGGCCCGGGTGCGCGCCATGCTGCACACCCTGCCGAAGAACGCTCAGGAAGCGATCCTGGACGACCTCGAAGGCACCCACAAGTACACCTCGCACGAGTACTGATCCGACCGGTCGCTGCCGAGTTCTGCTGCGCAGGATTCCGGCGTGCCGCCGCGCGCCCGCCGGTCGTCGGCGATGCCCCCACCAGCGGGCATCGCGGAAAATTTCTCCACACCTCTGCACAACTTGCCGTGCCCACCTCTTGACGGAACAGCCCAAACGGGTCAATCTGTTGGGCAGCATGTGTACGCGGGATATCGCAGGTGCCAGCCAGCGCCGGTCTTCCACGGACCGCGTGCGACCGTGTGTAGTGGTGCGCATTTGAGGAATGTACTGTCCTGCGCTATTGTTGGACGTTGCGCTGGCTACTTCCTGCCCACCTCACACCCGCCACTTGACACCGTGGTCTTAGCCTGAGCCCTTTTCTGCGGCTCAGCTATTCAGTTGCGTGCGTGAGATCCGGACAGTTCGTCCGCCAGCCGAACCGATAAACATCTGCGGCGAACAGACCCGGTGGCGTCTCCTCAGGGCTCTCATAGTCGCACGAGGTGCTGGAAGGACGCATCTTGGCTGATTTCCGCCAGAGCAACACAGGTCGCCCACAGAGTTCTTCGAACAGCTCCGTACCCGGGGCTCCCAACCGGGTTTCTTTCGCCAAGCTGCGTGAACCGCTCGAGGTCCCGGGATTGCTCGACGTTCAGACCGATTCATTCGAGTGGCTGATCGGCTCGCAGCGCTGGCGTGAGACCGCCGCCAAGCGCGGCGACGTCAACCAGATGGGCGGTCTCGAAGAGGTTCTCTACGAGCTTTCGCCGATCGAGGACTTCTCCGGCTCGATGTCGCTGTCTTTCTCCGACCCGCGCTTTGACGACGTCAAGGCACCGGTCGACGAGTGCAAAGACAAGGACATGACGTACGCGGCGCCGCTGTTCGTCACCGCCGAGTTCATCAACAACAACACCGGCGAGATCAAGAGCCAGACGGTGTTCATGGGTGACTTCCCGATGATGACCGAGAAGGGCACCTTCATCATCAACGGCACCGAGCGTGTCGTGGTGAGCCAGCTGGTGCGCTCGCCGGGCGTGTACTTCGACGAGACCATCGACAAGTCCACCGAGAAGATGCTGCACAGCGTCAAGGTGATCCCGAGCCGCGGTGCGTGGCTGGAGTTCGATGTTGACAAGCGCGACACCGTCGGCGTGCGCATCGACCGCAAGCGGCGTCAGCCGGTCACCGTTCTGCTCAAGGCGCTCGGCTGGACCAACGAGCAGATCCACGAGCGGTTCGGCTTCTCCGAGATCATGATGGGGACGCTGGAGAAGGACAACACCGCGGGCACCGACGAGGCGCTGCTGGACATCTACCGCAAGTTGCGCCCGGGCGAACCGCCGACCAAGGAGTCCGCGCAGACGCTGTTGGAGAACCTGTTCTTCAAGGAGAAGCGTTACGACCTGGCCCGCGTCGGCCGCTACAAGGTCAACAAGAAGCTCGGGCTGAATGTCGGTGCGCCGATCACCAGTTCGACGCTGACCGAAGAGGACATCGTCGCCACCATCGAATATCTGGTCCGGCTGCACGAAGGCCAGCACGAGATGACGGTGCCCGGCGGCACCGAGGTGCCGGTGGAAACCGACGACATCGACCACTTCGGCAACCGCCGGTTGCGTACGGTCGGCGAGCTGATCCAGAACCAGATCCGGGTCGGCATGTCCCGCATGGAGCGCGTCGTGCGCGAGCGGATGACCACTCAGGACGTCGAGGCCATCACGCCGCAGACCCTGATCAACATCCGTCCGGTCGTCGCTGCGATCAAGGAGTTCTTCGGCACCAGCCAGCTCTCGCAGTTCATGGACCAGAACAACCCGTTGTCGGGTCTGACCCACAAGCGTCGTCTGTCGGCGCTGGGGCCGGGTGGTCTGTCGCGGGAACGGGCCGGTCTGGAAGTCCGGGACGTGCACCCGTCGCACTACGGCCGCATGTGCCCGATCGAGACCCCGGAAGGGCCCAACATCGGCCTGATCGGGTCGCTGTCGGTGTACGCGCGGGTCAACCCGTTCGGGTTCATCGAGACGCCTTATCGCAAGGTGGTCGACGGTGTGGTGTCCGACGAGATCCACTACCTGACCGCGGACGAGGAGGACCGCCACGTGGTGGCGCAGGCCAACTCGCCGATCGACGAGGGCGGCCGATTCATCGAGCCGCGCGTCCTGGTCCGTCGAAAGGCCGGCGAGGTCGAGTACGTGCCGTCCTCCGAGGTGGACTACATGGACGTCTCGCCGCGCCAGATGGTGTCGGTCGCGACCGCGATGATCCCGTTCCTCGAGCACGACGACGCCAACCGGGCCCTGATGGGCGCCAACATGCAGCGCCAGGCGGTCCCGCTGGTGCGCAGCGAGGCGCCCCTGGTGGGTACCGGAATGGAGTTGCGCGCGGCCATCGACGCCGGAGACGTCGTGGTGGCCGAGAAGGCGGGCGCCATCGAGGAGGTCTCGGCGGACTACATCACCGTCATGCACGACGACGGCACCCGGCGCACCTACCGGATGCGCAAGTTCGCCCGCTCCAACCACGGCACCTGTGCCAACCAGTCCCCGATCGTCGACGCCGGCGACCGGGTGGAGGCCGGCCAGGTGATCGCCGACGGGCCCTGCACCGAGAACGGTGAGATGGCTCTGGGCAAGAACCTGCTGGTGGCGGTCATGCCGTGGGAGGGTCACAACTACGAGGACGCCATCATCCTGTCTAACCGCCTCGTCGAAGAGGACGTGCTGACCTCGATCCACATCGAAGAGCACGAGATCGACGCCCGCGACACCAAGCTGGGCGCCGAGGAGATCACCCGGGACATCCCGAACGTCTCCGACGAGGTGCTGGCCGACCTGGACGAGCGCGGCATCGTGCGTATCGGTGCCGAGGTGCGCGACGGCGACATCCTGGTCGGCAAGGTCACGCCCAAGGGTGAGACCGAGCTGACCCCGGAAGAGCGGCTGCTGCGCGCGATCTTCGGCGAGAAGGCCCGCGAGGTTCGCGACACCTCCCTGAAGGTGCCGCACGGTGAGTCCGGCAAGGTCATCGGCATCCGGGTGTTCTCCCGCGAGGACGACGACGAACTGCCCGCCGGCGTCAACGAGCTGGTCCGGGTGTATGTGGCTCAGAAGCGCAAGATCTCCGACGGCGACAAGCTGGCCGGACGGCACGGCAACAAGGGCGTCATCGGCAAGATCCTGCCGGTGGAAGACATGCCGTTCCTGCCGGACGGCACTCCGGTCGACATCATCCTGAACACGCACGGTGTGCCGCGACGGATGAACATCGGCCAGATTCTGGAGACTCACCTGGGGTGGGTGGCCAAGGCCGGCTGGAACATCGAGGGTGCCCCGGACTGGGCGGCGAATCTGCCCGAGGAGCTGCGGCACGCCCAACCGAACCAGATCGTGTCCACCCCGGTGTTCGACGGCGCCAAGGAAGAGGAGCTGCAGGGCTTGCTCTCGGCGACGCTGCCCAACCGCGACGGCGAGGTGCTGGTCAACGAGGACGGCAAGGCGGTGCTCTTCGACGGGCGCAGCGGTGAGCCGTTCCCGTACCCGGTGACCGTCGGCTACATGTACATCATGAAGCTGCACCACCTGGTGGACGACAAGATCCACGCCCGCTCCACCGGTCCGTACTCGATGATCACCCAGCAGCCGCTGGGTGGTAAGGCGCAGTTCGGTGGTCAGCGGTTCGGTGAGATGGAGTGCTGGGCCATGCAGGCCTACGGCGCGGCGTACACGCTGCAGGAGCTGTTGACCATCAAGTCCGACGACACCGTCGGCCGGGTCAAGGTCTACGAGGCGATCGTCAAGGGCGAGAACATCCCCGAGCCGGGCATTCCCGAGTCGTTCAAGGTGCTGCTCAAGGAACTGCAGTCGCTGTGCCTCAATGTCGAGGTGCTGTCGTCGGACGGTGCGGCCATCGAGCTGCGCGAAGGCGAGGACGAAGATCTCGAGCGGGCTGCGGCCAACCTGGGAATCAACTTGTCGCGCAACGAATCTGCCTCCGTCGAGGACCTCGCCTAACTATCAGTTTCAACACCCGCAAGGGGAAAGGGAGTTACGTGTTAGACGTCAACTTCTTCGATGAACTCCGCATCGGCCTGGCCACCGCGGAAGACATCCGTCAGTGGTCCTACGGCGAGGTCAAGAAGCCGGAGACCATCAACTACCGCACGCTCAAGCCGGAGAAGGACGGCCTGTTCTGCGAGAAGATCTTCGGACCGACTCGCGACTGGGAGTGCTACTGCGGCAAGTACAAGCGGGTGCGCTTCAAGGGCATCATCTGTGAGCGCTGCGGCGTCGAGGTGACCCGTGCCAAGGTGCGCCGGGAGCGGATGGGCCACATCGAGCTGGCCGCGCCGGTCACCCACATCTGGTACTTCAAGGGCGTGCCCTCGCGCCTGGGGTACCTGCTGGACCTGGCGCCCAAGGATCTCGAGAAGATCATCTACTTCGCGGCCTACGTGATCACCGCGGTCGACGACGAGATGCGGCACAACGAGCTGTCCACGCTCGAAGCCGAGATGGTGGTGGAGCGCAAGGCCGTCGAGGACCAGCGCGACGCCGACCTCGAGGCCCGGGCGCAGAAGCTCGAGGCCGACCTGGCCGAACTGGAGGCCGAGGGCGCCAAAGCCGACGCCAAGCGCAAGGTCCGGGACGGCGGCGAGCGTGAGATGCGTCAGCTGCGCGACCGCGCCCAGCGTGAGCTGGACCGGCTCGAGGACATCTGGTCGACGTTCACCAAGCTGGCTCCCAAGCAGCTGATCGTCGACGAGAACCTCTACCGCGAGCTGCAGGACCGCTACGGCGAATACTTCACCGGCGCCATGGGCGCGGAGTCGATCCAGAAGCTGATCGAGAACTTCGACATCGACGCCGAGGCCGACATCCTGCGGGACGTGATCCGAAACGGCAAGGGGCAGAAGAAGCTTCGTGCCCTCAAGCGGCTGAAGGTGGTTGCCGCCTTCCAGCAGTCGGGCAACTCGCCGATGGGCATGGTGCTCGACGCCGTCCCGGTCATCCCGCCGGAACTTCGCCCGATGGTGCAGCTCGACGGTGGCCGGTTCGCCACGTCGGACCTCAACGACCTATACCGCCGCGTGATCAACCGCAACAACCGGTTGAAGCGACTGATCGACCTGGGTGCGCCAGAGATCATCGTCAACAACGAGAAGCGGATGCTGCAGGAGTCCGTCGACGCGTTGTTCGACAACGGCCGTCGTGGCCGTCCGGTCACCGGGCCGGGCAACCGCCCGCTGAAGTCGTTGAGCGATCTGCTCAAGGGCAAGCAGGGCCGGTTCCGGCAAAACCTGCTCGGCAAGCGCGTCGACTACTCGGGCCGTTCGGTCATCGTGGTCGGTCCGCAGCTCAAGCTGCACCAGTGCGGCCTGCCCAAGCTGATGGCGCTGGAGCTGTTCAAGCCGTTCGTGATGAAGCGACTGGTCGACCTCAACCACGCGCAGAACATCAAGAGCGCCAAGCGGATGGTGGAGCGGCAGCGTCCGCAGGTGTGGGATGTCCTGGAAGAGGTCATCGCCGAGCACCCGGTGCTGCTGAACCGCGCACCCACCCTGCACCGGTTGGGCATCCAGGCCTTCGAGCCGATGTTGGTGGAAGGCAAGGCAATTCAGCTGCACCCGTTGGTGTGTGAGGCGTTCAACGCCGACTTCGACGGTGACCAGATGGCCGTGCACCTGCCGCTCTCGGCGGAGGCACAGGCCGAGGCCCGCATCCTGATGCTGTCGTCGAACAACATCCTGTCCCCGGCGTCCGGCCGCCCGCTGGCGATGCCGCGACTGGACATGGTGACCGGGTTGTACTACCTGACCACCGAGGTCGAGGGCGGCAAGGGCGAGTACCGGCCGGCCAACGGCGACAGCCCCGAGTCGGGCGTCTACTCCTCGCCCGCCGAGGCGATCATGGCCGCCGACCGCGGCGTGCTCTCGGTGCGGGCCAAGATCAAGGTGCGGCTGACCCAGCTGCGGCCGCCGGCCGACATCGAGGCGGAGCGGTTCGGGGCCAACGGATGGCGCCCCGGCGACGCCTGGGTGGCCGAGACCACGCTGGGTCGGGTGCTGTTCAACGAGTTGCTGCCGTTGGGCTATTCGTTCGTGAACAAGCAGATGCACAAGAAGGTGCAGGCGGCGATCATCAACGATCTGGCCGAGCGTTACCCGATGATCGTGGTCGCGCAGACCGTCGACAAGCTCAAGGACGCCGGTTTCTACTGGGCGACCCGCAGCGGTGTGACGGTCTCGATGGCCGACGTGCTGGTGCCGCCGCGGAAGAAGGAGATCCTCGACAACTACGAGGAACGTGCGGAGAAGGTCGAAAAGCAGTTCCAGCGTGGCGCTCTGAACCACGACGAGCGCAACGAGGCACTGGTGGAGATCTGGAAGGAGGCCACCGACGAGGTCGGTCAGGCGCTCCGCGAGCACTATCCGCCGGACAACCCGATCATCACCATCGTCGAGTCCGGCGCCACCGGTAACTTCACCCAGACCCGGACGCTGGCCGGCATGAAGGGGCTGGTGACCAACCCGAAGGGTGAGTTCATCCCGCGTCCGATCAAGTCCTCGTTCCGCGAGGGCCTGACCGTGCTGGAGTACTTCATCAACACCCACGGTGCTCGAAAGGGCTTGGCGGACACCGCGTTGCGTACCGCCGACTCCGGTTACCTGACCCGTCGTCTGGTGGACGTGAGCCAGGACGTCATCGTCCGCGAACACGACTGCCAGACCGAGCGTGGCATCCTCGTCGAGCTGGCCGAGCGTCAGCCGGACGGCACCCTGATCCGCGACCCGTACATCGAGACCTCGGCGTACGCACGGACGCTGGGCGCCGACGCGGTGGACGAGGCCGGCAACGTCGTGGTCGCGCGCGGTGAGGACCTGGGCGACCCGTCGATCGACGCGCTGCTGGCCGCGGGGATCACGCAGATCAAGGTGCGTTCGGTGCTGACCTGCACCACCGGCACCGGCGTCTGCGCGACCTGCTACGGACGGTCCATGGCGACCGGCAAGCTGGTCGACATCGGTGAAGCCGTCGGTATCGTGGCTGCGCAGTCCATCGGTGAGCCGGGCACGCAGCTGACCATGCGTACCTTCCACCAAGGTGGTGTGGGTGAGGACATCACCGGCGGTCTGCCGCGGGTCCAGGAGCTGTTCGAGGCCCGCATCCCGCGCGGTAAGGCGCCCATCGCCGACGTCACCGGCCGGGTGCGCCTCGAGGAGGGTGAGCGCTTCTACAAGATCACCATCGTGCCCGACGACGGCGGCGAGGAAGTGGTCTACGACAAGCTCTCCAAGCGGCAACGTCTGCGGGTGTTCAAGCACGAGGACGGTTCCGAGCGCGTGTTGTCCGACGGCGACCACGTCGAGGTCGGCCAGCAGCTGATGGAAGGCTCGGCCGACCCGCACGAGGTACTGCGCGTGCAGGGCCCGCGTGAGGTGCAGATCCACCTCGTCCGGGAGACCCAGGAGGTCTACCGGGCGCAGGGTGTGTCGATCCACGACAAGCACATCGAGGTGATCGTGCGGCAGATGCTGCGCCGCGTCACCATCATCGACTCGGGCTCGACGGAGTTCCTGCCGGGTTCGCTGATCGATCGTGCCGAGTTCGAGGCGTCCAACCGCCGGGTGGTGGCCGAGGGCGGCGAGCCCGCCGCCGGGCGTCCGGTGCTGATGGGTATCACGAAGGCGTCGCTGGCCACCGACTCGTGGCTGTCGGCGGCGTCGTTCCAGGAGACCACCCGCGTGCTGACCGATGCGGCGATCAACTGCCGCAGCGACAAGCTGCAGGGTCTGAAGGAGAACGTGATCATCGGAAAGCTGATCCCGGCCGGTACCGGCATCAACCGGTACCGCAACATCCAGGTGCAGCCCACCGAGGAGGCCCGGGCTGCGGCGTACACGATCCCGTCCTACGAGGATCAGTACTACAGCCCGGACTTCGGCCAGGCCACCGGCGCCGCGGTGCCGCTGGACGACTACGGATACTCCGATTACCGGTAGCGTTTCGTAGCGCGAGCAGACGCAAAAGCCCCCAAATCTCAAGGGATTTGGGGGCTTTTGCGTCTGCTCGCACATCCTCACCCGCGCGCCTATCCACATATGGCGCATCGCTGCCTAGCTATATGGACCGGTTTGGCTTCATCGTCTGGTTCATGGACATCGAGACCACGCTGCCGCGTGGCGAATTTGCGACCACCGCCCAACTCCTCACCGTCATGACCCGCAAGCGGTTGGCAGGACTTGTTCAGGCAGGCAAGCTCATTCGGGTCTGCCATGGCGTCTACGGGCACGCCGAACCAGACGTGCTGGGAAAGCTCGCAGCACTCGACGTGCTGGCTCGTGAGCAAATTGTCGCTTGCATGGGTACCGCCGCTGCCCTCTACGGATTCGACACGGAGAACACCTCGCGGCTACACATCCTTGATCCTGGTGTGCGCATGCGACCGACGAAGGGTCTGATGGTGCACCAGCGCATCGGTGCGCCGCTACGACGGGTTCAGGGCCGACTGGCGACCGCCCCAGCGTGGACGGCGATTGAGGTCGCACGGAGTTTGAGGCGGCCGCGCAGCCTGGCCACGCTGGACGCGGCGTTGCACATTCAGGCGTGCACCAAAGGGGAACTCGACGCAGTCATCCGGGAGCACAAGGGCCGGCGCGGCATCGTCAAGGTGCGGGAGCTGATCGGCTGCGCCGACCGACGGCCCGAGTCGCCGATGGAGAGCGAGGCGCGACTCGTGTTCATCGATAACAAACTGCCGATGCCGCAGCTCCAGTACAGCATCGTGGACCGGTACGGGAAGGTCTGGCGCGTCGATTTTGCCTGGCCGGATGTCATGCTGGCTGCGGAGTACGACAGCGTGCAGTGGCATCTGGGGCGTGACGCGTTACTGCATGATCGGTTGAAGACCGCGCGGCTGCAGGAATGCGGCTGGTTGTCGGTTCCGTTCACGGTGAACGACGTCCGCGGTGACCCAGTTGGGCTCGCCGAGCGCCTCGAGTACCACCTGGCGAGCAGACGCAAAAGCCCCTAATCAGCAAGGGATTTGGGGACTTTTACGTCTGCTCGCCAACCTCAGGCGACGGTGAACTCCTGCGTCGAGGTGACGAATGGTTCGAGCCGGCCGCGGGTGTCCCGGGTGGTGTAGTGGTGCACGATGCGGTACTGCCCGGGTACCGCATCGCCGGGGATGTCCCAGCGGATGTGCACCCGCGACCCGGCCCGACCCTCGCGCTGCCACCGAAAGGTGGTCGACCAGTCGCCGTCGTCGGCGACCCGCACCCAACGATCTCCTTCGACGCGCACCACTTCGAGGAAAGTCCGGGTGCGGTGCAGATCGTTGTTCGGGTACGCGCTGACGAACGTCGCTTCCACCGCCTCGCCACGGCGGTGCGGGCCGCCCGGCCCGGCCAGGACCGCTCCGAACGAGCCGCGGTCGGCGGGCGGGCTGCGCAGCCAACTGCGCGGCCGGTGGGCCGGCGGCCCGGGTGCGGGTGGCACCGGCCGGCCGTCCCGCATCGCCTCGGCGAGTCCGGCGGCGGTCTGCATCAATGCCGGCAGCTCCCACCGCCCGAACAGGGTGCTGCCGCCCTCGTATCGCTGTTCGAGATACTCCTCCGGGGTGGTCACGTAGTGGATGTACGCATTCGAATAACCCACGCACAGCACGTCATTGAGCTCGGCGCCGACGATCGCGGCCACGGTACGGCGCAACCGCAGTCCCGCGACGATGGTCGGTTCACCCGGAATGCAGAGCAGATACAGCCGGCCGATCCGTACCAGGTGGACGGGCACCACTTCCTGGATGAACGGTTGCAACCGGTTCAGCAACCGCACCGGCACCACCAGGCCCTTGGGTTTCTGCACCGAACGGGCCGGCCCGACAACCCGGTAGAAGATTCGGGAAATGCTGTCCCAGAACGGGTTTTGCCCCTGACGGAAGCCGCGGAAGCCTTCGCCCTCGTCCGTGCCGGCGAACATCGAGGCGGCGATCATCGGCCGCCCGGTACGGTGTTCGCGACCGTCCGGCGTGTATTCCCCGCGCACCCGCACGGCACTGAGGTCGAGGTAGGTGAACCGCGATTCGACCCCGGTGCCGATCGGCGTCCCGGTGTCCAATTGCGCTACGGCATCGGCGAATTGGGCCAGCCCGATCTGTCGGGTCTGGTCCCGCTCCGCGTCGGCGGTGCCCGGCCCGTAGCCGATGGGTCCCGCCACGTGGGGGCTCATGTCACCGGGGTTGGTCTGGGCGAATGCGGAGATGAAGCCGGGCTGTCCGGCCAGGTAGTCCGCACCGCACCGGACGCGCTCCCAGTGGTAGGCGGCGAAACCCTTGTTGTCCCCGGAGATCAGCAGGTTGCGGTTGGTCATGCTGGTGCCATGGGTGGCGAAGAAGTGGATGGCGCCCACCGGGCCGGTGCCGCGGTCGATACGCACCAGGGTGGTCAGAGGGTCGATTCGGTCGGGGTAAAACGCTCTGTCCGCCAACGGGTTACGGTCGAAGGCCGACGGCGAACGATTCCGGCTGGCGTCGTGCAACTCGCCGTGGGACAGCATGACCTCGGCAGGTGCCAGGTCGTCGTGGGCGTACCGGACCGATTCGACGATGCCGTCGACGATCGCGCCGAACGTCGCGGGCCGAAACCCACTGGTGGACAGGTTGTACAGCAGGTGCCCGCAGTATCCGCCGGGGCCGGCGTGGGTGTGGGTGGCGGTGATGACGGTGTTCTGGGCGCAGTAGGTGTCGCCGTAGGACTTGGCTAGGCGGCGCAGCACCTCGTCGGTCACGTTCTGCATCGGCAACGGCAGTTCGGCCACGACGAGCAAGACGCGGGCGCCGCCGTCGTCGAAGACGAATGCGCGCGATCGCAGTCGCAGGTGGATGCCTGCGGTGCGCTGTTCGACTTTGCCGTAGCCGAGCATGCCGCAGTCGGCCGCCTCGCCGGTGATGTCGGCGATGCCCCGTCCGACTGAAAGGCCCACGGATTCACACCTTAAGCGCCGGGCCTGCCGCAACTCACTAAACTGGCCAAGTGCTTATCGGTTCACATGTCCACCAGGACGATCCCCTGGCTGCGGCCGCTGCAGACGGCGCCGACGTGGTCCAGTTCTTCCTCGGGAACCCGCAGAGTTGGAAGAAGCCCAGGCCCCGTGCGGACGCCGACACGTTGAAAGCGGCCGGCATTCCGCTCTATGTGCACGCGCCGTATCTGATCAACGTGGCATCTGCCAACAACCGCATCCGGATCCCGTCGCGCAAGATCCTGCAGGACACCTGCGACGCCGCGGCGGCGATCAACGCGACGGCGGTGATCGTGCACGGCGGGCACGCGGACGACGACGACATGGCGGCCGGCTTCGAACGTTGGGCCAAGGCGCTCGACTACTTGGAAACCGACGTTCAGGTGCTGTTGGAGAACACCGCGGGCGGTGACCACGCGATGGCCCGTCACTTCGACACCATCGGCCGGTTGTGGGACCGCATCGGCGACAGCGGGATCGGCTTCTGCCTGGACACCTGCCATGCGTGGGCCGCAGGCGAGGCGCTGGTCGACTCGGTCCAGCGGATCAAGGCACTGACCGGTCGCATCGACCTGGTGCACTGCAACGACTCCCGGGACGCGGCCGGTTCCGGAGCCGACCGGCATGCCAACTTCGGCATGGGCCAGATCGACCCGGAGTTGCTCGTCGCCGTCGTCCGGGCCGCGGATGCGCCGGTGATCTGCGAGACGGCCGAGGAGGGCCGCAAGGACGACATCGCCTTTCTGCGGGACCGGATCGGTGACTGACCCGCATTACAAGTCTTGTGCGGTTGTCGGGAAACTGTAATATTGCGGTCATGCCCGATACGCACGTCGTGACCAATCAGGTCCCGCCCCTGGAGAACTACAACCCCGCATCCTCGCCGGTCCTGACCGAAGCCCTGATCCGCGAAGGGGGGCAGTGGGGCCTGGACGAGGTGAACGAACTGGGGGCGATTGCAGGCAGCCCGGAGGCGCAGCGCTGGGGTGAGCTGGCCGACCGCAACCGGCCCATCCTGCGTACCCATGACCGGGTGGGACACCGCGTCGACGAGGTGGAGTACGACCCCGCCTACCACGAGCTGATGCGCACCGCGATCGCGCACGGTCTGCACGGCGCCCCCTGGGCCGACGGCCGGCCCGGCGCCCACGTGGTGCGCGCGGCCAAGATGGCGGTGTGGAACGTCGAACCCGGCCACGTCTGCCCGATCTCGATGACCTACGCGGTGGTGCCGGCGCTGCGCTTCAATCCGGACCTGGCCGCCGTCTACGAACCGTTGCTGACCAGCCGCGTCTATGACCCGGAACTGAAACCGGTGACGACGAAAGCCGGTGTCACCGCGGGGATGTCGATGACCGAGAAGCAGGGTGGTTCCGACGTGCGGGCCGGTACCACCGAAGCCGTTCCTACCGGCTCCGGCACCTACCGCCTGCGCGGTCACAAGTGGTTCACCTCGGCGCCGATGTGCGACATCTTCCTGGTGCTCGCCCAGGCGCCGGGCGGGTTGTCGTGTTTCCTGCTGCCGCGCATCCTGCCCGACGGCACCCGCAACCGAATGTTGTTGCAACGGCTCAAGGACAAGCTCGGCAACCACGCGAACGCCTCCAGTGAGGTCGAATATGACGGCGCCACCGCCTGGCTGGTGGGCGAGGAGGGCCGCGGCGTGCCGACCATCATCGAGATGGTCAACCTCACCCGGTTGGACTGCACGCTGGGCAGCGCCACCAGCATGCGCACCGGGTTGACCCGTGCCATCTATCATGCACAACACCGAAAAGCGTTCGGCGCCTACCTGATTGACCAGCCGTTGATGCGCAACGTGCTGGCCGATCTCGCGGTGGAAGCCGAAGCCGCCACCATGGTGGCGATGCGGATGGCCGGTGCCACCGACAAGGCGGTCCGCGGCGATCAGCGTGAGGCGCTGCTGCGCCGCATCGGGCTGGCGGCCAGCAAGTACTGGGTGTGCAAACGGTCCACGCCGCACGCTGCCGAGGCGCTGGAATGCCTGGGCGGCAACGGTTATGTCGAGGACTCCGGCATGCCCCGGTTGTACCGGGAAGCCCCGCTGATGGGCATCTGGGAGGGCTCGGGCAACGTCAGTGCGCTGGATACGTTGCGCGCCATGGCAACTCGGCCCGAATCCGTCGAGGTGCTGTTCGACGAACTGGCCGGTACGGCCGGCCAGGACCCGCGGCAGGACGCGCACGTCGAGCGGTTACGCCCGCAACTGGGCGACCTGGACACGATCCAGTACCGGGCCCGCAAGGTCGCCGAGGACATCTGCCTGGCGCTGCAGGGTTCGCTGCTGGTGCGCCACGGACACCCCGCCGTCGCCGAGGCCTTTCTGGCCACCCGGCTCGGCGGTCAATGGGGTGGCGCTTTCGGCACCATGCCAACCGGGCTGGACCTGGCGCCCATCATCGAGCGTGCGCTGGTGAAGGGGTGACGCGCCTCGACGCCGGGGAGCGACGCACATGACCCACGCGATCAGGCCGGTCGACTTCGACCACCTCAAGACGATGACCTACGAGGTCACCGGCCGTATCGCCCGCATCACCTTCAACCGCCCGGAAAAGGGCAACGCGATCATCGCCGACACTCCGCTGGAACTCTCCGCGTGCGTGGAACGTGCCGACCTGGACCCGGACGTGCACGTGATCCTGGTGTCCGGGCGCGGTGAGGGATTCTGCGCCGGCTTCGACCTGTCCGCCTACGCGGACCGGACCGGCTCGGCGGGCGGCACCGGCGCGTATGACGGCACCGTGCTGGACGGTAAGACCCAGGGCATCAATCACCTGCCCAATCAGCCCTGGGACCCGATGATCGACTACCAGATGATGAGCCGCTTCGTGCGCGGCTTCGCCAGCCTGATGCACGCCGACAAGCCCACGGTGGTCAAGATCCACGGTTACTGCGTGGCCGGTGGCACCGACATCGCGCTGCACGCCGACCAGGTGATCGCAGCCGCCGACGCCAAGATCGGCTACCCGCCGACCCGGGTCTGGGGAGTGCCGGCCGCGGGACTGTGGGCGCACCGACTGGGGGACCAGCGCGCCAAACGCCTACTGTTCACCGGCGACTGCATCACCGGCACGCAGGCCGCCGAGTGGGGTCTGGCGGTCGAGGCGCCCGCACCCGAGGATCTCGACGAGCGCACCGAGCGCCTGCTGGCCCGCATCGCCGCATTGCCCGTCAATCAGTTGATCATGATCAAGCTCGCGTTGAATGCGCCGCTGCTGCAGCAGGGTGTGGCCACCAGCAGGATGGTAAGTACCGTCTTCGACGGCGTCGCCCGGCACACACCCGAGGGGCATGCCTTCGTGGCAGACGCGGTCGAGCACGGTTTCCGCGAGGCGGTCAAACATCGCGACGAGCCATTCGGCGACTACGGCCGGCGCGCCTCCCAGGTTTGACGACATGCGCAGGATGACCGCCCGGTCGGTAGTGCTCAGCGTGCTGCTGGGTGCCCACCCGGCTTGGGCGAATGCCGGCGAATTGATCCGGCTGACAGCAGATTTCGGTATCAAGGAATCCACACTGCGGGTGGCCCTGACCCGCATGGTCAGCGCCGGCGACCTGATCCGGTCCGCCGACGGCTACCGGCTCTCGGATCGGCTGCTCGCCCGCCAGCGCCGCCAGGACGATGCCATCAATCCGCGCCGGCGGGACTGGGACGGCAGCTGGGCCATGCTGGTGGTCACCAGCGTCGGAACCGACGCGCCCACCCGTGCCTCGCTGCGGAACACTCTGCAGGACAAGCGTTTCGGCGAGTTGCGGGAGGGGGTCTGGATGCGTCCGGACAACGTCGTGGTCGACCTGGGCCCGGAGGTGGTCGAGCGGGTGCGGATGCTGACGGCCCGCGACGCCGACCCGCCCGGGTTGGCCGCAAAGCTGTGGGACCTGTCAGGGTGGGCGGTGCGGGGCCGCGAGCTGCTGGACGGCATGGCAGCCGCTGACATCCCGACCCGGTTCACCGTGGCCGCCGCGGTGGTGCGCCACCTGCTGACCGACCCGGTGCTGCCCGACGCGCTGCTGCCCGCCGACTGGCCGGGCGCCGCGCTGCGCCACTCCTACCAGGACTTCGCCGCCGAACTGGTCGCGCGGCGCGACGGTGTCGAATTGACGGAGGCCCGACGATGAGCGGTGTGCGAGTGGAGAAGGGCGGGCCGGTGACGACGGTGATCATGAACCGGCCGCACGCCCGCAATGCCGTCGACGGCCCGACGGCGCTGGAGCTGCACGCCGCGTTCGACGACTTCGACAAAGATGAGACGGCGTCGGTCGCGGTGCTCTGGGGCGACAACGGAACCTTCTGTGCCGGTGCCGATCTCAAGGCGATCGGCACACCCGAGTCGAACCCGGTGCATCGCACCGGACCCGGCCCGATGGGTCCGAGCCGGATGGTGCTGTCCAAGCCGGTGATCGCCGCGGTCAGCGGGTTCGCGGTGGCGGGCGGCCTGGAGTTGGCGCTGTGGTGCGACCTGCGGGTGGTCGAAGAGGACGCGGTGTTCGGGGTGTTCTGCCGGCGGTGGGGTGTCCCGCTGATCGACGGCGGGACGGTGCGGTTGCCCAGGCTGATCGGCCACAGCCGCGCGATGGATCTGATCCTGACCGGCCGCGCCGTCGACGCCGAGGAGGCTCACGCGATCGGGCTGGCCAACCGCGTCGTCCCCACCGGCCAAGCGCGGCAACGCGCCGAGGAACTCGCTGCCGAGCTGGCGGCGCTGCCGCAGCAGTGCCTGCGGGCGGACCGGATGTCGGCGCTGGGTCAGTGGGGCATGACAGAGGCCGCGGCGATGGATGTCGAGTTCGGCAGCATGTCGCGGGTGGCGGCTGAAACATTGGACGGCGCAGCACGTTTCGCTGCCGGTGCGGGCCGGCACGGAGCCCGCGCCTAGCGTTGGAGGAGGGGGGACCGGTCGCCGGCGCTCTCGCAGCCGGGGTCGACGCCCGACGTACCGGTTCCAGTTCCGCGCGCGCCGCGACGACCTGCAGCAGCCCGCGGTGTTCGGCGTAGGTCAGCCGCCCTTGGTCACTGTGTTGTTGGGGCCGATCTTGTTCACCTTCGGCTCACCGTTCTTGTAGGTGACGGTGTTGTCCATCCCCAGCACCGTGATGCGGGTGTTGACCGTGTCGATGGTGATCTTGTTCTTGGTGCCACCGACGCTCACGGTCTCGCAGCTGCCGTTGACGGTCAGAGTGTTGTCCGAACCCGTCACGTTCAACGACTTGCCCTGCTCGCACGAGATGGTGGCGGTCTGCCCCATGTAGGCGTAGACGACCGTGTCACCCACCTCGACCGTCGTGCTCAGGGTGGGGTTCTCGTCGCTGGTGCTCTCCGCGGTACCGCTGCCCGACGAGCTCGACGAGGACTTGCTCGAGGACGACGACGCCGTACTGCCCCCCGGTGGGCTGGCGGTCGAACTGCACGCGACCAGCCCGCCGGCGGCCACGATGGCCAGCGCGCCTACCGCAGCGGCCGCCCGTGAAGCTCGAGAGGAGTTACCAAATGTATTGGCGCGCATAGTTACTCGATACCCTCCATGTTGAGGTCCCCGGTCAGGGACCGACCCGCTGAATTCGGTTGACCATGCCCAGCTCGCGGCCGCGGTCCCAGATGACCGGATCTCCGTTGTGATACAGCACCGTCCCGTCGTAGCCGTACACGGTGATGTCATTGATGACGGTGTCGGCGATGACCGTGTTGGACGTCCCCATCATCGTCACCGCCCAGCAGGTGCCCTTGGCGGTGACGATGTTCGACGTCCCGTTGACGATGAGCGTGGAATCGTTGCAGTCAATCGTGGTCTCCACGCCCTGCCCGGTGATGTGGGTGTCGCCGTTCTTGGCCTGCGCCGCCGGGGCGGTCACGGCCATGGTGGTGACGCAACATGCCAGCGCTGCGCCGGCGGCTGTCCATTTCACTGCGGCCCCCCTTCGTCGGGTGGGAGATGTGGGTCTGAGCCTACGGGCAACGGCCGCTCGGACGACAGACCCAACTGCTGTGCAGCGGGGGTTGGGCGGCCCGGTCAACTAGAGTCATTAGTTGACCCACACCGGTAGCTCCGATCGAAGGGCGAATTCGCCATGGCAGCTCAGCCCGATCCGCCGTCCGGTGGGCGCGCTCGCGGCGGGAGAACCGGGGCCCGCCAAGCAAAGCTCAGCCGCGACGGCATCGTCGAAGGCGCCCTGACGTTCCTGGACCGGGAGGGCTGGGATTCCCTGACCATCAACGCGCTGGCGACCCAGCTCGGGACCAAGGGTCCATCGTTGTACAACCACGTGGACAGCCTCGAGGATCTGCGCCGCGCGGTGCGCATCCGGGTCGTCGACGACATCATCACCATGCTGAATCGGGTCGGCGAGGGGCGCGCCCGCGATGATGCCGTTCTGGTCATGGCGGGCGCCTATCGCAGCTACGCCCACCACCACCCGGGGCGGTACTCGGCGTTCACCCGGATGCCCTTCGGCGGGGACGACCCCGAATATTCCGCCGCGACCAAGAATGCGGCCGGGCCGGTGATCGCGGTGTTGGCTTCCTACGGTTTGGAGGGCGACGAGGCGTTCTACGCGGCGCTGGAATTCTGGTCGGCGATGCACGGCTTCGTGCTGTTGGAGATGACCGGGGTGATGGACGACATCGACACCGACGCCGTGTTCACTGACATGGTGCTGCGGTTGGCGGCCGGCATGGACTCGCGCACCCCCCATTCCGGGGATCGCCGCCTGACCCGTTAGCCGTCGCCGTCGCTTTGACCTGCCAGACCGCTGGCGGGTAATGTGGTGGCTCGTGCCTGGCGGCTTACGGCGCCTGACGTAAGGGAACGAATGCCGGGCTAATTCGCATGTCCGCGCAGCATCGGAGTGCTTCCGGTGCTCGGCCGTATGCGACACGCCCGCACGCGGGGGGAGCGCGAGGTCCCCTTCGAGGGCATAACTGCAGTACAGAGACTTGACGTGAACGAGAACAGAGAAAGCCGGTAGATGCCAACCATTAATCAGCTGGTCCGCAAGGGTCGCCGTGACAAGGTCGCCAAGGTCAAGACCGCGGCCCTGAAGGGCAGCCCGCAGCGCCGCGGCGTGTGCACGCGTGTCTACACCACCACCCCGAAGAAGCCGAACTCGGCGCTTCGCAAGGTGGCGCGTGTGAAGCTGACGAGTCAGGTCGAGGTCACTGCCTACATCCCCGGCGAAGGCCACAACCTGCAGGAGCACTCGATGGTGCTGGTGCGTGGTGGACGTGTGAAGGACCTGCCTGGTGTTCGCTACAAGATCATCCGGGGGTCGCTGGACACTCAGGGCGTGAAGAACCGTAAGCAGGCGCGCAGCCGCTACGGCGCCAAGAAGGAGAAGAGCTGATGCCGCGCAAGGGCCCCGCACCCAAGCGCCCGCTGGTCAACGACCCGGTATACGGGTCGCAGCTGGTCACCCAGTTGGTGAACAAGGTGCTGATGCAGGGAAAGAAGTCGCTGGCCGAGCGCATCGTGTATGCGGCGCTCGAGCAGGCGCGCGACAAGACCGGCACCGATCCGGTCATCACCCTCAAGCGGGCACTCGACAACGTCAAGCCGGCCCTGGAGGTTCGTAGCCGCCGCGTCGGTGGTGCCACCTACCAGGTGCCGGTCGAGGTGCGTCCGGACCGGTCCACCACGCTGGCGCTGCGCTGGCTGGTGAGCTTCTCGCGGCAGCGCCGGGAGAAGACCATGATCGAGCGGCTGGCCAACGAGATCCTGGACGCCTCCAACGGCCTCGGGGCCGCCGTCAAGCGGCGTGAGGACACCCACAAGATGGCCGAGGCGAACCGCGCCTTCGCGCACTATCGCTGGTGACAGCCACCAGCGGACACGCTGGGTGCAACCGATAGCGATTTACTGAGCAACGAAAGAGTGGGAAGACTTCTGTGGCACAGAAGGACGTGCTGACCGACCTGACGAAGGTCCGCAATATCGGCATCATGGCGCACATCGACGCCGGCAAGACAACGACGACCGAGCGCATCCTCTACTACACCGGTATCAGCTACAAGATCGGTGAGGTGCACGACGGCGCCGCAACCATGGACTGGATGGAGCAGGAACAGGAGCGCGGCATCACCATCACGTCCGCAGCGACCACCTGCTTCTGGAATGACAACCAGATCAACATCATCGACACCCCGGGCCACGTCGACTTCACCGTCGAGGTGGAGCGTTCCCTCCGTGTTCTCGACGGTGCCGTGGCCGTTTTCGACGGCAAAGAGGGTGTCGAGCCGCAATCCGAGCAGGTGTGGCGGCAGGCCGACAAATACGACGTGCCGCGGATCTGCTTCGTCAACAAGATGGACAAGATCGGCGCCGACTTCTACTTCTCGGTCCGGACGATGGAAGAGCGCCTGGGCGCCAACGTCATCCCGATCCAGTTGCCCGTCGGGTCCGAAGGCGACTTCGAGGGCGTCGTCGACCTGGTCGAGATGAAGGCCAAGGTGTGGCGCGGCGAGACCAAGCTCGGTGAGACCTACGAGACTGTCGACATCCCCGGCGACCTTCAGGAGAGGGCCGACGAATACCGCACCAAGCTGATCGAGGCGGTCGCCGAGACCGACGAGACGCTGCTGGAGAAGTACCTCGGCGGCGAGGAGCTGTCGACCGCGGAGATCAAGGGTGCGCTGCGCAAGCTCACCATCAACTCCGAGGCCTACCTGGTGCTGTGCGGTAGCGCGTTCAAGAACAAGGGCGTGCAGCCCATGCTGGATGCCGTCATCGATTACCTGCCCTCCCCGCTCGACGTGCCGCCGGCGATCGGCCACCCGCCGGGCAAAGAGGACGAGGAGATCGTGCGCAAGCCGTCGACGGACGAGCCGTTCTCGGCGCTGGCGTTCAAGGTCGCCTCGCACCCGTTCTTCGGCAAGCTCACCTACGTCCGGGTGTACTCGGGCAAGGTCGACTCCGGCAGCCAGGTCATCAACGCCACCAAGGGCAAGAAGGAGCGGCTGGGCAAGCTGTTCCAGATGCACTCCAATAAGGAGAACCCGGTGGAGACCGCGTCGGCGGGTCACATCTACGCGGTGATCGGCCTGAAGGACACCACCACCGGTGACACCCTGAGCGACCCGAACAACCAGATCGTGCTGGAGTCGATGACCTTCCCCGATCCGGTGATCGAGGTGGCTATCGAGCCCAAGACCAAGAGCGACCAGGAGAAGTTGAGCCTGTCGATCCAGAAGCTCGCCGAAGAGGACCCCACCTTCAAGGTGCACCAGGACGCCGAGACGGGCCAGACCGTGATCGGCGGCATGGGCGAGCTGCACCTGGACATCCTGGTGGACCGGATGCGCCGCGAGTTCAAGGTCGAGGCGAACGTCGGCAAGCCGCAGGTGGCCTACAAGGAGACCATCAAGCGGACCGTGGAGAAGGTCGAGTTCACCCACAAGAAGCAGACCGGCGGCTCGGGCCAGTTCGCCAAGGTGCTCATTTCCCTCGAGCCCTTCACCAGCGAGGACGGCGCGACCTACGAGTTCGAGAGCAAGGTCACCGGTGGGCGCATCCCACGGGAATACATCCCGTCGGTGGACGCCGGCGCCCAGGACGCGATGCAGTACGGCGTGCTGGCCGGCTACCCGCTGGTGAACTTGAAGGTCACCCTGCTCGACGGCGCCTTCCACGAGGTCGACTCGTCGGAGATGGCGTTCAAGATCGCCGGTTCGCAGGTGCTGAAAAAGGCTGCGGCGCAAGCCCAGCCGGTGATCCTGGAACCGATCATGGCCGTCGAGGTCACCACCCCCGAGGACTACATGGGTGATGTGATCGGCGACCTGAACTCCCGCCGTGGTCAGATTCAGGCCATGGAGGAGCGGGCCGGTGCGCGCGTCGTGAGGGCGCACGTGCCGCTGTCGGAGATGTTCGGCTACGTCGGCGACCTGCGGTCCAAGACGCAAGGCCGGGCGAACTACTCCATGGTGTTCGACTCGTACGCCGAAGTGCCGGCGAACGTGTCGAAGGAAATAATCGCGAAGGCGACGGGGGAGTAGGCCCGGAGAAGCCTGCGAGTAGGCTGACGCGGTTAGCACCGCGGCAAGAACAAAACCAGAAAAATCAACACTGCTTTTTTAAGCACCAACAGTCCAGGAGGACACAGAAGTGGCGAAGGCGAAGTTCCAGCGGACCAAGCCGCACGTCAACATCGGGACCATCGGTCACGTTGACCACGGCAAGACCACCCTGACCGCGGCTATCACCAAGGTCCTGCACGACAAGTACCCCGACCTGAACGAGTCGAAGGCGTTCGACCAGATCGACAACGCCCCCGAGGAGCGTCAGCGCGGTATCACGATCAACATCGCGCACGTCGAGTACCAGACCGAGAAGCGTCACTACGCGCACGTCGACGCCCCCGGCCACGCCGACTACATCAAGAACATGATCACCGGTGCCGCCCAGATGGACGGCGCAATCCTGGTGGTCGCGGCGACCGACGGCCCGATGCCGCAGACCCGTGAGCACGTGCTGCTCGCCCGCCAGGTGGGTGTGCCCTACAT
Source organism: Mycobacterium sp. NGS24 (assembly GCF_059813065.1). NCBI lineage: Bacteria > Bacillati > Actinomycetota > Actinomycetes > Mycobacteriales > Mycobacteriaceae > Mycobacterium > Mycobacterium sp. NGS24. The sequence continues at coordinate 146,055 of NZ_JCALDW010000003.1, forward strand.
CCTGGTCGCCCTGAACAAGTCCGACGCGGTGGACGACGAGGAGCTGCTCGAGCTCGTCGAGCTGGAGGTCCGCGAGTTGCTGGCCGCCCAGGAGTTCGACGAGGAGGCTCCGGTCGTGCGGGTTTCGGCGCTCAAGGCGCTCGAGGGCGACGCGAAGTGGGTCGAGTCCGTCGAGCAGCTGATGGACGCGGTCGACGAGTCCATCCCGGACCCGGTTCGCGACACCGACAAGCCGTTCCTGATGCCCGTCGAGGACGTCTTCACCATCACCGGCCGCGGCACCGTGGTCACCGGTCGTGTGGAGCGCGGCGTGGTCAACGTGAACGAGGAAGTCGAGATCGTCGGCATCAAGCCGACCAGCACCAAGACCACGGTCACCGGTGTGGAGATGTTCCGCAAGCTGCTCGACCAGGGCCAGGCCGGTGACAACGTCGGTCTGCTGCTGCGTGGTGTCAAGCGTGAAGACGTCGAGCGCGGCCAGGTCGTCATCAAGCCCGGCACCACCACGCCGCACACCGAGTTCGAGGGCCAGGTCTACATCCTGTCCAAGGACGAGGGCGGCCGGCACACGCCGTTCTTCAACAACTACCGTCCGCAGTTCTACTTCCGCACCACCGACGTGACCGGTGTGGTGACGCTGCCGGAGGGCACCGAAATGGTGATGCCCGGTGACAACACCAACATCTCGGTGAAGCTGATCCAGCCCGTCGCCATGGACGAGGGCCTGCGGTTCGCGATCCGGGAAGGTGGCCGCACCGTCGGCGCCGGCCGGGTCACCAACATCATCAAGTAATTTCTGACAGCGTTGCCCGGGCCACGCCCGGCCGCCAGACGCAAATGCCCCCGAAAGCGAAGGTTTTCGGGGGCGTTTGCGTCTGCTGCCTTTTTGGGGTAGTCGACTACGCAAGCGCATGGCAGCGCCCGTCCGTAGGCTCAGCTCACACCGGGTCCGAGTCAGGAGGGTCGAATGTCGTTCGTTACTGCCACAACCGATTGTGTATCCGCCGCCGCGGCGGATCTGGCCAGGATCGGCGTTACCCTCGGTGCTGCGAACGCCGCCACCGCACTGCCGACCCAGGCGGTGCTGTCCGCTGGAGCCGACGAGGTGTCGGCCGCGGTCGCGTCGTTGTTCAATGCGCATGCGCAGGCCTATCAGGTGGTGAGCGAACAAGCGGCGCTCTTTCATGACCAGTTCGTCGAACTGCTCAACGGTGGCGCTGCGCAGTACGCCGCGGCCGAAGCTGCCAACGTGCAACAGCAACTGCTCGACGCGATCAACACCCCCACCCGACTGCTGCTGGGCCGCCCGCTGATCGGTGACGGGCGAGCAGGGGCACCCGGACTGGCCGGCGAGGACGGCGGGATCCTGTGGGGCAACGGCGGCGCCGGCGGCGCAAGCAATGCCATCGGAATGGCCGGCGGACGAGGCGGCTCGGCGGGCCTGCTCGGTAATGGTGGTGCCGGCGGTGCCGGATACAACGGCGCCTTCCGGCCGGACGGCACCGGGTATAGCGCCGGTACGAACGGAGGAGCGGGTGGGCGTGGTGGTCTGTTGTACGGCGACGGCGGTGCCGGCGGACGGGGTGGCACCGGGGCCAGTGCGCAGTACCAATTCGGTGCCTTCACAGGCATATATGCCTCCGCTGGTGGCGCCGGCGGCGCGGGTGGGTCGGCGTGGATATTCGGCGACGGCGGAACAGGTGGCCCCGGTGGATCAGGCGGATCGAGCTTGGGGTATTTGGAATTCGGTGCCCTGGGTGGCGTCGGCGGAGCGGGCGGTCACCGCGGGTTCCTGCTTGGCGTCGACGGCGGCAACGGTGGGCCAGGGATCACCACCGGTGTCAATTCGCCGGGCGGTAACAGATTCTTCTTGTGATCGGTAGCCGGACCGCGGGCGTTACTGTGGCAGCAACTTTCCGGCGTCTCAAAGGGCGGTCACATGCTGGCGCGGTATATCAAGATGCAACTGCTGGTGCTGTTGTGCGGTGGTCTGGTGGGGCCGATCTTCCTGGTCGTCTACTTTGCCGCCGGGCTGGGCCAGTGGATGTCCTGGATGTTCTACGTCGGCCTGCTCATCACGATCGCCGATGTGCTGATCGCGATAGCGCTGACCTACTACGGGGCAAACGCGCAGGCCAGGTCGGAGTTCCTGGAGCAGCACGGGGTGCTGGCGCTGGCACAGATCATCGGCCTCACCGAAACCGGGACCTCGATCAACGACCAACCGGTGGTCAAGGTGCGCCTGCACATCTCGGGGCCCGGCATCGCGCCGTTCGAGAGCGAGGACCGGGTGCGAGCCAGCGTCGGCCGGCTGGGCATACTGACTTCCCGTAACTGCGTGGTGTTGGTCGATCCCGGCTCGAACGAATACCAAATCGATTGGGAGCGAAGCGCATTGGTCACCGGCCAGCTGCCCGCCCAGTTCACCGTCGAGGAAGACAACCGGACCTACGACCTCAGCGGACAGGCCGGCCCGCTGCTGGAGATCCTGCAGATCCTCAAGGCCAACAACCTCCCGTTCAACCGCATGGTGGATATCCGGTCCCATCCGGCGCTGCGCCAGCAGGTCCTGGCCGTGGTGCGTCGGGCAGCCGGTCAGCAGGCGGCGCCGGCCGCGGAGTTCGTGGTTCCGCAGGCCTCGATCGCCGACCGGCTGCAGGAGCTGGAGTCGCTGCGGGCCGACGGTGTGCTGAACGACCACGAATACGCCACTCGCCGGGCTCAGATCATCGCCGAAATCTGATCTGCGGGACGCACTAGAACACGTTTCAGTTTCGCTGCTAGCCTGACAGCGGCGAAAGGACGACACGTGGCTGGATCACTGCAAGGACAGGTCGCTTTCATTACCGGCGCCGCGCGCGCCCAGGGTCGGTCGCACGCGGTGCGGCTGGCCCGGGAGGGCGCCGACATCATCGCCTCCGACATCTGCGCCCCGGTCTCGGACCATCTGACCTACCCCCCGTCCACGCCGGAGGACCTGGCCGAGACCGTCCGTGCCGTCGAGGCCGAGGGTCGCAAGGTGCTGGCGCGGGAGGTCGACGTCCGCGACGACGCAGCGCTGCGAAAGTTGGTGTCCGACGGCGTGGAACAGTTCGGCCGGCTCGACGTCGTGGTCGCCAACGCCGGCGTGCTGGGCTGGGGCCGGGTGTGGGAGCTCACCGACGAGCAGTGGGACACCGTGATCGGGGTCAATCTGACCGGCACCTGGCGCACCCTGCGGGCCACCATCCCCGCGATGATCGAAGCCGGCAACGGTGGTGCCATCGTGGTGGTCAGCTCCGCAGCAGGTATCAAGGCCACGCCAGGCAACGGGCATTACGCGGCCAGTAAATACGGGCTCACCGCGCTCACCAATACGCTGGCGATCGAACTCGGCGAGTTCGGAATCCGCGTCAACTCCATCCACCCGTATTCGGTCGACACCCCGATGATCGAGCCGGAGGCCATGATGGAGGTGTTTGCCAGGCATCCCCGGTTCGTACACGCCTTCCCGCCAATGCCGATGCAGTACAAGGGGTTTATGAGCCCCGACGAAGTATCCGATGTGGTGGTGTGGTTGGCGGGCGCCGGCTCGGGCACGTTGTCGGGCACGCAGATACCTGTGGATAAGGGTGCCCTAAAGTACTGACCGGCCATCGTGCTATGAACTCCACGTGACCAACAACGGAATCGTGATCGTCGGGGGTGGGCTTGCCGCCGCCCGGACCGCCGAGCAATTGCGCCGGGCAGCGTACGACGGCCCTGTCACCATCGTCAGTGACGAAGTGCACCTGCCCTACGACCGGCCGCCGCTGTCCAAGGAAGTGCTGCGCAGCGAGGTCGACGACGTCGCCCTCAAGCCGCGCGAGTGGTACGACGACAAGAACATCACGCTGCGACTTGGTGCGGCGGCCACCGGTCTGGACACCACCGCTCAGACGGTGAGCCTGGCCGACGGCAGCGAGCTGGGTTACGACGAGTTGGTCATCGCAACCGGCTTGGTGCCGCGCCGCATCCCGAGCTTTCCTGATCTCGAGGGCGTCCGGGTGCTGCGGTCCTTCGACGAGAGCATGGCGCTGCGCACCCATGCGGCAGCATCGAGAAAAGCGGTGGTCATCGGTGCCGGGTTCATCGGCTGCGAAGTGGCGGCCAGCCTCCGCGGCCTCGGCGTGGACGTGGTCCTGGTCGAACCGCAGCCGACACCGCTGGCATCGGTGCTCGGCGAGCAGATCGGTGCGTTGGTCACCCGGTTGCACCGCGCCGAGGGCGTCGACGTGCGCACCGGACTCGGAGTGGCCGAGGTCCGCGGCGCGGGTCACGTCGACACGGTGGTGCTCACCGACGGCGCCGAGATCAGTGCCGACCTGGTGGTCGTCGGCATCGGATCACTGCCGGCCACCGACTGGCTGGCCGACAGCGGCATCGACGTCGCCAACGGCGTCGTCTGCGACGAGGCCGGACGCACCAGCGCGCCGCACGTCTGGGCACTCGGCGACGTTGCTTCCTGGAAGGATGCGACGGGACACCAAGCGCGCGTGGAACATTGGAGCAACGTTGCCGACCAGGCCCGGGTGGTGGTGCCCGCCATGCTGGGGGCCGAGGTGCCGTCCAACGTCGTCGTCCCGTATTTCTGGAGCGACCAGTACGACGTCAAGATCCAGTGCCTGGGGGAACCCGAGGCCACCGACATCGTGCACCTCATCGAGGACGACGGGCGCAAGTTCCTGGCGTACTACGAGCGCGACGGGGTGTTCGTCGGGGTGGTCGGAGGCGGCCTGCCCGGCAAGGTGATGAAGGTCCGCGCCAAGATCGCCAACGCCACGCCCATCGCCGAGATGCTCGGCTAGAACTGCCCCAGGTAAAACCGCGCGCCCTGGTCGTCGGCGCATTCGGCAGACAGCCCGTAGGGCTGTTGCGACGGTTCGGCCAGCACGGTGCCGCCGGCCGCGCGGACCCGCGCCACCGCAGCCTCGATGTCGGCGACGGTCCACATCGGTACGACACCCGGCTGCGTGCTGCCGCCCGCAGCACCCGACATCGGGTGGGCGTCCAGCACCTGCCACCCGTCGGCAATCCGGCCCGGTGCGAAAGTCCACCCCAGCACCTGACCGTAGAAGTCGCGGAACGCAGCGGAATCGGCCGTCTCGTAGGTGACATACGACAGCTCCCCGGGCCCGGACCCGTTGAGCTCCGGGCGTTTCCGTCCCGGTGTCGCTGCCAGGACGGCAAAGGCCGCGCCCTGCGAATCCGTCGCATCGAGGAGTGTGCCGCGCTCGGTCTGACGTAGTTCGCCGGGTGTGCCACCGGCTGCGGTGATCGCTGCGCGGGCGGTCGTCAGGTCGGCAACCGCGTAGCAGCAGATCAGGGTCGGCCGCCCCGCGGCGGCGTGGATGCCGGTCGGCAGGTCGGTGTTGGTCACCCGATGCGTCCCGGGGTCGTAACTCCAGCCCAGGACGTGACCGTAGAACGCGGCTGCGCGATCTGCGTCGGGCACCCGCATCGAGATGGATCCGAGGTCGCCCGGCTGAATCACAGCGCCGACAGGTCCGGTCAGCATCCAGCGGTGGCCGAACGGGTCGACGATGGTCGCGTTGCGCGACCCATGACTTTCACCGATCTCGCGTACCACTTCGGCGCCGTGTTGACGCGCCCGCCGAAGCGCCGCATCGGTGTCGGCCACCTGGAGCATCAGGCTCACTGAAACCGCTTCTGGCTCAGGAGCTCTCAAGCCCAGCTCGGGATATTCGTCGGCCAGGTAGAGCACGCCACCGGCCAATGCGATCTCCGCGTGCCCAATTCGGCCGTCCGGCATGACAATCGGCTCACCGGCGAGCACAGCACCGAAGGCGTCGGTGTACCAGGACAGCGCACTGCGGGCGTTGGCCACGCACAGGTAGGGCAGCGCCGCGGGCCGCGGAACTACCTCGGTCCCCTGCGGATTGGTGGTACTGGTCATGTCGATCCTTTCTGCGGGTAGTGCCAAGGTGGCCGCCAGCCGCCGGCGCAACTGCGCGGCGAAGGCCGGATCGGGTTGCACCGGAAGGTCAACGGTGTGCAGCACGCGCAACGGGTCGGGCCGACTCATGACGTGCCTCCTTCCGGATACTCTTTTCTGAACGCTCTTTTCGCGCGGACCAGCAGTGCCTCGGTCGCATGCACGGTGCGCCCGATAAGTGCGGCACATTCGCCCACGCTGCAGTCGTCCATGTAGCGCAGCACCAGCACGGTGCGGTGCGAATCGCTCAACCGGGTCAACACACTCTCGGCGACCAGCCGATCGAGTTCGGCGTCCCACTCGTCGACGGCATCCACCGGTGGTTCGGCCACCGGCTCGGGATCGGCTCGGCGCCGGTAGTGGTCGGCCAGCTTGTGTCGCGCGACTCCGAGCAACCACGGCACCGCGATCGGGGGCGGGTCCGGCTTGCGGGCCGCGTCCATCGCGGCCAGAAAGGTCTCCGAGGTGAGGTCCTCGGCGGTGCCCTGATCGCGGCAGCGGCGCACGAGGTAGCCGTACACCACCGGCAGTGCCGTGTCGTAGAGCGCCAACAGCGCACGGGCCGCGTCGCCGTGGCGGTCTGGTTGGGCGCTCACACCACTATCGTCGCGTTGACGGCCCGAAATCCGACGCCCGGTCCGAAGAAATTTCTACTGCCAGCGCACCGGCGGGCCGTGCGCATGGCACTCGGCCAGCACCGGCTTATCCGCGCCCGGCCACCGGGCCGCGCGCACCAGGAACTTCAGCGGCGCACCGGGTCCGTCGCGGGCCGGCTCCATGGTCAGATGCGCGAACGGGGATCGGGCGGTGGCGCGGCCACTGACCTCGTCGATGCCGGCGCGCACCGCAGCCCGCTGCTCGGCGGACAGGTACTGCCAGGTAATCGAATGCCACAGCACGGTCAGCGTCCCGTCGGCCAGGGTGAGCCCTTGCACCGCATCTGCTGCCGTCCGGCGCTGCACCTGCACCGGCACCTCGCGGGCGACCGCGATGGCCCCCCGCAGGCGTTGCATCCGGGCGTCCTGATCGGGCCACACGTAGCTCAGCAGGGTCAGTTCCCCATCGGTGCCGGTGACGTCCAGGGGGGCGATGTCGTATCCACACCGCTCGACGATGCGCACCTCGCCCCCGGGCGGCAACTGGCCCTGCCACGCCCCGTCGATGAGCACCGGGGAGTCGTTCGGGCCCCACCGCCCGCCGGGGTACCGGTAGTGATACCGGTCCGCCCGCAGATTGAGTCCGGCACTCGCGCCGATCTCGAAAAGCCTTATCGGGTAACCGAAATCGTGGTTGATGCAGAGCAGACCCCCGATCAGGGCGGCTGCCCGGCCCACTTCGTTCGTCTGCGGCGGCTGCTGTAGCGATGCGCGCAACGCCTCGACGCTCGAGGCGGCCACCCGGCGGATCTCCGGCCACGCGGCTTCGGCATCCCAGGTGCCGCCGATGCTGGGATACCAGCGCCGCAGTTGCGGTGCCCGTCCGTCGAGCACCAGCCGGTGCAGGCCACCGAGCAGCCGTAGCGGCACCGCGTGCCCGGCGGGCGCGTCGTGGTAGCCGGCGAGGACGGTCGCGAATACGCCGCCGGACTCCACGTCGGCGGCCACCCGCTCGGACAGCTCGCCGTACATGGTCGACCCGGCGGCTGCGCAGAAACGGCCCTGGGAGCGCAGCGTGTGTAGCAGGTGTGCGTTGCGGCTCACCCGAGCCCGTCCAGCCCGGTGCCGACGACGTCGAAGGCGTTGCCCAACGCGGCCGGCAACGCCAATGACTCGTCGCTGAGCCAGTACTGGTATGCGCTCAGTGCGACGCCGAGCATCGTCCAGGCGACGGTCTGGGGCAGCAGATCGGTGGTCTTGGTCCCCGTCCTGGCCGCGACGAACCCGGCGATCACCTCGCGCCAGCCGGCATACATCGTCATCGAATATGCCTGTAGCTCAGCGGTTTCCAGGATCACCCGCATCCGTTGGCGGTGTCGCGCCGTTTCGCATTCGTCGAAGGTGTTGAAGGCCAGCAGCGCGGTGCGCAGTGCTTCGCGCAGCGGCACCGCAGGGTCTGCGTCGTCCAGCAGCTCCTGCAGTTGGCTCAGGTAGCTGTCGAATTCTCCCCAGGGGATCGCGTTCTTGGAGGCGTAGTAGCGGAACAGGGTGCGCCGGGAGATTCCGGCCGCCTGCGCGACGTCGTCGACGCTGACGTCGGCGAAACCGCGGGCGGCGAACAGGTCGATGGCGATGTCGGCGATGTGCAGCGGAGTCGTCGAGCGGCGCCGGCCGACCCGTGACCCGTGCAGCATCGCCCCCGCCCTTCCTTTTCGGCACTCGATGCCATATTGTGACCAGAACCACTCAGGATTGTCGAGACCCGCGCGAAAGGGAACGCTGTGAACAACGACGACACGATGGACAACGAGAACCAGAACGAGACCGAGCTGGTCTCCGAGACGCTGGTCGAAGAGGTGTCCATCGACGGTATGTGCGGGGTCTACTGACCGTGGCGGTGCCCGCGCACGCCGGGCAGCTCGACGCAGCCGCGTTCGACCCCGGCCGCGGCTGGCGTCTGCACCCGCAGGTGGCCGTTCGGCCGGAACCCTTTGGCGCGCTGCTGTATCACTTCGGCACCCGCAAGCTCTCGTTCCTGAAAAACCGCACCATTCTGACGGTGGTGCGGTCACTGGCCGAGCATCCCGACGTGCGCTCGGCATTACAGGCCGCGGGCGTCGACGACGCCGACCAGGGCCCGTATCTACACGCGCTGCGCGTGTTGGCCGATTCCACGATGTTGCTGCCGCAGGAGGACGAATGACCGCACCGGCCAAGGTGCCCCGGCTCATCGAGCAGTTCGAGCACGGACTGGATGCGCCGATCTGTCTGACCTGGGAGCTGACCTACGCCTGCAACCTGGCGTGCGTGCACTGCCTGTCATCGTCGGGCAAACGCGACCCCCGGGAGTTGTCCACCCGCCAGTGCCAGGACATCATCGACGAGCTGGAACGCATGCAGGTGTTCTACGTGAACATCGGTGGCGGCGAACCCACTGTGCGCCCGGACTTTTGGGAACTGGTGGATTATGCGACCGCACACCACGTCGGGGTCAAGTTCTCCACCAACGGTGTGCGCATCAGTCCCGAGGTGGCTGCGCGGCTGGCCGCCAGCGATTACGTCGATGTGCAGATCTCGCTGGACGGCGCGACCGCCGAGGTCAATGACGCCGTGCGCGGCGCCGGCTCGTTCGACATGGCGGTGCGTGCCTTGCAGAACCTGGCCGACGCCGGCTTCCGGGATGCGAAGATCTCGGTGGTGGTCACCCGCCACAACGTCGGTCAGCTCGACGAATTCGCCGCGCTGGCAAGCCGTTACGGCGCCACGCTGCGGATCACCCGGTTGCGCCCCTCAGGTCGCGGCGCCGATGTCTGGGAGGAGCTGCACCCCACCGCCGAGCAGCAGGTCCAGCTGTACGACTGGTTGGTCGCCAAGGGTGAGCGGGTGCTCACCGGTGACTCGTTCTTCCACCTGGCCCCGCTGGGCTCCGCCGGTGCGCTGGCCGGGCTCAACATGTGTGGCGCCGGACGGGTGGTGTGCCTGATCGACCCGGTCGGGGACGTCTACGCCTGCCCGTTCGCCATCCACGACCGCTTCCTGGCCGGCAACGTGCTGTCCGACGGCGGCTTTGACAATGTCTGGAAGAACGCGCCGCTGTTCCGCGAATTGCGCGAGCCGCAGTCCGCGGGAGCCTGCGGCAGCTGCGGACACTACGACAGCTGCCGGGGCGGCTGTATGGCCGCCAAATTCTTCACCGGCCTACCGCTGGACGGGCCCGACCCCGAATGCGTCCAGGGTTACGGCGCACCGGCGCTGGCGACCGAACGCGAGACGCCCCGGCCGCGCGTCGATCACTCCCGCGGTCGCCGCATCAGCACCCCGGTGCCGCTCACGCTCTCGATGCGGCCACCGAGCCGGATCTGCAACGAAAGTCCCGTATAGCCATGGCAGACCAATGGTTTGAAACTGTTGCCATTGCCCAACAGCGTGCCAAGCGGCGGCTACCGAAATCGGTCTATTCGTCTTTGATTTCGGCCAGCGAAAAAGGCGTCACTGTCGCCGACAATGTCGCGGCGTTCAGCGAACTCGGTTTTGCCCCGCACGTCGTCGGGGCCAGCGAGAAACGCGACCTCGCGACCACTGTTATGGGCCAGGACATTTCCCTGCCGGTCCTCATTTCCCCCACCGGCGTGCAGGCGGTCGACCCCGAGGGGGAGGTGGCCGTGGCCCGGGCGGCGGCCGCTCGCGGCACGGCAATGGGTTTGTCGTCGTTCGCCAGCAAGCCGATCGAGGAGGTCGTGGCGGCGAACCCGAAGATCTTCTTCCAGATCTACTGGCTCGGCGACCGGGACGCGATCGCCGCGCGCGTCGAGCGGGCCCGACAGGCCGGTGCCGTCGGCCTGATCGTCACCACCGACTGGACGTTCTCCCACGGCCGGGATTGGGGCAGCCCCAAGATCCCCGAGGCGATGAACCTCAAGACCATGCTGCGGATGTCGCCGGAGGCGATCACCAAGCCGCGGTGGTTGTGGAAGTTCGGCAAGACGCTGCGGCCGCCGGACCTGCGGGTGCCCAACCAGGGCCGCCGCGGCGAGCCCGGCCCGCCGTTCTTCAACGCCTACGGCGAGTGGATGGGGACGCCGCCGCCGACCTGGGAAGACATCGCCTGGCTGCGCGATCTGTGGGGCGGACCGTTCATGCTCAAAGGCGTGATGCGCGTCGACGACGCCAAAAGGGCTGTCGACGCCGGTGTTTCGGCGATCTCGGTGTCCAACCACGGGGGCAACAACCTGGATGGCACGCCCGCGTCGATCCGTGCCCTGCCCGCTGTCGCGGCCGCCGTCGGCGACCAGGTCGAAGTGCTGTTCGACGGGGGAATCCGCCGCGGCAGCGATGTCGTGAAAGCGGTGGCGATGGGCGCCCGCGCGGTGATGATCGGGCGGGCTTACCTGTGGGGGCTGGCCGCAGCAGGCCAACCCGGCGTGGAGAACGTCCTCGACATCCTGCGCGGCGGCATCGACTCGGCGTTGATGGGCCTCGGGCACTCGTCCGTGCACGAGCTCAGTGCCGACGACATCCTGGTTCCGGACGGCTTCACCCGGACGTTGGGCGTGGGCTGAGCGGTGCCCCCCCGATTCGGGTGGCGCTCTGCGGTTACCACAAATGTGGTTGCGCCGAAAGGGCTTTAAATGACGAATCCGGCAAACATGGTACGGGCGGGGCAGTCGTGGCGAACGAGCATCGAATTCGCGTACTGGATCAATGTGGACAGAAAAAATTTGAATAGGTAGTGCAACAATTGGTGCACGACAGGTTAATTCGGCCTACCATCGGCGAGTGCCAATGCTCGGCGAGGTGGGGAGTGCAACGTCGAAGCAACTCTCGATATCCGCCCCGCCGTCAATAATGGTCCCGCTCGGATCCACCGAGCAGCACGGGCCGCACCTGCCATTGGATACCGACACCCGGATCGCGACGGCCGTCGCCCGTGCGATCGCCGAGCGGGTGGACTGGCTGGTGGCGCCCGCGATCGCCTACGGCGCCAGCGGCGAGCACCAGGACTTCGCCGGCACGATCTCGATCGGCACCGAGGCCTTGACCACCCTGCTGGTGGAGTTCGGCCGCTCGGCAACCTGCTGGGCCGGGCGCGTGGTCTTCGTCAACGGGCACGGCGGCAATGTGCCGGCGCTGGGCCGGGCGACCAGCGTGCTGCGATCCGAAGGTCGCGACGTCGGTTGGTGCCCGTGCGTGACAGCCGGTGGTGACGCGCATGCCGGGCATACCGAAACGTCGGTGTTACTGCTCATTTCGCCGGACGAGGTGCGTACCGACGCGATGCTCGCCGGCAACGAGGCGCCGTTGCGTGAGTTGCTGCCCGCGATGCGCCGCGGCGGGGTCGCGGCGGTGAGCCAGATCGGCGTGCTGGGTGATCCGACAACTGCCACGGCGGTCGAGGGGAAAAGGATCTTTGCTGAAATGGTCGACGATGGGGTGCGTCGAATTGCCCGGTGGCTGCCTGCGGGCGACGGGATGCTGACATGACGGCGCCGGCGACGGTGCAGAGGTGCGGCGATGCCGAGGAGCGGCGCACATGACGCAGACCCGCCTGCCGGACGGGTTTGCGGTACAGGTCGATCGTCGTGTGCGGGTGCTCGGCGACGGCAAGGCGCTGCTGGGCGGGTCGCCGACCCGGTTGCTGCGGCTGGCGCCGGCCGCCCAGAGCATGCTCTCCGACGGTCGCCTGAAGGTCAGCGACGAGCTCAGCGCCCAGCTGGCCCGCACCCTGCTCGACGCCACGGTGGCCCACCCGCGCCCGGCCACGGGACCGTCGCACCGCGATGTCACGGTCGTTATCCCGGTGCGCGACAACGTATCCGGTCTCCGCCGACTGGTGGCGTCGTTGCGCGGGCTGCGGGTGATCGTGGTGGACGACGGTTCCTCCCGCCCGGTCGAACTGGAAGATTTCACCGGTGCCCACTGTGACGTCGAAGTGCTGCATCACGTCCGCAGCAGAGGCCCGGCGGCCGCCCGCAACACCGGGCTGGCCGCGTGTTCTACCGATTTCGTCGCGTTCCTGGATTCCGACGTGGCACCGCGCCGCGGCTGGCTGGAAGCTCTGCTCGGTCACTTCTGTGACCCGACTGTCGCACTGGTCGCGCCCCGCATCGTCGGCCTGACGCCGACCGAGAATGTGATAAGCCGCTACGAAGCGGTGCATTCGTCGCTGGACCTGGGTTTGCGTGAGGCGCCGGTACTGCCGCACAGCACGGTGTCCTACGTGCCCAGCGCCGCGATCGTCTGCCGGACCTCGGCGATCCGGGAAGTGGGCGGCTTCGACGAGACCATGCACTCCGGTGAGGACGTCGACTTGTGCTGGCGCCTGGTGGAAGCCGGTGCCCGGCTGCGCTACGAGCCGATCGCGCGGGTTGCGCACGACCATCGGACCGAGCTCCGGGTCTGGATAGCGCGCAAGGCTTTCTACGGCGGGTCGGCGGCTCCGCTGTCGGTGCGCCACCCCGACAAGACCGCGCCGGTGGTCATCTCGGGGTGGGCATTGATCGCCTGGATCCTGATGTCGCTCGGCAGCGGCCTGGCCCAGCTGGCGTCCGTGGCCATCGCCGTATTGACGGGCCGGCGCATCGCGCGGGTCATGCGCAGCGCCGAGACCACGATGTGGGACGTGGTCGTGGTCGCCACCCGGGGCCTGTGGTCGGCGGCGCTGCAACTGGCGTCGGCGCTCTGTCGGCACTACTGGCCGCTGGCGCTGTTCGCGGCGATCCTGTCCCGGCACTTCCGGCGGGTCGTGCTGGTGGCGGCGGTCGTCGACGGTGTGACGGACTGGCTTCGCCGCCGCGACGCCGTCGACGACGACGCCGAGCCGATCGGGCTGCTGACCTACCTGCTGCTCAAGCGGGTCGACGATCTGGCCTACGGCATCGGGCTGTGGTACGGCGTGCTGCGCGAACGCAACATCGGCGCACTCAAGCCGCAGATTCGGACGTAACGCCCGCCTTGTCCGCAGCCGCCCGGCACAGCGACATCTTGGTCGTGGGCGCCGGAAGCGCCGGTTCGGTTGTCGCCGAACGCCTTTCCGCGGATTCCCGCTGCACGGTGCGGGTATTGGAGGCCGGCCCCGGACTGGTCGACCCGGATCTGCTGGCCCGCACCCGCAACGGGCTGCAGTTGCCCATCGGCACGGGCAGTCCGTTGGCCGAGCGCTACCTGGCCAACCTCACCGACCACCCGGTCCGGCAGCTGCCGATCGTGCGGGGGACGACCGTCGGCGGCTCCGGTGCGGTCAACGGCGGCTACTTCTGCCGCGGGCTCCCCGACGACTTCGACAGCCTCGGCCTACCCGGCTGGGGGTGGCCCGACGTACTCGAACACTTCCGGGCCATCGAGACCGACCTGGATTACCAAACTCCCGGGCACGGCGACAATGGGCCCATCCCGGTCCGGCGCACCGCGGAGTTCACCGGGGCCTCCGAAACCTTTGTCGCCGCCACCCGGCGCGCCGGGTTTCCCTGGTTGACCGACCTCAACGACGTCGGACCGCTCCCGGTGGCGGGGGTGGGGGCGGTGCCGCTCAATATCGTCGACGGGGTGCGAACCGGGTCGGGCGCCGCCTTCCTGATACCCGCACTGCATCGCCCGAACCTCACCCTGCTGGCACAGACGCGGGCGCTGCGGTTGCGGTTTGCCGGCGGGTCGGCGACCGGGGTGGACACGATCGGTCCCGACGGCCCTGTCACCTTCAGCGCAGAACGAATCGTGTTGTGCGCCGGGGCAATACGATCGGCACAGCTGCTGATGCTGTCTGGCATCGGTGCCGAGTCGGTGCTGCGGGCGGCCGGTATAGCGGTGCGGGAGGCGCTGCCGGTCGGACAGCGATGCAGCGACCACCCGGAACAGGTGATGCCGACGAGTTGGGATGTGGCGGTGGACCGTCCGGTGCTGGAGGTGGTGCTGAGCACCGCCGACGGTATCGAGATACGGCCTTACACAGGTGGTTTCGTGGCCATGACCGGTGACGGCAGCGCCGGTCACCGCGACTGGCCGCACGTCGGGGTGGCGCTCATGCGGCCACGGGCGCGCGGCCGCGTGACGGTGGTGTCGGCCGATCCCTCGGTCCCGCCCCGGATCGAGCATCGTTACGACAGCGAGCCGGCCGACCTGGCGCAACTGCGGGACGGCACGACGCTGGCACGCGAATTGCTCTGCACATCAACGCATCTCGGCCAAGCCGTGTGGTCAACGTCGCAGCATCTGTGCGGCAGCATCCCGATGGGTATCGATGATGATCCGCACGCTGTCGTCGACAACCGTTGTCGGGTAAAGGGTTTGGACAACCTCTGGGTGATCGATGGTTCGGTGCTGCCGGTGGTGCCCAGTCGCGGACCGCACGCCACCATCGTGATGTTGGCTCACCGCGCGGCCGAATTCGTGGCCTGACAAGCGGTCAGCCGTGGCTCGCCGCCGGCTCCTCGGACATCACCACACGTGCCACCGGTGCAGGTTGCGCGGCCGCCGCCGCCCGGGCCGCCAGCGGTGCGGGCAACGCCGATGCTGCGGGCGCGTCCACTTCCACCACTTCGTCCGGGACGGTCCGTAGCGGCGAGATCGGCTGACGTGTCACCGACCCCACCGATCTCGCCGCTACTGCCGACCCCGACGAACCCACCGGCACAGCCGATGTTGTCGCAGGGCCCCCCGGCCCCAACGGTCCACTGATGGCCACCGCTTGTGCGGCAGCGGGCGCCACCGCAGCGCTGTGGCTCAGCGCTGCACGCCCGAGCGTCTGCTGGGGCACTGCCGCCTCGGCCTCGAAGCTGGAGTTGTTCGCGGCCTCGCTGATTCCGTACTGCTGCGCGCCCATACTCATGAGTTGCACGAATTGGTTGTGAAATTGGTTCGCCTGGGCGCTGATCGCCTGGAATGCCTCGGCATGCGCGCCGAACAATGCCGCGATCTGCGCCGACACGGCGTCGGCGCCCGCGGGCGCCAGTACCCCTGTCGTGGGACCCACGGCTGCCGAGCCGGCATCACTGATCGCCGATCCGATGTTCGCCAAATCCGTTGCCGCCGCGGCAACGTACTGCGGCGCTGCGATCACATACGACATTCCGGTTCCCTCAGTTGGCCTAGATAGAGTCCGCTGCCCGCCGACGAACCTTGCCCCCGAACAGATGGTAACCAGCAGCGCCGGTCGCGCGTGCCGTTTTGGCGGAATGCGTTCCGGACCCACCGCAGCCCGGGAGCCCGGGGACCGGCCAGGACCGCCGACTCGCGACGATGACAGCCGAGGGCAGGTTTCAGGGTCTCGGCCATAGCCGGCGAATGTTGTACTCGAACCCGGAGGTGCATCACAATCGAGCAGGTGAGTGACACAGATCCTCGCCCGGCGCGGTCCAGGGCCCGTTTGCTGGAAGCCGCCGCCGCGCTGCTGCGCTCCGGAGGTCCCAGTGCGGTGACCATCGACGCGGTCACCCGAGCCGCCAACGTGGCCCGAGCCACGTTGTACCGCCACTTCCCGAGCGGAAACGATTTACTGGCAGCAACTTTCAGCAGCCTCATCCCCGCCGCGCCGACACCGCCCGAAGACGGCCCGCTGCGGGACCGGCTGGTGGCGCTCTTGCTGGCGCAGGCCGAGTTGATCGCCGAAGCCCCCGCGGTACTGACCGCGACAGCGTGGCTGGCGCTGGGATCGGATCTGCAGGAGTTGCCCGGGCCCGGCGACGGCAGCGGCACGCCGAACGCGATGGCCACCTTGCGCGAGCGCATCGCCCAGCAATACGCGGCACCGTTCGACGTCATCTTCGGCAGCCCCGAGGCGGTGGCCGAACTGGGCGAGGTCGACCGGTCCCGCGCGATTGCCCTGCTGATCGGACCGGTGGCCATAGGGCGGTTATCCACCCTGCCGGATTTCGACTACCGCGAAACCGTGCAGGCGGCCGTCGACGGCTTCCTGTACGTGCAGCGCGCCCAGGCACGCGCCGACGCGGCGGACACCCGATCGGCAGGTGCCTGACCCGCCCTATAAGCCCAGCTAGGGCCGTTGCCGGCGAGGAATCTGCGGCCGCAGTCGGCACGACGTCGCAAGATTTGGCCGAGCGCTGATCTTCAGGCATACTGTTCAGGTTGCCCAGCGCCAGGTTTGCGCCTGGCCGGGCATACGACCAGCGCCCACCAGGGCGCGTCCGGTCCCAACCTTGGAGCGCGACAATTTCGGTCGCCTACAAGGCTGCGTGCGGGTGACACATCCGGGCGCGGGGGAGCGGCTGGACCACGACAGGTAAACAGCGGCGCAGTATCCGGCGCAACGCTAGAGCGGCCCCCGAGGGGCGTCGTTCTCGCGCGTCGGGTGGCACTGGGTGGAAGAAGAGGTAGGAGAAGCGTGGCGGGACAGAAGATCCGCATCAGGCTCAAGGCCTACGACCATGAGGCTATCGACGCGTCGGCGCGCAAGATCGTCGAAACCGTCGTACGTACCGGAGCCAGCGTCGTCGGACCGGTGCCGCTGCCGACCGAGAAGAATGTGTACTGCGTCATCCGCTCACCGCACAAGTACAAGGACTCGCGGGAGCACTTCGAGATGCGCACACACAAACGGTTGATCGACATCCTCGACCCGACGCCGAAGACCGTTGACGCACTCATGCGCATCGATCTGCCGGCCAGTGTCGACGTCAACATCCAGTAGGAGATCGGCGACCAATGGCGAGAAAAGGCATTCTGGGTACCAAGCTGGGCATGACGCAGGTATTCGATGAGAACAACAGAGTCGTGCCCGTGACGGTCGTCAAGGCCGGTCCGAACGTGGTGACCCGCATCCGTACCCCCGAGCAGGACGGGTACAGCGCCGTGCAGTTGGCCTACGGGGAGATCAGTCCGCGCAAGGTCAACAAGCCGGTCACCGGCCAGTACGCCGCGGCGGGTGTCAACCCGCGCCGGCACCTGGCCGAGTTGCGGCTCGACGATCCGGAGGCGGCGGCCGAGTATCAGGTCGGTCAGGAGCTGACGGCGGAGATCTTCGCTGACGGCGCCTATGTCGACGTGACCGGCACCTCCAAGGGCAAGGGCTTCGCCGGCACCATGAAGCGGCACGGTTTCCGTGGTCAGGGCGCCAGCCACGGCGCCCAGGCGGTGCACCGGCGCCCGGGATCGATCGGCGGATGTGCCACTCCGGCAAGGGTGTTCAAAGGCACCCGGATGGCCGGGCGGATGGGTAGCGACCGCGTCACCGTGCAGAACCTGGTGGTGCACAAGGTCGATGCCGCGAACGGTGTGCTGTTGATCAAGGGCGCGGTTCCCGGCCGCACCGGTGGACTCGTCGTGGTCCGCACTGCGATCAAACGAGGTGAGAAGTAATGGCGCTCAAACTCGACGTGAAGACGCCGGCGGGTGACACCGACGGCACCATCGAGCTGCCGGCCGAGCTGTTCGACGCACCGGCCAACATCGCGTTGATGCACCAGGTGGTGACCGCCCAACGGGCGGCGGCACGGCAGGGTACGCACGCGACGAAGACCCGGGGCGACGTCAGCGGTGGTGGCCGCAAGCCCTACCGGCAAAAGGGCACCGGTCGCGCGCGGCAGGGTTCGACCCGTGCCCCGCAGTTCACCGGCGGTGGCGTGGTGCACGGTCCCCAGCCGCGCGACTACAGCCAGCGCACGCCCAAGAAGATGATCGCCGCCGCTTTGCGCGGGGCGCTGTCGGACCGGGCGCGCAACGGGCGCATCCACGCGGTGACCGAGTTGGTGTCGGGGCAGACCCCATCCACCAAGAGCGCCAAGGCTTTTCTGGGCACGCTGACCGACCGCAAGCAGGTGCTGGTGGTCATCGGCCGCAGCGACGAGGCCGGCGCGAAGAGCGTGCGCAACCTGCCCGGCGTGCACATCTTGCCGTCGGACCAACTCAATACCTACGACGTGCTGCGAGCCGACGACGTGGTGTTCAGCGTCGAGGCGTTGAACGCCTACATCGCGGCCAACACCGGTCATAAGGCAACTTCCGAGGAGGTAACGGCGTAGATGGCGACCATCGCTGACCCCCGCGACATCATTTTGGCGCCGGTCATCTCGGAGAAGTCCTACGGACTGCTCGACGACAATGTGTACACCTTCGTGGTGCACCCCGACTCGAACAAGACGCAGATCAAGATCGCTGTCGAGAAGATCTTTGCCGTCAAGGTCGTATCGGTGAACACCGCGAATCGGCAGGGCAAGCGCAAGCGCACCCGGACCGGTTACGGCAAGCGCAAGAGCACCAAGCGCGCCATCGTGACCCTGGCACCGGGCAGCAAGCCGATCGACCTGTTCGGAGCACCGGCCTAGCGCCGCGCGCGAGAGAGAGCTGATCAGACATGGCAATTCGCAAGTACAAGCCGACGACACCGGGTCGCCGCGGTGCCAGCGTGTCCGACTTCGCCGAGATCACTCGGACGACGCCGGAGAAGTCGCTGGTTCGCCCGTTGCACGGTCGCGGTGGTCGTAACGCGCACGGCCGGATCACCACCCGCCACAAGGGCGGTGGCCACAAGCGTGCCTACCGGGTGATCGACTTCCGCCGCAACGACAAGGACGGGGTGAACGCCAAGGTCGCGCATATCGAGTACGACCCGAACCGCACCGCCCGCATCGCCCTGCTCCATTTCCTGGACGGCGAAAAGCGTTACATCATTGCGCCGAACGGTCTTTCGCAGGGTGACATCGTCGAGTCGGGGGCCAACGCCGACATCAAGCCCGGCAACAACCTGCCGCTGCGCAACATACCCGCCGGCACCCTGGTGCACGCGGTGGAGCTGCGCCCCGGCGGTGGCGCCAAGCTCGCGCGCTCGGCCGGGTCGAGCATCCAGCTGCTCGGTAAGGAAGCCACCTACGCCTCGCTGCGGATGCCCAGTGGTGAGATCCGCCGCGTCGACGTGCGCTGCCGCGCAACCGTTGGTGAGGTCGGCAACGCCGAACAGGCAAACATCAACTGGGGCAAGGCCGGTCGGATGCGGTGGAAGGGCAAGCGCCCGTCCGTCCGTGGTGTGGTGATGAACCCGGTCGACCACCCGCACGGCGGTGGTGAGGGTAAGACCTCGGGTGGTCGGCACCCGGTGAGCCCGTGGGGCAAGCCCGAGGGCCGTACCCGCAACCCGAACAAAGCAAGCAACAAGCTCATTGTCCGACGCCGGCGCACCGGCAAGAAGCACGGCCGGTAGGAGTAACCAACCATGCCACGCAGCCTCAAGAAGGGCCCGTTCGTCGACGACCATCTGCTCAAGAAGGTCGACGTGCAGAACGAGAAGAACAGCAAGCAGGTCATCAAGACCTGGTCGCGCCGCTCGACCATCATTCCCGACTTCATCGGGCACACCTTCGCGGTGCACGACGGCCGCAAGCACGTCCCGGTGTTCGTCACCGAATCGATGGTGGGCCACAAGCTCGGTGAATTCGCTCCCACCCGCACCTTCAAGGGGCACATCAAGGACGACCGGAAGAGCAAGAGGCGATGAGTACCACCACTACCGAATATCCGTCGGCGACCGCCAAGGCGCGGTTCGTGCGGGTGTCGCCGCGAAAGGCGCGCCGGGTCATCGACCTGGTGCGCGGGCGGTCGGTGACCGACGCGCTCGACATCCTGCGCTGGGCGCCGCAGGCCGCCAGCGAGCCGGTGGCCAAGGTGATCGCCAGTGCCGCGGCCAACGCGCAGAACAACAACGGACTGGACCCGGCCACCCTGGTGGTGGCCACGGTGTATGCCGACGAGGGCCCGACCGCCAAGCGCATCCGCCCCCGGGCGCAGGGACGCGCGTTCCGGATCCGCCGGCGTACCAGCCACATCACGGTGATCGTGGAAAGCCGGCCCAGCCGCGACGAGCGGTCGTCGAAGTCGTCGCGGACCCGTCGCGCCGAAGGCAGCAAGGCCGCCGCGAAGGCCGGGCCCGCCTCGGCCGCGAAGAAGGCGCCCGCCAAGAAGGCACCTGCCAAGAAGGCACCCGCGAAAACCGCTGAGGCTGCTGACGCGAAGGGAGGCTCAGACTAGTGGGCCAGAAGATCAATCCGCACGGCTTCCGCCTGGGCATCACCACCGACTGGAAGTCGCGCTGGTACGCCGACAAGCAGTACGCCGAGTACGTCAAGGAGGACGTCGCGATCCGGCGCCTGCTGTCGACCGGCCTGGAGCGCGCCGGCATCGCCGACGTGGAGATCGAGCGCACCCGCGACCGGGTACGGGTGGACATCCACACCGCCCGGCCGGGCATCGTGATCGGCCGGCGGGGTACTGAGGCCGACCGGATCCGCGCCGACCTGGAAAAGCTGACCAAAAAGCAGGTGCAGCTCAACATCCTCGAGGTGAAAAACCCTGAGTCGCAGGCACAATTGGTGGCCCAGGGCGTCGCCGAGCAGTTGAGCAACCGGGTGGCGTTCCGTCGCGCGATGCGTAAGGCCATCCAGTCGGCGATGCGGCAGCCCAATGTGAAGGGCATCCGGGTGCAGTGCTCGGGCCGCCTTGGCGGTGCGGAGATGAGCCGCTCGGAGTTCTACCGCGAAGGCCGGGTGCCGCTGCACACGTTGCGGGCCGACATCGACTACGGCCTCTACGAGGCCAAGACCACGTTCGGCCGGATCGGCGTGAAGGTGTGGATCTATAAGGGCGACATCGTCGGCGGCAAAAGGGAATTGGCCGCCGCCGCCCCCGCGGGCGGGGAGCGTCCGCGCCGGGAGCGGCCGTCGGGCACCCGTCCGCGCCGCAGCGGTGCCTCGGGTACGACGGCGACCGGCACCGACGCCGGCCGTGCGGCCGGTGGCGAAGAGACTGCTGTTGCCCCCGAAGCGGCGGCCCCAGCAGAAGCGCAGAGCACGGAGAGCTGAATCATGTTGATTCCCCGCAAGGTCAAGCACCGCAAGCAGCATCACCCCCGCCAGCGCGGTATCGCCAGTGGCGGCACCGCGGTGAATTTCGGTGACTACGGCATCCAGGCCCTCGAGCACGCCTACGTCACCAACCGGCAGATCGAGTCCGCGCGTATCGCCATCAACCGGCACATCAAGCGTGGCGGCAAGGTGTGGATCAACATCTTCCCCGACCGCCCGCTGACCAAGAAGCCGGCCGAGACCCGGATGGGTTCGGGTAAGGGTTCGCCCGAGTGGTGGGTGGTCAACGTCAAGCCGGGCCGGGTGTTGTTCGAGCTCAGCTACCCGAACGAGCAGATCGCGCGTGCGGCGCTCACCCGGGCGATTCACAAGCTGCCGATCAAGGCACGCATTGTTACCCGAGAGGATCAGTTCTGATGGCAGTGGGAATTTCGCCGGGTGAACTGCGTGAGCTCACCGACGAAGAGCTACAAGAGCGCATCCGGGAATCCAAGGAAGAGCTGTTCAACCTGCGCTTCCAGTTGGCGACCGGGCAGCTGAGCAACAACCGCCGGCTCCGCGTGGTGCGCCACGAAATCGCGCGCGTCTACACGGTGCTGCGCGAACGAGAACTGGGTCTGGCTTCCGGGCCCGACGGCGATAAGGAATCGTGATGGCAGACGCTAACACTCCCGCGAAAGCGGCACCCAAGAAGGCTGCTTCCAGTTCGAAAGCAGCTACGGACGCGGCGCCAAAGGAGAAGGGCCCCAAGCACACTCCGGCTACGCCGAAGCCGCGCGGACGTCGCAAGACGCGCATCGGCTACGTGGTGAGCGACAAGATGCAGAAGACCATCGTCGTCGAACTCGAAGACCGGGTGAAGCACCCGTTGTACGGCAAGATCATTCGGACCACCAAGAAGGTCAAGGCGCACGACGAGAACAGCATTGCCGGCATCGGCGACCGCGTCTCGTTGATGGAGACGCGTCCGCTCTCGGCGACCAAGCGCTGGCGACTGGTGGAGATTCTCGAGAAGGCCAAGTAGCCGGCCACTAACGCAGGTTCCGCAGCAACGCGCGCAGCCGTTCGCGGGTGGCGTTCTCGGGATCGCTGAGGCGCAGTTGCAGCAGTTCCCGGCCGGCGGCGTAGAGGATCCGGGCGGTGTATTCGGGATCGTGCACGTCCGGATTGATGCGCAACAACTCCGCCGTCAGGAATCCCCGGACCAACTCCTGAGATTGGGCCAGCCGGGTGTGTAACTGCGGCGGAGCGCCCTGCGGGGGAAACAGGAATAACCGCCACGTCGCCGGGTTCGCGTCCACCGCGGCCAGCACCCCGTCGAGCGCGCGCACCAGCGTCTGATTCCGTTCGCTGGGCTCGCCCAACTCGCTGATCGCGCCGAAGAACTGCTGGCCGGCCCGGGCCGCTTCCCGGTCGATCAACGCGACAAAGAGGCCCGCCGGGTCACCGAACTGCTGATAGATCAGCGATCGATTGATGCCGGCCGCCTGCGCGATCCGGTTCGGCGTCGCCGCGTGAAATCCCTCGGCGTCGGCGATCGCGTGGGTGATGTCGAGGATCTGCTCGCGCCGACCTTCGGCTGTCATCCGCCGCTTGGGCGCGTCCCTGGTCGCGTGGGTCACACTTGACAGCATAACTAACACTTTGTGACTATTGCTCACAAAGTGTTAGTTATTGAGAGGTCTTGATGGTCACCTATTTTCCGGAGCTCGCCCGACGGGTCGCAAGCCAGCGCGAGTTACAGCCAGACCTCTACGGCGACATCGACTTTGACGCACACCCCTACCGCTTGACCGGGCAGCCCGGTGACAAGTCGTCGCTGCCGGACTGGGTCGGCGACCGCGAGTCGATCCTGCACGACGACCGGGTGCGGGAACTGATGGAAACGGCCACCATGCTCGGGGACGTGGTGGCCGACCCGTATGCGGCGCTGATGAGTCGCTACAGCGTGGCCGCGCTGATCGACATGCTCAAGACGGCGTGCCGCCACGGCATCGAGGCGGTACCCGATGCGCCGGAAGAACTCGCGGCGTTCATCGCCGCCATGGAAGCCACCCCGGACTGGATCAACCTCGACCTGGTGGAAGAAGGTGCTCAGACCGCACGCATCTCGGCGGCGCTGATCGCCCACTTCATCACCCGGGGCGCCTTCATCGCGACGTTCACCAACACCTACGCCGCGCTGCCGATGGGTCTGACCGGTGCGCTCTCCGGCCGCCGTGCTGCGCGTCGGGTCAACGAGACGGCCAGCTTCTTCGCCGTCACCACGCTGCCCGGTGCGTTGAAGCGTTACGGGCCAGGGTTTGAGGCGGCCGCCATGGTGCGGCTGATGCACTCGATGGTCCGCTACAACGCACTGAAGAAGTCCGGCAAATGGGACGTCGACATCTACGGCATACCGGTGCCGCAGGTCGATCAGATGCCGGCCGGAATGATCGGCCAGTACCTGACCTCCCAGCAGGTGCTGCGACAGGGCCGCACGGAGTTCAACGACGAGGAACGCGCCCTCGTCGAATTCGGCCGGTACCGCTGCTTCCTGCTCGGGCTGCCGGAGGAGTTGCTGCCCACCACGCCCGGTGACACCGTGCACGTCATGCACGCCCGCGCGGCGCTGCTGCGCGACGGGTTCGACGCGGTCTGCCGCGAACTCGTCGACTCCACGATGGATGCCTATCTGCGGCCGGGCACCACGCTGTTCGACCGCGCCGCTGAGGCGGTGGAAAAGAGTTACAGCAAGGAGTCCTTCGTGCGGGCGTTCTGCAACGGCAACCGCGCCGCCGCTGCCGCCATGGGCGTCTCGATCGGACTGGCGGACCGCGCACGCATCGCGCTCACCGGTCCGTTCATTGCCGGACGGTATCTCGTCGTGAGTCGCCTCGCCCGCGTCCCGGCGTTGCGTGAGCTCGTCGACCAGTACATCATCGGGTTGCTCAAACTGCGGCTGGCTACCTACGGCAAACCCGAATTCACCAGTGACGCAGCGCATTACACACCGATCTCAGCCGCACCACGTGGTGGGACCACAACGCTTGTCCACTGATTGGGGGACGCCGGAAACCCCCCGAAGGTAGCGACGATCGGTGGAATCCCTGCACCGGGGCACGGCGCTAATTTATGAAGCAACGAAGCGCACTGCACCCAAAGGAGATTCCCATGGCCCACGACGTTCTGTTCTGCGAGACCGAGGTCGTCTACTCGATGCCGATCTACAAGGCTGACGACGCCTGCGAATGATCTTCCCCAGCAAACGGCGCCGCGGACATGAGTCACCGGCGCCGTTTTGCATGCAGCCAGCGCGTGTCGTCGGGATCGGCCGTCGTCAACTCCAGGCCGGCGCGATCCAGCTCGGTCCGGATCGCGGCGGCAGAGATCTCCTCGGCCGTCAGCGATTGGCGCCAAACCCGGCCGTCGGCGGCCAGCGTGAACTCGCCCGCACTGATCCCGCCGCTGTTGGAGTGGATCGTCAGGGTGGTCGTCACCCCGTCCAGGGTCAGCGACTTCGACCAGCCAGCCGGCCGGGCGCCAAGCAGTGACGCCGGCGCCCACTGAATGATGGCCTGCCCGTCGGCTTTCAGATGGCGGGCCACGGTGGCCAACACAGACCTGCGCTGCTGCGTACCCGGGTAGTTGACCATGTTGCCGATCACCAGGACGACGTCGAATTGCTCATCGAGCCGCAGGTCCTCGATGCGGGCTTGTTTTGTGCGCGCATGCCGGATGTGGGCCAACATGTCCGGTGAGTCGTCGACGGCGGTGACCCGGTGACCGAGCTCGGCCAGCGGATCGGCAATGCGTCCGGTACCCGCACCCAGGTCGAGCACCGAACTGTGCGGCGCCAGTTGCGATTGGATGTACTCGATCTCGCCCAGCGACGGCAGGCGGCGGTAGATTTCCACTGCAGTGCCGTCGGCCGCCACCGCACCGGACTGCTGCACGCCCGGATCTTGCGCCACTTGTATCGTCCTCCCGCCTGAAACGGAACACATGCGAACCTACTCTGCGGGTGCAGCTGGCAATCCGCTCGGCGTCGATCTGACGGATCCGACGACCTTCGCCGACGGGTTCCCGCACCAGGTGTTCGGACGCCACCGCCAGCAGGCGCCGGTGTTCTGGCACGAACCCACCGAACACACCCCCGACGGCGAAGGCTTCTGGTCGGTCGCCAGATACACCGACACCATTGCGGTGCTTCGTGATTCGACCACCTTCTCGTCGGTCACCGGTGGGAAGCGGCCGTTCGGGGGCACGCTGCTGCAGGACATGCCGGTCGCCGGCCAGGTGATCAACATGATGGACGATCCACGGCACGCGGACATCCGGCGATTGGTCAGCTCCGGCCTGGGGCCGCGCATGATCGGCCGGGTGGAGGACGACCTGCGCGGGCGGGCGCGCCGGTTGCTCGACCGGATCGAACCGGGCGCGCCGTTCGACTTCGCGGTCGACATCGCCCCGGAACTGCCCCTGCAGGCGATCTGCATCCTGCTCGGCGTGCCCGAGGTGGACCGGCACTGGCTGCTGGCCGAGCTGGAAACGGTGCTGGAATTTCGCGGTTCCCGAAAAGACTACGTATCAACGGTTTTCGGGAAGAACCCGGAATCCCGCCGGGATGACTACGGCCGCGAACTGATCGCCCGCAAACGCACGCAGCCCACCGACGACATGCTGTCCATCGTCGCCAATGCCACCGTGGACGGCGCCCCGTTCCTGTCCGACGATGAGGTGTACCTGTTCTTCCACCAACTGTTCAGCGCGGGCGCCGACACCACCCGCAACGTCACCAGTGTCGGCCTGCTCGCCCTGGCCGACCGACCCGACCAGTGGCGCCGGTTGCGTGCCGACCCGGGCCTGCTGCCGACGGCCATCGAGGAAATGGTGCGGTGGACCACGCCGTCGCCGTCGAAGCGGCGGACCGCCACCTGCGACGTCACGGTGGGGGGCCAGCCGGTCCAGGCGGGGGACAAAGTGTTGGTGTGGGAAGGCTCGGCCAACCGTGACCCCGCCGTGTTCGACCGTCCGGACGAGTTCGACATCACCCGAAAACCCAACCCGCACTTGGGTTTCGGTCAAGGTGTGCACTACTGTTTGGGCGCCAACCTGGCCCGGCTGGAGCTGCGGGTGTTTTTCGGGGAACTGTTGCCGCGCTTCGAACGGCTGGACATCGTGGCCCCGGTCGAGTGGGCGCGCAGCAACCGCCGCAACGGTCTGCAGAGCCTGGTCGTGGAATTCCGCTGAAAAGTACTTTCTCTCAGGCTTTTCTTCGGTCCACTGGTTACTGTCACCGCGGTGTAATCTCGCACGCGATGTCCGGCGAATGAGTTCACTACGGGAGTGAGGCCGACGGTTATGACTGGGTCGACAGAGTTTCGGGGCAAGATCGAGCTGGACATCCGCGATTCGGAGCCGGACTGGGGCCCGTACGCTGCGCCGACCGCCCCGGAGAACTCGCCGAACATCCTGTACATGGTGTGGGATGACATCGGCATCGCCACCTGGGATTGCTTCGGTGGGCTGGTCGAGATGCCGGCGATGACGCGCATCGCCGAGCGCGGTGTGCGCCTCTCGAATTTCCACACCACCGCGCTGTGCTCACCGACCCGGGCGTCCCTACTGACCGGACGCAACGCCACCACCGTCGGCATGGCCACCATCGAAGAATTCACCGACGGCTTCCCGAACTGCAACGGCCGCATCCCGGCTGACACCGCCCTGCTCTCCGAGGTTCTCAACGAGCGCGGCTACAACACCTACTGCGTGGGCAAATGGCACCTGACCCCGCTCGAGGAGTCCAGCATGGCCGCGACCAAGCGGCACTGGCCGACTTCGCGCGGCTTCGAACGCTTCTATGGCTTCATGGGTGGCGAAACGGACCAGTGGTACCCCGACCTGATGTACGACAACCACCCGGTTGATCCGCCCGGTACCCCCGAGGAGGGCTATCACCTGTCCAAGGACATCGCCGACAGGACAATCCAATTCATCCGCGACGCCAAGGTGATCGCACCCGACAAGCCGTGGTTCAGCTACGTCTGCCCCGGCGCCGGCCATGCGCCGCACCACGTGTTCACCGAGTGGGCCGACAAGTACACAGGCGTGTTCGATATGGGCTACGAGGCCTACCGGGACATCACGCTGGAGAAAATGAAGGCGATGGGCATCGTGCCCCCGGACACCGAACTGTCGCCGATGAACCCCTACATCGACGTCAAAGGACCCAACGGCGAGCCGTGGCCGTTGCAGGACACCGTACGGGCCTGGGACTCGCTCAGCGACGACGAGAAGAAGCTGTTCGCCCGGATGGCCGAGGTGTTCGCCGGCTTCCTGAGCTACACCGACGCCCAGATCGGCCGGATCCTCGACTATCTCGACGAGTCCGGCCAGTTGGACAACACCATCATCGTGGTGATCTCGGACAACGGCGCCAGCGGTGAGGGCGGTCCCAACGGATCGGTCAACGAAGGCAAATTCTTCAACGGCTACATCGACACCGTCGAAGAAAGCATGAAGCAGTTCGACCACCTCGGCGGGCCGGAGACCTACAACCACTATCCGATCGGCTGGGCGATGGGTTTCAACACGCCGTACAAGCTGTTCAAGCGCTACTCGTCGCACGAGGGCGGTATCGCCGACACCGCGATCATCTCCTGGCCCAACGGCATTGCCGCGCACGGTGCGGTCCGCGACAACTACATCAACGTCTGCGACATCACCCCGACCGTGTACGAACTTTTGGGAATGACGCCCCCGGACACCGTCAAGGGCATTCCGCAGAAACCCCTCGACGGGGTGAGTTTCAAAGCCGCCCTTGATGATCCAGCGGCAGACACCGGCAAGAAGACGCAGTTCTACACCATGCTCGGCACCCGGGGGATCTGGCACGAAGGGTGGTTCGCCAACACCATCCACGCCGCCTCGCCCGCGGGTTGGTCGCACTTCGACAGAGACCAGTGGGAGCTGTTCCACCTCGACGCCGATCGCAGCCAGTGCCACGATCTGGCCGCCGAGCACCCGGAGAAGCTCGAAGAACTCAAGGCGTTGTGGTTCGCCGAGGCGGAGAAGTACAACGGGCTGCCGCTGGCCGACCTGAACATGCTCGAGACGCTGACCAGGTTCCGGCCCTATCTGAGCGGCGACCGCAACAGTTACGTCTACTACCCCAACTGCGCCGACGTGGGCATCGGCTCGGTCGCCGAGATTCGCGGCCGTTCGTTCGCGGTGCTGGCCGACGTCACCGTGGACACCACCGGAGCCGAAGGCGTGCTGTTCAAACAGGGCAGCGCGCACGGCGGGCACGTGCTGTTCCTGCAGGACGGGCGCCTGCATTACGTCTACAACTTTCTCGGTGAGCGCCAGCAGGAGGTCTCGTCCAATGGCCCTATCCCGCTGGGTCGGCACCTGTTCGGTGTTCGTTACGAACGCAGCGGCACCGTCCCGAACAGTCACACTCCGATCGGCGACGTGACGCTCTATTTCGATGAGCACGTGGTCGGGACGTTGCCGGAAGTGGTGTCCCATCCGGGCACATTCGGGTTGGCCGGCGCCGGCCTCACGGTGGGCCGCAATGGTGGCTCGAGCGTGTCCAGTCGCTACAAGGCGCCGTTCATCCTGACCGGTGCCACCGTCGCCCAGGTCACCGTCGACCTGTCGGGCCGGCCTTACGAAGACGTGGAAAAAGATATCGCCCTTGCCTTTTCGCGGGATTGAGTCCGCGGTGCGTCGGCTGGTCGGGTTGGGTTTTCTGCTGGGCATCTCGATGGTGGTCGTCAGTTGCCAGAACACCGGGGGGACTGCCGCACCGCCTCAGCATTCGGACCCTGCGATGCCGGTGCCGGGCATCGCGGCCACCCAGTCCGAGAACCTGGCACCCGAGACGCTGGTCTGCCCTGCGGCCCCGGACGGGGACGGCCCCGCCGCGGTCGCCGCGGTCGCCGACCCGGCCGCGCCGCGCATCACGATCAGCGTCCCCGACGGGTGGAGCACGGCACCCGGCGACGGGGATACGGCGCTGACGTTGACCGGTCCGCACGCCATGTCCGCCACGGTGACCATCACCGCGACGGAACTGGAACCGGAGAGCGCTTTCCTGCGCCATACCGCCGGCGTCGGCGGCACGGCGCCGCGTCTGAAATTATCGGTGACGGGCGCGCCGTTCTGTGGTTTCAGCAGCGAACAGCTCACCGGCACCCTGCAGGGGCCCTCCGGCGGGATCGACTTCGCCGACCGCGTCACCCACATCTGGACGAACACCAAGCAATACCTGGTGACCATTCATCTCGAGGGCAGATCCGGTTCCCCCGGATTCAGCGCAGCCAAATCCACGTTGACGCAGGATTTCGCCGTCGTCATACCCTGAAGACGTGCTGACCGAGCTTGTCGCAGTGACCGGTGGACCTTTCCGCATGGGGTCAACGAGTTTCTATCCCGAGGAAGCGCCGATCCACACCGTGTCGGTGGCTGATTTCGCGCTGGAGAAACACCCGGTCACCAATGCCCAGTTCGCCGAATTCGTCGCTGCCACAGGCTATGTGACGGTAGCCGAGCAACCCCTGGACCCCGCACTGTATCCCGGTGTGGCTCCGGACGAGTTGCGTCCGGGCGCGATGGTGTTCCGGACGACACCGGGCCCGGTCGACTTGCGCGACTGGCGGCAGTGGTGGGACTGGGCGCCGGGCGCGTGCTGGCGGCACCCGCTCGGCCCGGACAGCGAGGTGGCCGCCAAAGCCGACCACCCTGTCGTTCAGGTGGCCTATCCCGATGCTGCGGCCTATGCGCGGTGGGCCGGGCGGCGTTTGCCGACCGAGGCCGAATGGGAGTACGCCGCACGAGCCGGGACGGTGAGCGCCTACCCGTGGGGCGCGGACGAGCGGCCCGGCGGCCGGTTGATGGCCAACACCTGGCAGGGCAGATTTCCGTACCGCAACGACGGCGCGCTGGGTTGGGTCGGGTCCTCACCGGTGGGTACCTTCCCGCCGAACGGCTTCGGGTTGCTCGACATGATCGGGAACGTGTGGGAGTGGACCACAACAGAATTCAGCGCCCACCACCGACCCGACCAGCCCCCGAAAGCCTGCTGCGCCCCCGCCGGGCCGGCCGATCCCGCGGTGAGCCAGACGCTCAAAGGCGGTTCGCATCTGTGCGCACCGGAATACTGTCACCGGTACCGTCCCGCGGCCCGCTCGCCGCAGTCGCAGGACACCGCGACAACCCACATCGGATTTCGCTGTGCGGCGGATTCGACCCGCGTCGAATAATTTCGCGTGGCGCATTGCGGCGGGAAAATCTATGAGTTTCAATAGCCTTTCTTCGCCCTTGCTAATGAAAGGCTGCGTCCGATGAGCCATCAGGCCCCGCCGACCGCACCGCCGCCGACGATGCCGGCCGATCAGACGGGATCCGAGGCGAGGGCCCGAGGAAAGCGCGTCCTCGTGGATATCGGTGTGGTCCTCACTGTGATCCTGATCTATGTGCTGTCGCTGGTGGGGGTACACCTGCTGACCACGTCCACTGGCGCACCAGACGTGGACTTGGAAGCCAACAATGACACCGTGGTGAAGGTGCGACTGGAGAAGCTGGACACGGTCGCCAATCGTCTGACGGTGAATGTCCTTGTCATTCCTGAAAAGGAGAAATTGAAAGACAAGGCGCTCGCGCAGCCCATCACGGTGCAGCTGTACCCCGAGAACGATTTAGGCGACCTGCAGTACCCGGTGGGTAAGACGCCGGCTCAAGCGAGCACGGTCATAGAGGCCGAAGGTGATCCCGCGATCTGGCCCTTCGACTCGTACACCACCGGCCTGGTCCAAGCCGATGTCATACTTGGGACCGGCGACAACCGCACTGTCGAAGACGGCCGTATCGAGGTCGTAGGAGCACCCGACGGTTGGGATGTCACTGTCAAGCGTGTTCCCGGCGAATACAGTGGAACAGCAGAGCGACCAACCGATGTCGTCATTACGCTGCACCGATCCAAAGGCACGCTCATATTTGACTTGGGCATTCTCGTGGTGCTGATCGCGTTACCCGCCTTGGCGTTGTGGGTATCGATTCCCATGGCCCTGGGTAAGAAGAAATTCTTGCCTCCGTTCGTTTCCTGGTTTGCGGCAATGCTGTTCGCCGTGGTGCCGTTGCGCAACATCCTGCCCGGCTCGCCGCCGCCCGGCTCCTGGGTTGACCAGGCCATCACGATGTGGGTGGTGCTCGCACTCATCGTCGCGATGACCCTGTTCATCTTCGCGTATCGAAGACAATCGGACTGACCCGCCCGGGTCGGCAGATCATTCTTCGGCCTGGGCGGCGCCGGGGGCGCTGATCGCGTCCACGGCCTCGGAGACCCTCGCCTGGAACTGCGGGGACAACGGGATGTAACCGACCCGGTTCAGGTCGACCTGGCCGGGGCCGATCGCCGCCTGCAGGAACGCCTTGACTGCCATCGCGACATCGGGCGAGGGGTACCGGGAGCAGACGATCTCGTAGGTGGCCATGACGATCGGGTAGACGTCGGGTTGGGCGGGGTTGTAGAACGACGAGATATCCAGCACGATGTCGTTTCCCCGGCCGACGATCTTGGCGCCCCGAATGGTCTTGCCGAGCGCGTCGGTGCCGATCCGGACCGGCCGCAGCGACCGGCGACTCGCCGGGGTCTTGATCTCCGCGGCGTAGAGCCCCTGCTTGAGGGCGAAGGACAGTTCGTTGTAACTGATCGCGCCCTCGGTGGACTTCACCAGCGCCGCCGTGCCGTCGTTGCCGACCGCCCCGGTGCCGACGCCCCCGCTGAACGTTTTGCTGGCGCCTTGACTCCACGCGCCGCCGGATGCGGCCTGCAGATAGGACTGGAAGTTGTGGGTGGTGCCGGAGGCGTCGCTGCGGTAGATGACCCGGATCTCCGCTGCCGGCATGGATGCGTTGAGCGCGGTGAGGGCCGGGTCGTCCCAGCGGGTGATGGTGCCGTTGAAGATCTTGGCCAGCGTGGGACCGTCGAGCACCAGCGAGTCCACGTTCGGGAGGTTGTAGGTGATGGCCATCGGGCCGAACACCACGGGCAGGTTCCACGCGTCGGCACCGCCGCAGCGTTGCTTGGCGGCGGCGTACTGATCACCGGACAACGGCGTGTCCGAACCAGCGAAATCGGTTTTGCCGGAGAGGAATTCACTGATACCCGCGCCCGACCCGATCGCTTCGTATCTGAGTGTCTGTTGCTGGCAGGCGGTCTGGTAGGCGTCGACGAAGCGCTGCATCGCGAACGTTTGCGCTGTCGACCCGCTGGCCGTCAACGTCTGCTTGCCGCCACAGTCCACTTTGGCTCCGTTGGTGTACGGCAGGGTCGCATGGGCCGCGCTGCTGCACCCCGCGAGGGCCAGCACCCCCGTGGCCAGCACGGCCATCGTCCCACTACGTCGGTGGCGCTTCATGCTATGGCTCCCTTGAGAACAACAGAGGTTTCAGCCGCGCGCAGCGATGCGCAGCGGCGCAATCGATCCCGTCGTCCTGGTTGCGACGCACCTTGACATTTACAACCGCCGAAATCGGTGCGCAAGCGAACAGTGCATGAACCGTCCGTCGGCACCGGATGAATCCCTGGTGTCCGGCGGCTGTTCGACCAGTCCTGGGCGTCGCCAAACCGTCTGTAGCCCAATGATTCCCACACCGATCTCACAGGGAGTGTGCCCCCTCGGCCGCAGGCAAAGCGACCTGCGCATTACCGCGAGATGGACTGCGGGTGAAGCTACTTCACCCGGGACGCGCAGGCGGCACGAGTTCGCTAGCATCGGACCCCGTGTCCCGACGAGTTGGCTCGGATACGCAGGTCTGGGTTGGTAGCGGTCGATGACCACCGCAGCGCCGCCGGGTCCGGCGGCGGAGAGCTCCCCAGACGCGGCCGGCGAACCGCCCGCAAAGACGAAACCGGTCCGCAAGAAGCCGGACAAACCCCGCATCCTGATCGGCGTCGGGGTGGTCACGCTCGTCGTGATCACCTACGCCCTGTCCCTGATCGGCGTTCACTTCCTGCAGAAGTCAGCGGGGCCGCTACCGCCGCTGGACCTGAGCCAGGGCGGGGGCGATGCCACGATCGTGCAGCTGCGGTTAGAGGAGCTGAAGCCTGTCACCAACCGGCTTACCGTGAATGTTCTTGTTTATCCGGCAATTTCGGCGTACGACAACCGCTTCGACGTATTGGGCACCGATGTCGCCGTGCGCCTGTATCCGCCGAGCGACCTGGGCGACCTGCATTATCCGAAAGGGCAGGCTCCAGCCCAACTCACCAGCACGGTCGAGGCGCACGGCGATCCCGGAAACTGGCCCTTCGACACGTATCGCACTGAACCGATCTCAGCAGATGCGTTCGTCAGCCTTGCCGAAGGCCTGCGGAAGGTGCCGGCCCGCGTCGAGGTGACCGGATCGTTGGACGGGTGGGACATCAGCGTCAGCCGGGTCCACGACCCCGCCGCGTTGCCGACGTCACGCACTATGGAGAACGGAAATGTCGTCATCACCTTCAAGCGGGCAAAGGGTCCGCTGATCTTCGACCTGGGCATCTGCCTGGTGCTGATCGCGCTGCCCACCCTGGCGCTGCTGGTGGCGATTCCGATGCTGCTCAACAAACGGAAGTTCCTGCCGCCCATCGCCAGTTGGTATGCCGCGATGCTGTTCGCCGTGGTGCCGTTGCGCAATTTCCTGCCCGGCTCGCCACCACCCGGTTCCTGGATCGACCAGGCTATCGTGCAGTGGGTGCTGATCGGACTGGTGGTGGCGATGACGTTGTATATCTGCGCGTGGATACGGCAGGGAGACTGAGCTCCGAGCAGGTCGTCGTCATCGGCGCCGGCCCGTGCGGCATGGCCGTGGCTCGCCAGCTGGGCCACGACCGGGGAATCGACGCACTCGTGCTCGACCGCGCCGACACCCCGGCATCGTCGTGGCGGCAGCTCTACGACGGGTTCAGGTTGAACACGTGCGGCTTCTGGTCCCATCTGCCGGGTCAGCGCATTCCCCGCCGGTACGGGCGTTGGCCGGGCCGCGAGGACATGGTCAGCTATTTCGACGAGTACGCACGGCGTCAGGGCCTGCGACTGCGCCTGGGTGTGACGGTGCACCAGCTGGACCGCGACGCGGGTAGGTGGCGGCTGGTGACCGATCACGAAACCTTCACTGCCACAGCGGTGATCGTGGCTGCGGGCAACTATCACACGCCGATGCTGCCGCCCTGGCCCGGTCTCGAACAGTTCACCGGTGCCGTCCTGCACGCCGCCGACTACCAGAACGCGCTGCCCTATGCCGGGCGTGACGTCCTGGTGGTCGGCTCGGGAAATTCCGGCACCGACATTGCCCTGCAACTGTGTGACGGCGCCGCCGGTCGGGTCCGGATGGCTATCAGAACACCACCGCATCTGGTGCCGCGCGCAGTCGCCGGACTGCCTGTCGATGCGTTCACCGGTGCTTTCAGTCATCTGCCGGTGCCGGTCCTGGACCGCGCCGCCGCGGTAGCGCAACGCCTGTGGTTCGGCGACTTGAGCGGTCGCGGGCTGCCGGCCCCGGCGCAGGGGATCTACAGTGCGCTACTCCAGGACGGTCGCATCCCCACCGTGGCGGACGAACTGGTAACCAAGGTCAGAGGCGGCAGGATCGAGATCGTGACAGCCGTCGAACGATTCGACGGCGACAGCGTGTTGCTGACGGACGGCACCACGGTGCGACCCGACGTCGTCATCGCCGCCACCGGATACCGGCGCGGACTCGAGTCGATGGTCGGTCACCTCGGCGTGCTCGACGCAGACGGTGCGCCGCTGGTGAATGGAACACCAAGCGCCGCAGCGGGATTGTGGTTCGCCGGCTACGAGGAGCCGCTGATCGGCCCGTTGCGGTCGTTCCGCAGACGAGCCCCTGGCCTCGCCGCCGACGTCGCCGCCCACCTCAGCTCGGTCAGGGCAGCTGACGGGTGCTCAACGGACCCTTGGTGAGGTCGCGGTACAGCTGCTCGAACATCGACCGGCGGCGGAGCGGCGCGCTGTCGGTGTGCGCCGCGCCGGCCACCCCGTCGATCACCTCGGCAAGCGCCTGCACCGATGAGAATCGCGGATTCCAGTCCAGCTCGGCGCGGGCGCGCGAGCAGTCCAGCAGCGGGACGCCGAACGCCATATCCAACCAGCCCCGGTCGATGGGCTGCAATCGGGCGCGCCAGCTGAGGTCCACCAGGGTGCCCAGCAGGCCGGCGGGCACATGCACGGACCGCGCGCCGAGCACCTGCGCGACGTCCTGCCGCGTGATCGGGGGTTCGGCCGCCAGGTTGAAGGCTCCGGTGGCACGTCGCTCCAGCGCCGCGATGAAAGCGTCGGCGACATCGTCGGCGTGGACCAACGGGATGGTCAACCCGCGATCCAGGGGCAACAGCGGCAGCAGGGGTACAACGCGCATGGGCACGTACCCGGGCAGCGCGTAGCGCATCAACCCGCTGGCGGCGGCACGCTGCACGATGAAGCCCGGCCGCATCCGGGTGATCGGCACAGCATCTTTGCCGTGCGTGCTCTGGTATTCGTCGAGTCGGGCCTCGGCGGCGGACTTGTCGCGGCTGTAGGGCGATGACGGAATGCCCCTGGTCGACCACGATTCGTCCACCCGCTCGCCGTAGCGTCCGGCCGCGTAGGTTCCGACCGACGACATGTGCAGCAACTGGCCCACCCCGGCCGAGTGCGCCGCCTGGAGCACCCTGGTGGTTCCACCGACGCCGAGGCGCGTCAGATACTCGGTGTTGCGCGTGGGCTGGAACCCCCAGGCGAGGTGGACGACGGCGTCGGCGCTCGCGACGATGGCGGGCAACTCGGCGGCCGAGTCTGCCTCGGCGAGGTCGATCGCGTGCCACTGGACCCGCTGATAGACCCCAGTGGGCGGTGGTGGGCGTCGCACGACGCCGATCAGTTCGTGGTCTGCTCCACCGGCTGTCAGCCTGCGCAGCAACGCGGTCCCGACGTTGCCGGATGCTCCGGTGATGACTATTCGCACGCGGGGCGTATTGCCTGATCCGGGCGGCTCAAACGCCGGCGTCACTGATCCGCCGGGTGGCGTTCACTTCGCAATTTGGCGCTGAGCTGGCCTTCCCCTAGACTCAGGGGGTTGCCTTGGGCAGACCTCGGCCGGCATGCGAGAGCACCTGCTGGCCCTGCGTGCTCTTCGGTGACGAACAGACCGCGCACGTTGGGTGAGTTTCTCCTGCCGTGCACACGTCAAAACCAGGTCAGGAGATCGAGTGATTCAGCAGGAATCGCGGCTGAAGGTCGCCGATAACACCGGCGCCAAGGAGATCTTGTGCATCCGGGTGCTCGGTGGATCGTCGCGACGCTACGCCGGCATCGGGGACGTCATCGTCGCCACGGTCAAGGACGCCATCCCCGGCGGCAACGTCAAGCGGGGTGACGTGGTGAAGGCCGTTGTGGTGCGCACCGTCAAGGAACGCCGTCGTCCCGACGGCAGCTACATCAAGTTCGACGAGAACGCCGCGGTGATCATCAAGCCCGACAACGACCCGCGCGGCACCCGCATCTTCGGCCCGGTCGGCCGAGAACTGCGCGAGAAGAAGTTCATGAAGATCATCTCGCTCGCACCGGAGGTGTTGTAGATGAAGGTCCACAAGGGCGACACCGTGCTGGTCATCGCCGGCAAGGACAAGGGCGCCAAAGGCAAGGTCATCCAGGCCTACCCGGAGCGCAACCGGGTACTGGTCGAAGGCGTCAACCGGATCAAGAAGCACACCGCTGTCTCGACCAACCAGCGCGGCGCCCGCTCCGGTGGCATCGTCACCCAGGAGGCTCCGATCCACGTCTCCAACGTGATGGTGGTGGACTCCGACGGCAAGCCGACCCGGATCACCTACCGGGTCGACGAGGAAACCGGCAAGCGGGTCCGCATCTCCAAGCGCAATGGCAAGGACATCTAGCATGACCACTGCAGAGAAAACTCAGCCGCGCCTGAAAGAGCGCTACCGCAACGAGATTCGCGATGCGCTGCACAAGCAGTTCGGCTACGCCAACGTGATGCAGATCCCGACGGTGACCAAGGTCGTGGTCAACATGGGAGTGGGCGAGGCCGCCCGCGACGCAAAGCTGATCAACGGCGCGGTCAACGACCTGGGCCTGATCACCGGGCAGCGTCCGGAAATTCGCAAAGCGCGTAAATCCATCGCGCAGTTCAAATTACGTGAGGGCATGCCCATCGGCGCCCGGGTCACGCTGCGCGGCGACCGGATGTGGGAGTTCCTGGACCGGCTCACCTCGATCGCGCTGCCGCGTATCCGTGACTTCCGCGGCTTGTCGCCCAAGCAGTTCGACGGTGTCGGCAACTACACCTTCGGCCTCGCCGAGCAGTCGGTGTTCCACGAGATCGACGTGGACAAGATCGACCGGGTGCGGGGCATGGACATCAGCGTCGTCACTTCGGCGACGAACGACGACGAAGGACGAGCGCTGTTGCGGGCCCTCGGCTTTCCGTTCAAGGAGAACTGAGTAATGGCGAAGAAGGCATTGGTCAACAAGGCCGCACGCAAGCCGAAGTTCGCGGTACGCGGCTACACGCGCTGCAGCAAGTGCGGCCGTCCGCGCGCGGTGTTCCGCAAGTTCGGGCTGTGCCGGATCTGCCTGCGCGAAATGGCGCATGCGGGTGAGCTGCCCGGCGTGCAGAAGAGCAGTTGGTGACGGGACGTAGGGACTTGATCATGACCGCGATGACGACGATGCGGAGCGCAGCGACGAAGAGGAGTAGCGCCCGATGACTATGACGGATCCGATCGCAGACTTCTTGACGCGGCTGCGCAACGCCAACTCGGCGTACCACGACGAAGTGAGCCTGCCGCACTCGAAGATCAAGGCGAACATCGCCCAGATCCTCAAGAGCGAGGGCTACATCACCGACTTCCACACCGAGGATGCTCGGGTCGGCAAGTCGCTGGTGGTGCAGCTCAAGTACGGACCCAGCCGCGAGCGCAGCATCGCGGGCTTGAAGCGCGTCTCCAAGCCCGGTCTGCGGGTGTACGCCAAGTCCACCAATCTGCCGCGGGTGCTCGGTGGCCTCGGTGTGGCGATCATCTCGACGTCCTCGGGTCTGCTCACCGATCGCCAGGCAGCCAGGCAGGGCGTGGGCGGCGAAGTCCTCGCGTACGTCTGGTAAGGGGGTAAGCAGACATGTCACGTATCGGTAAGCAACCGGTTCCGGTCCCGTCCGGAGTCGACGTCACCATCGACGGCCAGAACGTCTCGGTCAAGGGCCCCAAGGGCGCCCTGGAGTTGACCGTCGCCGACCCGATCACGGTGTCGCGCAACGACGATGGCGCCATCGTGGTGGCCCGGCCGAACGACGAGCGGCAGAACCGCTCGCTGCACGGGCTGTCCCGCACCCTGGTGGCCAACCTGGTCACGGGTGTGACGGAGGGCTACACCACCAAGATGGAGATCCACGGCGTCGGTTACCGCGTGCAGCTCAAGGGAACCAACCTGGAGTTCGCGCTCGGCTACAGCCATCCCGTGGTGATCGAGGCGCCCGAGGGCATCACGTTCGCGGTGCAGGCGCCCACCAAGTTCACGATCTCTGGGATCGACAAGCAGAAGGTCGGCCAAATCTCGGCGAACATCCGCCGCCTGCGCCGCCCCGACCCCTACAAGGGCAAGGGCGTGCGCTACGAGGGTGAGCAGATCCGCCGCAAGGTCGGAAAGACAGGTAAGTAGTCATGGCGCAATCACAGACTGCATCCGACGCGCGAAAGACAGTGGGGCAGAACGTATCCGCTACCAGGCGGGTGTCCCGGCTGCGCCGGCACGCACGGCTGCGCAAGAAGGTTTCCGGCACCGCGGAGCGTCCCCGCCTCGTGGTGAACCGGTCGTCGCGGCACATTCACGTGCAACTGGTGAACGACCTCAACGGCACCACCGTGGCCGCGGCTTCGTCCATCGAAGCCGACGTTCGCGGACTGGACGGGGACAAGAAGGCCCGCAGCGTGCGGGTCGGCCAGTTGATCGCCGAGCGGGCCAAGGCTGCCGGCGTCGACTCCGTGGTATTCGACCGCGGCGGCTACACCTACGGCGGACGAATCGCGGCTCTGGCCGATGCCGCCCGCGAGAACGGATTGCGATTCTGATGAACAACGCAAGCCTGATAAACGGAAGGACCGCATAATGGCGGAGCAGTCCGCTGGAGGCTCGGCAGACAACCGGGGCCCGGACAACCGTGACAGCCGCGATGGGCGAGGCCGGCGCGACGGTGGTGGCCGGGGTGGCCGCGACCGCGACCGTGACGGCGACAAGAGCAACTACCTGGAGCGGGTCGTCGCGATCAACCGCGTCTCCAAGGTGGTCAAGGGTGGTCGGCGGTTCAGCTTCACCGCCCTGGTCATCGTCGGTGACGGCAACGGCATGGTCGGCGTCGGCTACGGCAAGGCCAAGGAAGTCCCGGCGGCCATCGCCAAGGGTGTCGAGGAGGCCCGCAAGGGCTTCTTCCGGGTCCCGCTGATCCGCGGAACCATCACGCATCCGGTGCAGGGGGAGGCCGCGGCCGGCGTCGTGCTGCTGCGTCCGGCCAGCCCGGGTACCGGTGTGATCGCCGGTGGCGCCGCCCGCGCGGTGCTGGAATGCGCTGGCGTGCACGACATTCTGGCGAAGTCGCTGGGCAGTGACAACGCGATCAACGTGGTGCACGCCACCGTCACCGCGCTCAAGATGCTGCAGCGCCCCGAGGAGGTGGCCGCCCGGCGCGGTCTGCCGATCGAGGATGTCGCCCCGGCCGGGATGCTCAAGGCGCGCCGCGAAAGCGATGCGCTGGCCAGTGCCTCCCAGAACCGAGAAGCGGGAGCACAACCATGAGTCAACTGAAGATCACTCAGGTGCGCAGCACCATCGGGGCGCGCTGGAAGCAGCGCGAGAGCCTGCGCACCCTGGGCCTGCGCAAGATCAGCCACTCGGTGATCCGTGAGGACAACGCACAGACGCGCGGTCTGATCGCCGTGGTGAGTCACCTCGTTGAGGTGGAGGAGGCCAAGTGACCATCAAACTGCACGACCTCAAGCCTGCGCGCGGGTCGAAGACGGCGCGCACGCGTGTCGGTCGCGGTGAGGGTTCCAAGGGCAAGACCGCGGGCCGCGGCACCAAGGGCACCAAAGCCCGCAAGAACGTGCCGGCCACCTTCGAAGGTGGGCAGATGCCCATCCACATGCGACTGCCCAAGCTGAAGGGCTTCCGCAACCGGTTCCGCACCGAGTACCAGGTGGTCAACGTCGGTGACATCAACCGGCTCTTCCCGCAGGGCGGCACGGTCGGCGTCGACGAGCTGGTGGCCAAGGGTGCCGTTCGCAAGAACAGCTTGGTCAAGGTGCTGGGCGACGGCAAGCTGACCGTCGGCGTCGAGGTGACCGCGCACAAGTTCAGCGGCAGCGCCCGCGAGAAGATCACCGCTGCGGGCGGTTCGGCCACCGAGCTCTAACCCAGCCGCGAAATCACTTCCAGGGCAAGCCGTTCCATCTGCTCGCGGTCCTGCGCAACGTCAGCGCCGACGGGATTGAGCAGCAACATCTGCGCGCCCGCATACATGACCTCGGACAGCCCGTGGGCCACCTGCGCCGGGGTGCCGGTCACCGCGACCGCCTCCAGGCCGGACCTCTCGCCGTAGATGCGGTACAGCCCGGCCAGCGCTGTGTCGCGGGCACGCTCGGCGTCGTCGTCGACCATCACGTAGACGCGTTTGGCGATGGTGAACCGCCGGGGATCTCTGCCTTGGCCGGCCAGTTCAGAGCGCACGATGCGCACCGCTTCGGCGAACGCGGCGGTGGTCGACGACCCCGCGCCGATGAACGCATCGCCTAGGCGGGCCGCGCGGGCCAGGGCGGCGGGGGCGCGTCCGCCGAACCAGATCGGTGGATGCGGCCGTTGCACGGGTTTGGGTTGGATCGGCAGATTGTCGACGTCGCGAAACCGGCCGTGGAAGTTCACCGTCGGCTCGTCGGACCAGGCGGCGCGCATCAATTCCAGCCCCTCGGTGAAATACCGGACATGCGTGGACTTCTCGATGCCGAAAGCGCCGAACCGGCGCGAACCTCCGCCGGCGACCACGCCGAGGTCGAGCCTGCCGCCGCTGAGCCGGTCGACGGCGGTCACGGCTGAGGCCAGCTGCAGCGGATCGTGCAGCGACGTCACCAGCACGGCCACCCCCAGGCGCAGCCGCCGGGTGCACGCCGCGGCATAGGCCAGCACCTCGAGGGGCGCCAGCAGGGCTGACCCGCCGATGGCCTGTTCCAGGGTCCACCCGCCCTCGAAACCCAGTTCTTCGGCGCGGGCGAGGTAGTCCTGCAACTGCGCGGTGTCGAAGTCCGGCGAGCCGAGTTGGGGGATCGAGATGGCGAACCTCACCGCTAGCACGCTACCGGTGCCGGCCAGGCGGGTCGGTACCGATCGGTACGCTGCAGAACATGTTCGCCTTTCTGCCTAACCTGCCCGGAGTCGACGACGTGCGGGCGCTGGTCGACCGGGTCGACACCGCCCGTCACCACGGCATACCCAACGGGTGCGTCCTCGAGTTCGACCTGCGCAGCATGCCGCCGGAGACCACCGGGTTCGACCCGCTCACGATCATCAGCGGCGGCGGCCGGCAGCTGCCGCTGCGCGAGGCGGTCGCCGCGATTCACCGTGCCGCCGAAGACCCGCGCGTCGCCGGGCTGATCGCCCGCGTGCAGCTGTCCCCGTCACCGATCGGCGCGGTCCAGGAATTGCGGGACGCCATCGCTGCGTTCAGTGCCGTCAAGCCGTCGCTGGCCTGGGCGGAGACTTTCCCGGGCACGCTGTCCTATTACCTGGCGTCGGCATTCCGTGAGGTCTGGATGCAGCCTTCGGGTGAGGTCGGGCTGATCGGCTTCGCGAGCAACGCGATGTTCCTGCGCGATGCCCTGGCCAAAGCGGGCATCGAGGCCCAGTTCATCGCGCGCGGCGAATACAAGTCGGCGGCAAACCTTTTCACCGAGGACGGCTTCACCGACGCCCATCGCGAAGCGGTGACCCGCATGCTGGAGAGTCTGCAGGATCAGGTGTGGCAGGCCGTCGCCGAGTCGCGCCGGATCGATGCCGGCGCCCTGGACGAGCTGGCCGATCGCGCTCCGCTGCTGCGTGACGACGCGCTGGCCTCCGGGCTGGTGGACCGGATCGGATTCCGCGACGAGGCATATGCGCGCATCGCGGAACTGACTGATGCGCACCATGATTCGTCTGATCGCGCGGATGCCGACCCGGATGAGACGCCGCCGCGGATGTATCTGGCCCGCTATGCCGGCTCGGCGCGGTCGCGGCTGTCGCCGCCGGTGCCGTCGATCCCGGGACGCCGGCCCAAGCCGACGGTTGCCGTGGTCACCGTCGAGGGTGCCATCGTCAACGGCCGGGGCGGGCCGCAGGGCCTGCCGTTGGGGCCGTCGAATGCCGGCGGCGACACGATCGCTGCGGCGCTGCGGGAGGCGGCGGCCGATGACGCCATCTCGGCGATCGTGCTGCGGGTGGACAGCCCCGGCGGGTCCGTGACGGCGTCGGAGAGCATCTGGCGCGAGGTCAAACGCGCACGCGAGCGCGGCAAGCCGGTAGTGGCCTCGATGGGATCGGTCGCCGCGTCCGGCGGGTACTACGTGTCGATGGGCGCCGATGCCATCGTGGCGAATCCCGGCACCATCACCGGATCCATCGGCGTCATCACCGGCAAGTTGGTGGTGCGGGACCTCAAGGACCGACTCGGGGTCGCGTCGGAAACCGTGCGCACCAATGCCAATGCCGACGCCTGGTCGATCGACGCGCCGTTCACCCCCGAGCAGCAGGCGCATCGGGAGGCCGAGGCCGACCTGTTCTACACCGACTTCGTCGAACGCGCCGCGCAGGGCCGCAATCTGACCACTCAGGACGTGGATGTCGTTGCCCGCGGCCGGGTTTGGACCGGCGCCGATGCCTTCGAGCGGGGTCTGGTCGACGAGTTGGGCGGCTTTCGGACCGCGGTGCGCCGGGCCAAGGTGCTCGCCGGCCTCGACCCGGACGTGCCGGCGCGGATCGTGAGCTATCCGGGCTCGTCGTTGCTGGACCTGCTGCGGCCACGGGCGTCCTCGCAGCCGGGCGCGGCGTCGTTGCCCGACGCTGTCGGGGCGTTGCTCACGCGTTCGGTCCTCGGCATGGTCGATCAACTGGAGCAGAAGGTCAGCGGTGCCAGCGTGCTGTGGCTGGGGCAGGCGCGGTTCTAGGCCGTCAGTCGCGCGCTGATGAAGATGATCTCGCCGAGCGGGTCGTTGTTCTCGGGCGCGGGGACCGTCAGATTGTGTCGTTCGAATAGTT
The DNA here is from genome assembly GCF_059813065.1 of Mycobacterium sp. NGS24. Classification (NCBI taxonomy): domain Bacteria; kingdom Bacillati; phylum Actinomycetota; class Actinomycetes; order Mycobacteriales; family Mycobacteriaceae; genus Mycobacterium; species Mycobacterium sp. NGS24. Next base: position 189,745 of record NZ_JCALDW010000003.1, read on the forward strand.
CGGTGCGGGTCACCGCATCGGTGTCCCAGCCCCTGGCGCGCAGGTAGTCGACGACATGATTGCGCTCGCCGGAGTAGACCAGCGAGGCCATGTCGATGTCCACGCCGTGATCGCGGAAGCTTCCCGACATCTCACGAACCTTATCGGTATCGAAATCCACTATGCCAGGGACGAATTCGGTTGCGATGGTGCTTCCGGGGACGCTCAGCGCGATGATGTTGTCGAACAACCGGTCTTGGGCGTCCGGCGGCAGGTAGATCAGTAGGCCTTCGGCAAGCCATGCCGTCGGTTGGGTCGGATCAAGCCCCGCCGCCCGCAGCGCCGTCGGCCAGTCGCCGCGCAGGTCGATCGCGACCGTCCGCCGATCTGCGGTGGGCGTAGCACCGAGGTCGTCCAGGGTGGTGGTCTTGAACTCGATCACCTGTGGCTGGTCGATCTCGTAGACCACTGTCCCGGCGGGCCACGGCAGCCGGTAGGCGCGTGCGTCCAGTCCGGACGCCAGGATCACGACCTGTCGCACCCCCGCGTCGGTGGCTTGCGCGAAGTACTCGTCAAAGTACTTGGTGCGCACGCCCATTCCGTCGATCATCGCCTGCACCCGTGCCGGGTTGATGTTCTCGAACGTCTCGGGGTCGAGTTTGCCGTCCATCATCTTGGTGAAGAAATCCACCCCGACGGCACGCACCAGCGGTTCGGCGAACGGGTCGTCGATCAACCCGCCGGGCGTGTTCGTGACCATCGCGCGCCCGGCCGCGACCATGGTCGCGGTGGCGCCGACGCTGGACGCCAGATCCCAGTTGTCGTCGTGAGCGCGTGGCATCAATGTCTCCTAGTGGTCCTCGGGCAGGGTACCGCTGACGTAGAGCATCTCGACGGCGGGCGCATCCTCCTCCACCACGGCAGGCGGGAGACCGTTGGCCGCACGCAGCTCCGGCAGGGCGATGGTGGTGATCTGCCAGCCATGAGCTGTGAGGTACGCCGCGACTTCGTTGCGCTCACCGAGGTAGATCAGATTACCCATGTCGATGTCGAATCCGTGCGCGCGCCAGCGTTCGGAGACCTTTTCCATGTGCTGCCGTAGGTCATTCTCGTCGACGGGCTCGGTTCGGTTCATGCCCTCGGTGGCCAGCCGGCTGCCCGGCGCGCTGAGCTCGGTGATGGTGTCCAGCAGGCGGTCCTGGGCTTCCGGCGGCAGGTACCCCAGCAGTCCCTCCGCGCTCCACGCGGTGGGCAGGGCGGGGTTGAATCCCGCCTGACGCAACGCGGTCGGCCAGTCGTCGCGCAGGTCGACGGACACGGCGCGCCGGTCGGCACTGGGGGTCGCGCCCAACTCGGCCAGGGTGCGCGACTTGAACTCGATGACCTGCGGCTGGTCGATCTCGTAGACCACGGTCTGGTCCGGCCAGGTCAACCGGTAAGCCCGGGCGTCTAGGCCGGAGGCGAGGATCACAGCCTGCTTGATGCCCGCCCGCGTCGCCTCCAGAAAGAACTCGTCGAAGAATTTGGTGCGCACGGCCATGTTCTCCGCGACGTTGGCGACCCCGCTGAACGGGCGCTGCGGATCGCTGTCGAGTTCGGCGACGGTGGTCGCACCGGTCGCCAGGCGGCTGAGCAGATCCACGCCGACCGCCCGTACCAGCGGTTCGGCGAACGGGTCGTTGATCAGCGGATTCTCGGCACGCGTGGCCATCGCGCGGCCGGCGGCGACCATGGTCGCGGTCACCCCGACGCTGGTCGCCAAATCCCAGGTGTCTCCGTCGTACCGTGCGGTGCTGGCAGTCATGCGGGTTCCTCGATCCGGGGGACTCACTGATACTTAGCCAATATAACAAAAGCTCGAACGGGGCGTCGCCGGCGGTCAGACCGGGCGGCTGGCCCGGTAATACACCAGCTGCCCGAGCAGGCGGTGCGACTGGGTGGCGACCTGCGCGCAGTCAAACCCGGCCGTATCCAGCAGGCGTGGAATCGCGTCGCCGAGATTGCCGGCGGCGTGGTGGTTGCTCCTCATCCGGCTGGCTATCGGGCCTGGCGGGGCGGTCATCTCACCGCCGATATCGACCAGGTGCAGGCTGCCGCCAGGCCGCAACACACGGAAGATCTCGGCAGCGGCAGCAGGTTTCGCGTCGTCGGGGAGGTGGTGCAGCATCATCGAGGACAGTACCCGGTCGAATTCGCCGTCGGCGCAGGGTAGCTGCTGGGCATAACCTTCTTCGAACCGAATGCCGCTCAGCCCGTGTGCCTTTCGTCGCGCGCGGTCCAGTATCTGCGGGTCGGGGTCGGTCCCCACCGCGTCGATCCCGGGGTGCGAGCGTTTGGCCGCGATGAGGACATTGCCGGTGCCGCAACCGATTTCCAATACCCGCTGGCCGTCGCGGAGTTCGGCGTGCGTGATCAGCCTGGCATAGACGCGGCGAAATCCCAGTACCCGTGCGATCAGGTCGTACGCGGGCAGCAGGCCGGGTAGGCCAGTGGCAGGCAAGTAGTCAGGTGGATGATGTTTGGTCATGTCACTATTGTTCCGTATTGAGCGCAAGCATCATTGGTCGATTCTCGTCGAAATTAGGACTATCTTCGGTTAGATGACCGCCCCAACTCGACTCAGTCAGCATCGTGGAGGCGTTCCGGTCTACCGGTATCGCAGTGATCCGGACACGCCCCCGGTCTCAATAGCCCGGCGCGATCAGCTCGTCGAGCCGCACCCGCACATCCACGACTTTCCGGCGCTCTGGTACGCGCCGGCGGCCGGATTGGTGCGCGTCGTCGCTCCCGGCAAGGTGCTCGACCCCGCGCAGGTAGCGCCGGCTGAGGAGGGATTCGCGGTGTTCTTCGATCCGTCCGCCCTCGGAGAGGACGCGCGGTCCCCGTGGCCGGCGTGGCAGGCCCATCCGCTGCTGTTCCCGTTCCTGCACGGCCGGACGGGTGGGGTGCTGTGTCTGAAGGTGCCCCCGGACCGGCGACCGGCGTGGGATGAGGCGATCCAGTCGATGCAGACCGAGCTGACCCTGCGCCAGGACGGCTATCGGCAAGCGGTCCTGGCGCACCTGACCCTGCTGCTGATCGAACTGGCGCGCCTGGCCAAAGACGTGGTGGCCGATCTGCGGCGTAGCGGCGAACCGCTGCTGGCAGAGGTGTTCGCGGTGATCGACCGTCGACACGGTGAACCATTGTCACTGCGGGACGTGGCGGGCGAGGTCGGGATGACGCCCGGGCACCTGACCACGATCGTGCGCCGGCGCACCGGACGCACCGTGCAGGAATGGATCATCGAGCGCCGCATGGCCGAGGCTCGCGAGTTGCTGGCCGATACGGATCTCCCGGTGGGCGAGGTCGCCAGACGGGTCGGCATACCCGATCCCGGATATTTCAGCAGGCTGTTCGGCCGCACCCACGGCGGTCCGCCTCGGCAGTTCCGGGCGTCAGCGCACCGCCGGTGACCGGCGGATCGGTTCATTGACCCGCGGACTCGAACACTGTTCGACATGGGGGCCGCGGTGTCATACCAACGATATCGAGATAGGCGAACCCCGGATGCAGCTGCCCAACCTGGCCAACATCATGACGGTGTACGGGTCGCTGCCGGTGCGTCTCGGTTAAGCCGCGTACGGCGATTCAGGAGTTCGCGCGCAGGTAGGTGTACACGCCGGCGAAGTTGCGGTTGACCTCTTCGGGCACCGGCACCGGACCCCCCAGAGCTCGCGCACCCCAGGCGATTTGCGCGGTCCGCTCGACGAGTGCGGTGATGTGCAACGCCGTGGCCGGCCGGGGGCCGACGGCCACCAGGCCGTGATTGGCGATCAGGGCCGCGCCGCGTCCCGCCAGGGCTTTGACCGCGTTGGTGCCGACATCGGGGGTACCCGACGCGGCGTACTCGGCGCAGCGCACGTCCCCGCCGCAGTAGACCGCGAACTCGTCGATGCAGGCCGGAATCGGTTGGTGTGCCACGGCGAACATGGTGGCCCAGACGGGATGGCTGTGGATGACGCTGCCGATGTCGTCGAATGCCGCAAAGCACGCCAGATGCAGTTGCAGCTCGGTGGACGGCATCCGGCCGTCCTTGGCGTGCAGTACGGCGCCGTCCGGGTCGACCAGCACCAGGTCGTCGAGTGCCATGTCGGCATAGTCCACCGACGACGGTGTGATCACCAGGTTTCCGTCGGAGCGGCGGGCCGAGATGTTGCCGGCGGTGCCTTCGACCAGTCCGCGGCGCAGCATGTCCTTGGCCGCCGCGAGCACCGCCACTTCGGCGTCCTCGACGAACTTCATGAGCCCAGCACCTCCGGGTTGACGATATGGGCGGGCGTGGCGCCGGACAGCAGTGCCTCCAGGTCGTCGGCAACCATCTGCGCCTGCCGGGCCTCAGTGTTCCAGGTGGCCCCGCCGATGTGCGGGGTGAGTACGACGTTGGGCATGCCGGTCAGGGGGTGATCGGCCGGCAGCCACTCGCCCGCGAAATGATCCAGCCCGGCGGCGGCGACCTTGCCGCTGCGCAGCGCATCGACCAGTGCATCGGTGTCGTGCAGTTGGGCGCGTGCGGTGTTGAGGAACACCACGCCGTCCCGCATGGCACCGAACTGCTCGGCGCCGATCATCCCGGTGGTGTCCTCGGTGACCGGTGCGTGCAGCGAGACGATGTCGGACTCGGCCAGCAACTCGCCCAAAGAGTGCCCGGCCTCGTCGCTGTACGGATCGCACGCGATGACCCGCAGACCCAGGCCGGCCAGCCGCCACCGGGTGGCCCGGCCGACGGCGCCCAGGCCCACCAACCCGGCGGTGAGCCCCGCGATCTCAGCCCCGCGGAAGCGCTGATAGGGGATGGTGCCATCGCGAAACATGTTGCCGCTGCGCACATCCGCATCCGCGGTCAACAATGCGCGGGTGACGGCCAGCAGCAGGGCCACCGTCAGCTCGGCGACCGCATCGGCGTTGCGGCCCGGGGCGTACAACACCGGGACGCCGGCCGCCGTCGCACCGGCGACATCCACATTGTTCGGGTCGCCACGGGTGGACGCGACCGCGCGCAGGCCCAATTCCAGCACCGGACCCTGTACCGAATCGCTTTCCACCACAAGGACTTCGGCGGCTTCGGCGGTGATCCGCTCAGCCAGCTGCTCGGCGCTGTAGATGCGCAGCGGCACCTGCTCGATCCAGGGGTCGTACACCACGTCGAGCAGCTCCCGCAGTTTGGCGAAACCCGGTCCGCGCAGCGGAGCGGTCACCAGGGCACGCGGTCGAGGGGTCACGTCTGCCAATGCTGGCGTACCGTGGCGCCCGTGTCACGCGAAGACGTCACAATCGGCATCGACGTCGGCACCACGGCGGTCAAGGCGGTTGCGGCCGACGAGAACGGCCGCGTAGTGGCGCGGGCCCGCATTCCGCACCAGCTCCGCGTGCCCGAACCGGACCAACTGGAACACGACGCGGACGAGGCGTGGCGACAGGGTCCGGTGGTCGCCCTGCACCGGGTGACCGAAGCTGGGGCCGGGCGAGTCCGGGCGGTGGCCGTCGCGTCGATGGTGCCGTCGATGACCGCTGTCGACGCGGCCGGCCGGCCACTCACCCCGGGCCTGTTGTACGGCGACAGCCGCGGCCGGGTGGTCGACGCTCCCGAACAACCCGTTCCCGCGGTGGGGGAGGCCGCCGAATTCCTGCGCTGGACGGCCGCGCAGGCGCCGGACGCCGCCGGCTACTGGCCGGCGCCCGCAGTTGCCAATCATGCGCTGGCGGGACAGCCGGTGATCGACTTCGCAACGGCCATCACCTCATTGCCGTTGTTCGACGGGGCGGGGTGGAATGCGGCGGAGTGCGCCCAGCGCGGCGCCGGCACCGAGCAGATGCCCCGGGTGGAGACCTTCGGTGCACCGATCAGTCACCTGCACGGCGACGCGCAGAACACCGCTGTACTGGCGACCGGTGCCATCGACGCGCTGTGTGAACAGATCGTCGCCGGCGCCGATCAGGACGGCGACGTGCTGGTGCTCTGTGGCACGACATTGATCGTATGGACGACGATTTCAGCCGCCCGGCAGGTGCCGGGCTTGTGGACCATCCCGCACACCGCGCCCGGCAAGAGCATGATCGGCGGTGCCAGCAACGCCGGTGGCATGTTCCTGGGATGGGTGGATCGTGTTGTTGCACAAGCTGATCCGATGTCGTGTGACCCGCGTCGGGTTCCAGTGTGGTTGCCTTACATCCGTGGCGAGCGCACCCCGTTCCACGATCCGGACCGGCGTGCCCTGCTCGACGGCGTGGACCTGACGCACGACGCCGCGGCCCTTCGGCGCGCCGCCTACGAGGCGTCCGGCTTCGTCGTCCGGCAGATGCTGGAACTGAGCGGCGCGCCGGTGCGGCGGATCATCGCCTCCGGCGGCGGCACTCGGCTGCAGCCCTGGATGCAGGCCATTGCCGACGTCACGGGTCGGCCCGTCCAGCTGTCCGCGGTCGCTGAGGGGGCGGCCCTGGGGGCGGCTTTCCTGGCCCGGATGGCTGTCGGACTGGAGTCGGTGATCACCGACGCAGGCCGCTGGGCGCGGGTCGAGCACGTCGTCGAGCCGCGGCCGGACTGGGTGGGGCCGACCAAGGACCGGTATCGCCGGTTCCTGGAGCTCAGTCGATCGCGATTGGTATGACGGGCGGATTGGTGGCGCGCATCGGTGGGCGGCGTTCTACGCTTATGCGATGACTGACCACGACCAGACCGCCATCCGTCGAGAGATCGCCGATACCCTACTGGCCGCGTTGGAACGCCGGCACGAGGTTGCTGATGCGATAGTGGCGGCGAAGAACAAACCGGCCGCGGTCGAGGCCATCGTCGAGCTGCTGGGTACCTCGCATCTGGCGGCCGAGGCCGTGATGAGCATGTCGTTCGAGCAGCTCACCCAGGATGCGCGCGCAAAGACCCTGGCCGAGCTCGACGACCTGAACAAACAGCTCAGCTTTGCTGCCAAGGAGCGGCCGGCGAGTTCGGGGGAGACCCTGGAGCTGCGGGCATTCTCCGCAGTGGAGGACCGCGACATCTTCACCGCGCGAACGGAGGAGATCAAGTTCGCCGGGGACGGCTCGGGCGCCCCGGCCGGCGCCATCGACGACGAGATCCGGGCGGCTCTGGGCCGGCTGCGCGACGAGGAGGCGGCCTGGTTCGTCGCCGTGGACTCCGGCGAGAAGGTGGGCATGGTCTTCGGGGAGCTGCTGCACGGTGAGGTGAATGTGCGGATCTGGATCCACCCCGAGCACCGCAAGAAGGGTTACGGCACCGCGGCGCTGCGCAAATCACGCTCGGAGATGGCGTGGGCCTTCCCGGCAGTACCGATGGTGGTCCGGGCGCCGGCGGCCAATCCCGAATAGCCGCAACGCTATTCGCGCGTCGCAGTCACCGTGACGATGTCGCGCAACTGGCCCACCTCGGGTTCGTCCGGGAAGACCAGCCCGTAGTCGGCGTACAGATCCCGGCGGGGCCGGGTGCGCACCTGCCAGCCGTGCCCGGTGAGGTAGTCGACGACGTTGTTGCGCTCGCCGACGTAGAACAGCCCGGACAGGTCGATGTCGCAGCCCAGATTGGCCCAGCGCCGGTTGAACTCCTGGGCGCGGTCAGCCATCGGCACCGTGGACTCGGGATGGTATTCGGTAGCCACCCGGCTGCCCGGCCCGCTGAGCTCGGTGATGTTGTCGAAGAGCCGGTCCTGGGCGTCGGGTGGCAGATACATCAACAAGCCCTCGGCGCTCCAGGCGGTGGCCCGCGACGGTTCGAACCCGCTGCGTCGCAGCGCTGCCGGCCAGTCGTCGCGCAGATCGACGCTCACCGCCTTGCGATGCGCCGACGGGGTGGCGCGCAGCTCCGACATGGTGGCGTTCTTGAACTCGATCACCTTGGGCTGGTCGATCTCATAGACCACGGTGCCCCGCGGCCAGTGCAGCCGGTAGCCACGCGCGTCCAGGCCGGCCGCCAGGATCACCGCCTGGTGGACGCCGGAGCGGGCGGCGTCGAGGAAGAACTCGTCGAAGAAGCGGGTGCGGACGGCCATCGACTCGGCCATCAACGTCAGCTCGCGTCGGCGGGAGTCGTCGGCGGCGATTTCGGCGACCTCACCGTCGATCAGGCGGGTGAAGAAATCCAGCCCGACGGCTCGCACCAGCGGTGCGGCGAACGGGTCGGTGATGACGGGGTTGTCCTGCTCGCTGGCCACCGCCCGGGCGGCGGCAACCATCGTCGCGGTTGCGCCCACACTGGACGCCAGATCCCAGCTGTCGCCGGTGGATCGCTGTGACTCCGGTTGGGACATCGTTACCGCAGCTCCGCGCTGAGGAAGACCACCTCGCCGAACGGGGCGTCGTCACCCTGCGCCTGCGGCAGCCCGTGCGTGGTGAACAGCTCGGCGTTGCTCGCGGTGGTCGTCTGCCACCCGCGTTCGGACAGGTAGGTCCCCGCATCGGTGCGGTCGTCGAAGTAGACCAGCGCGGCCATGTCGAAGTCGAGGCCGTGCCGGCTCCAGCGCTCATTGTGGCGACGCATCCGGCGCCGGAGTTCGTCTTCGTTGAGTTCGTTGATGTCCAGCAGACCCTCGGTGGCGAACCGGCTGCCCGGCGCGCTCTGCGCGGTGATCTGGTCAAGCAGGCGGTCCTGCGCCTCAGCCGGCAGATACCCCAGCAACCCCTCGGCGATCCAGGCGGTGCGCTGGGTGGGATCGAAGCCCGCCGCGCGGAGCGCGGCCGGCCAATCTTCGCGCAGATCGACCGCCACCGTCCGTCGGTCCGCAGTCGGTTCGGCGCCCAAGCCGGACAGCGTGGCGGTCTTGAACTCGATCACCGCGGGCTGGTCGACCTCGAACCCCGTGGTGCCCGCCGGCCAGGGCAACCGGTAGGCGCGGGAGTCCAGACCGGCGGCCAAGATGACGGCCTGCCGGATGCCGGTCGCCGTCGCTGCGGCGAAGAAGTCGTCGAAGAACCTGGTGCGAACAGCCATGGCGTTGGCGAAATGCGCTGTTGCGGTGGCGGTTTCCTCGTCGAGATCGGACAGGTCCAGCTCGCCCCCGGCCAACCGGGAGAAGAAGTCGACACCTACGGCCCGGACCAGCGGCTCGGCGAAGTGGTCGGCGGCTACTGCGCCGGCACCGTCGGCGTCCCGCGCGGCGACGGCGCGCGCCGCCGCGACCATGGTGGCCGTCAACCCGACACTGGACGCCAGATCCCACGTGTCGCCCTCGAATCGGGCACTACCCAGCTGGGTCATCGACATCTCCCCGCAAACAGGTTTCTATTACTTAGCCAATGTAACGAGCTCCCCAGACTCTACGCCGCACAGGTGGCACCGGGCGACGACGTGTGGTGCCGTGGACGGAGCTGCGCCGGTTAGCTGTTAGTCTCGTACACGGTTTGACGCGCTTGCATCGTGGCCGGTCCTACGTCCTGGCCTGCTGGTATTAGGCACGTGCATGCGGAATAACCCAGGAATGATTAGGAAAAGGACCCAGCCGGCCAATCCCGGTTGGCATGCCGCGACCAGAGTTCGGCTGCGCAGGAGGAAGAGTGCTTTCGGCTTTCATCTCATCGCTGCGGACAGCCGACCTGAGACGAAAGATCCTGTTCACGCTGAGCATCGTGGTGCTGTACCGGCTGGGCGCCGCGCTACCGTCTCCGGGTGTCAACTTCCCCAATGTCCAGCAGTGCATCAAGGAAGCCAGCGGCGGCCAGGCCGGACAGATCTATTCGCTGATCAACCTGTTCTCCGGCGGTGCGCTGCTCAAGCTGACAGTCTTCGCGGTGGGCGTAATGCCGTACATCACCGCGAGCATCATCGTCCAGCTGCTCACCGTGGTCATTCCCCGCTTCGAGGAACTCCGCAAAGAAGGTCAGTCCGGGCAGGCGAAGATGACGCAGTACACGCGTTATCTGGCGATCGCGCTGGCCATCCTGCAGGCCACCAGCATCGTGGCGCTGGCGGCGAACGGTGGCCTGCTCCAGGGCTGCTCGCTGGACATCCTTGCCGACCAGAGCATCTTCGCCGAGATCGTGATCGTGCTGGTGATGACCGCCGGCGCCGCGCTGGTCATGTGGATGGGCGAGCTGATCACCGAACGCGGGATCGGCAACGGCATGTCGTTGCTGATTTTCGTCGGCATCGCCGCCCGCATTCCCGCTGAGGGCAACCAGATCCTGCAGAGTCGCGGCGGCATGATTTTCGCCGCCGTGCTGGGAGCCGCGCTGCTCATCATCGTCGGCGTGGTGTTCGTGGAACAGGGCCAACGACGCATCCCGGTGCAGTACGCCAAGCGCATGGTGGGCCGGCGAATGTACGGCGGAACGTCGACGTACCTGCCGCTGAAGGTCAACCAGGCCGGCGTCATCCCGGTCATCTTCGCGTCCTCGCTGATCTACATCCCGAACCTGATCACCCAGCTGGTGCGCAGCGGCGGCGCCGGGAGCGGGCACAGCTGGTGGGACAAGTTCGTCGGCAGCTATCTGTCAGACCCGAGCAACCCCGTCTACGTCGGCATCTATTTCAGTTTGATCATCTTCTTCACGTACTTCTATGTGTCGATCACCTTCAACCCGGACGAACGTGCCGACGAAATGAAGAAGTTCGGCGGCTTCATTCCCGGTATCCGTCCCGGCCGACCGACCGCCGACTATTTGCGTTATGTGCTGAGCCGCATCACCCTGCCGGGCTCGATCTACCTCGGCGTGATCTCCGTGCTGCCCAACGTGTTCCTACAGATGGGCAACAGCGGGGGGATCCAGAATCTACCCTTCGGGGGTACCGCGGTGCTGATCATGATCGGCGTCGGGTTGGATACGGTCAAACAAATCGAGAGTCAGCTCATGCAGCGCAATTACGAAGGATTCCTCAAGTGAGAGTTGTTTTGCTCGGGCCGCCGGGGGCGGGCAAGGGGACGCAGGCCGAGAAGCTGGCGCAAAAACTGGGCGTTCCACATATCTCCACCGGGGACCTGTTTCGCAGCAACATCAAAGATGGCACCAAGCTGGGCCTGGAGGCCAAACGGTATCTGGACGCGGGCGACCTGGTGCCCTCCGAGCTGACCAACCAGCTCGTCGATGACCGGCTGGACGACTCGGACGCGGCCGACGGCTTCATCCTGGACGGATACCCGCGCTCGGTGGCGCAGGCCGAGGCGCTGCACGACATGCTGCAGCGGCGCAACACCGACGTCGATGCGGTGATCGAGTTCCGGGTGTCCGAGGAGGAGCTGCTGAAGCGGCTCACCGACCGGGGCCGCGACGACGACACCGAAGAAGTCATCCGCAACCGGTTCAAGGTCTACCGCGAGGAGACCGCGCCGCTGCTGGATTACTACAGCGACGAGCTCAAGACCGTCGACGCCGTGGGCTCCCTGGACGAGGTGTTCGCGCGCGCACTGCAAGCCCTGGGCAAATAGCCCATGGGTGCCCTGGCACGGCTGCGGGGCCGCCGAGTGGTGCCGCAGCGCACCGCCGATGAACTCGACGCGATGGCCGCGGCCGGAGCCGTCGTCGCAGCCGCGTTGCGCGCCGTGCAATCCGCCGCTGTGGCCGGCGTCTCCACCCTGGCACTGGACGAGATCGCCGAATCGGTGATCCGCGATGCCGGGGCGGTCCCGTCCTTCCTGGGCTACCACGGCTATCCCGCCTCGATCTGCGCATCGGTCAACGACCGTGTCGTGCACGGGATCCCGTCGGCCGCCGAAATACTCGTGCCGGGCGACCTGGTGTCCATCGACTGCGGTGCGATCCTGGACGGCTGGCACGGCGACGCGGCCGTCAGCTTCGGAGTGGGCGCCCTGATCCCCGCCGACGAAGCACTGTCGGAGGCGACCCGGGAGTCACTGGAGGCCGGCATCGCGGCGATGGTCATCGGGAATCGGTTGACCGACGTCTCACACGCCATCGAAACGGGCACGCGCGCCGCCGAGGTCCGCTACGACCGCGCGTTCGGAATCGTCGAGGGATACGGCGGGCACGGCATCGGCCGGCAGATGCACCTGGACCCGTTCCTGCCCAACGAAGGCGCGCCGGGCCGGGGCCCGTTACTCGCCGACGGTTCGGTGCTGGCGATCGAACCGATGCTGACGCTGGGAACCGGTAAGACATCCGTTCTCGACGACAAATGGACGGTCATCACCGTCGACGGCTCCCGTGCGGCGCACTGGGAACACACGGTCGCGGTCACCGAGGCCGGGCCGCGGATCCTGACCTTGTGAAGCCGTCCGCCCCCGCTGGTGGGGCTGGCTAGGCCGGTTGTTGCCCTTGGGGTAAGAAAGGGGCGTGGCCGACTCCCAGAAGCGCGATCCGATCGCTGCGGCACGGACCAATTGGGAACGGGCCGGCTGGGGTGAAGTCTCGGGGGGCATGGTCGCAGTGACGTCGGTGATGCGGGCCCACCAGATCCTGCTGGCGCGCGTCGAAGCGGCGCTGCGTCCCTACGACCTGAGCTTCTCCCGCTACGAACTGCTGCGCCTACTGGCGTTCAGCCGCACCGGGGCACTGCCGATCACCAAAGCTTCCGACCGGTTGCAGGTGCACGTCACCAGCGTCACCCATGCGATCCGGCGCCTGGAGGCCGACGGTCTGGTGCGACGGGTGCCACATCCCACCGATGGACGCACCACGCTGGTGGAAATCACCGACCTCGGCCGATCCACCGTGGAGGACGCCACGGTCACGCTCAACGAGCAGGTGTTCGCCGACATCGGGATGGCCGCCGACGAATCGCAGGCGCTGGTGTCGTCGATCGAGACGTTGCGGCGCAACGCCGGTGACTTCTAGGTCCGCAGTTGTTCGATGATCGCGCTGAAGTCCTTGCCGGGGTGTGTGGCGGCGAATTCGGCGTAGATCTGTGCCGCGTGCGTGCCCAACGGCGCCGCCGCACCGGTCGAAGCGACCGCGTCCATCGCCAGTCCCAGGTCTTTGTTCATCAGCGCGGCAGCGAAGCCGGGCTTGAAGTCGTTGTTGGCGGGTGACGTTGGAACCGGCCCTGGCACCGGGCAATTGGTGTGCACCGCCCAGCAGTTGCCGGTCGCGCCGGTGATCACGTCGAACAGTGATTGCGCTTCCAGCCCGAGTTTCTCGGCGAGCACGAACGCCTCGCCGATGGCGATCTGCTGCACGGCCAGCACCATGTTGTTGCACAACTTCGCGGCCTGCCCTGCTCCGGCCGCGCCACAGTGGATGATCTTGCCCGCCATCGGTTCCAGCACCGGACGAGCCCGATCCAGGGCGTCAGCTTCGCCGCCGACCATGAAAGCCAGCGTCCCGGCCGCGGCGCCCTTGACGCCGCCGGACACGGGTGCGTCGAGTTGCTGCATACCGTGTGACCCGGCCAGCCCGTGGGCCTCGCGGGCGTCGTTCACCGAGATCGTGGAGCTGTCGATGAACAACGCCCCGGCTCGCGCGGCCGGCAGCACTTCGCTGTAGCAGCGCTTCACCACGTCACCGTTGGGCAGCATGGTGATCACGACATCGGCGTCGGCTACCGCTTCGGCCGCGGTGCCGAACAGGGTCACGCCCTTGTCGGCGGCGGCGCCGGCAACTGCGGACACCGGGTCGAAGCCGCGCACAAGGTGGCCTGCGTCAAGCAGATTGGCCGCCATGGGGCCGCCCATGTTGCCGAGCCCCAGGAACGCGATCGCGAGACGTGTTGTCATAGTGCCCTTCTAGGCGCTGGCCCGGAAACGTGCGGCTTCGGCCCGGCCGACGACCACACGCATGATCTCGTTGGTGCCCTCCAGGATTCGATGCACCCGCAGATCGCGCACGATCTTCTCCAGACCATACTCGCGCAGATAACCGTAGCCACCGTGCAGCTGCAATGCCTTATCGGCGACCGTGAAGCAGGTGTCGGTGACGTACAGCTTCGCCATCGCGCACAGCTCCACCTTGTCCTCGGCGTCGGCGTCCAGCGCACTTGCGGCCCGCCACAACATCATTCGTGATGTCTCGAGCCCGGTCGCCATGTCCGCGAGGGTGAACCGGATGGTGGGTTCGTCGAGCAGTGCCGAGCCGAACGCCTGCCGGTCGCGCACATAGGCGCCCGCTTTGTCGAATGCGGACTGCGCGCCGCCCAGCGAGCACGCCGCGATGTTCAACCGGCCGCCGTTGAGGCCGTTCATCGCGATGCCGAAGCCGGCGCCTTCGCCGTCGGCGCCGCCCAGCATGGCATCGGCCGGCACCCGCACTCCGTCGAGCACCACTTGGGCGGTGGGTTGAGAATTCCAGCCCATCTTCTGTTCCATCGCACCGAAACTGAGCCCCGCAGCGTCCTTTTCGACGATGAACGCCGAAATGCCGCGGGGGCCTTCGCTCCCGGTGCGCGCCATGACGACGTACACGTCGGAGGTGCCGGCGCCGGAGATGAATTGCTTGACGCCGTCGAGCACGTGGTCCGAGCCTTGTTTCACTGCGCGGGTGCTCAGTGCGCTGGCATCGGAACCGGCGCCGGGCTCGGTCAGGCAGTAGCTGGCGATGGCGTCCATCGACGCCAGGCGCGGCACCCATGCCTTGCGTTGTTCCGCGGTGCCGTAACGGTCGATCATCCACGCGCACATGTTGTGGATCGACAAGAACGCAGCGGTCACCGGGTCGGCGATCGCCAATTGTTCGAAGATGCGCACTCCGTCGAGGCGCCGCAACCCGCTGCCGCCGACGTCGTCGCGACAGTAGATCGCCGCCATGCCGAGTTGGGCTGCATCGCGCAGTACGTCAGTCGGGAAATGCTTGGTGGCATCCCATTCCAGGGCGAAGGGGGCCAGCCGTTTGTCGGCGAACGCGGCTGCCGTCTCGGTGATAACCCGCTCTTCGTCATCAAGGGTAAACATGAGCTACCGCTAATCCATTGTGGGAATTGAGAATTCGGCACCGTCCTTAATGCCCGACGGCCAGCGCGACGTCACGGTCTTCACCTTGGTGTAGAACTGGATCGACGCGGTCCCGTGCTGGTTGAGGTCACCAAAACCGGACCGCTTCCAGCCGCCGAAGGTGTGGTAGGCCACCGGAACCGGGATCGGCACATTGACCCCGACCATGCCCACCTCCACCCGCGACGTGAAGTCGCGCGCGGAATCGCCGTCACGGGTGAAGATGGCCACCCCGTTGCCGTACTCGTGCTCGGTGGGCAACCGCAGGGCCTCTTCGTAGTCGTGGGCGCGCACGATGCACAGCACCGGGCCGAAGATCTCGTCGGTGTAGATCGACATGTCGGTGGTGACGTGGTCGAACAGGGTGGGGCCGATGAAAAAACCGCCCTCGAGGTTCGCGTCGCCGAAAGTCAGGTCGTCACTGGCCCGCTCGCGGCCGTCGATGACAAGCTCGGCGCCGGCCTCCACGCCCTGGTTGATGTAGTCGCGCACCCGGTGCAGCGCGGCTTCGGTGACCAACGGGCCGTAGTCGGCCTTGGGGTCCAGACTGTGTCCGACGCGCAGGTTGTTGATCCGCTCAATCAGCCTGGCGCGCAGGCGGTCTGCGGTCTGCTCGCCGACCGGGACCGCTACGCTGATCGCCATGCACCGCTCGCCGGCGCTGCCGTAACCGGCGCCGATCAGTGCATCGACGACCTGGTCGAGGTCGGCGTCCGGCATGACGATCATGTGGTTCTTCGCGCCACCGAAGCATTGTGAACGCTTGCCGTTGGCTGCGGCCGTCGAATAGATGTAGTGCGCGATGTCGGAACTGCCGACGAAACCCACCGCCTTGATGTCCGGGTGATGCAAGATGGCGTCGACAGCTTCTTTGTCGCCGTGCACCACCTGGAAGACCCCAGGCGGCAGACCGGCCTGGGTGAACAGCTCGGCCAGTCGCAACGGAACCGACGGGTCGCGCTCACTCGGCTTGAGCACGAACGCATTTCCGCATGCGAGTGCCGGGCCGGCCTTCCACAGCGGGATCATCGCCGGGAAGTTGAACGGGGTGATGCCCGCGACGACACCCAGCGGCTGGCGTAGCGAGTACACGTCGATGCCGGGGCCGGCGCCTTCGGTGTAGTCGCCCTTGAGCAGATGCGGGATGCCGATGCAGAACTCGATCACCTCGATACCGCGCTGGACGTCACCCTTGGCGTCGGCGACCGTCTTGCCGTGCTCGAGCGACAGCAATTCGGCGAGCTCGTCGATGTTCTGATTCACCAGGTCGATGAACCGCATCAGCACGCGGGCACGCCGCTGGGGATTCCAGGCGGCCCAACCCTTTTGGGCCTCCTTGGCCGATGCGACGGCGGCATCGACATCGGCCTGGGAGGCCAGCGGCAGTGTCGCCTGGACCTCGCCGGTGCTCGGGTTGAGCACGTCGGCGGTGCGGGTGGACTGCCCGGCGGTGCGCCGGCCGTCGATGAAGTGCGGAATCTGTGTGGTCATGTGGTCCCTGTCAGGAGAGGGATGGTGGATACTTGCATATCCTAGTAAATCGGATTCAGCGTTGGCAAATCCCGGGAGATGGGCGGCTGGCGGGGAGTCCGTAGCGGGCGTATGCTCGAACATATGTTCGATTCAATGTCTGCGTCCGCGCTGGGCGGCGGTGCCGGCGAGGCCGATCTGATCGCGCGCATCACCGCCCTGGAACAGCTCAAAAGCCGGGCCGCCGCCGAACAGGCACGCCTAACAGCTGAATTGATAACTGCCCGGCGCGCGGCTGAAGCTGCGGCCGGGGTGCCCACCCGCAAGCAGTGCCGCGGGCTGGCCGGTGAGGTCGCGTTGGCCCGGCACGACTCGCCGGCCCGTGGGGGCCAGCACCTCGGTTTCGCCAACGCACTGGTCCACGAGATGCCGCACACTCTGGCCGCGCTATACGCCGGGGTGTTGTCGGAATGGCGCGCCACCTTGATTGTGCGCGAATCGGCGTGCCTGGATGTCGAGGATCGCCGCACGCTCGACCGCGAATTGTGCGCCGACGCCACGGAATTGCAGGGAATGGGCGACAGGCGGGTGAGTGCGGCGGCCCGGGCCATCGCCTACCGCCTCGATCCGCATGCGGTCGTCGATCGCGCCGCCAAGGCCGAGAAAGAGCGCACTGTGACCATCCGGCCCGCGCCGGACACCATGACGTGGGTCAGCGCCCTGCTGCCCGTTGCGAAGGGGGTCGGGGTCTACGCCGCACTGCGCCGCGCCGCCGACACCACGTTCGACGGGCGCTCCCGCGGCCAAGTCATGGCCGACACCTTGTTCGAGCGGGTCACCGGGACGCCCGCCGACGTGCCGGCGCCGGTCGCGGTCAACATGACGATCTCCGATGAGGCGTTGCTCGGGGACGAACGCAGCGCCGCCGTGATCGACGGCTATGGGCCGATCCCGGCCGCGGTGGCGCGCAACCTCATCAACAGCGCGCTGGCCGACACCAGGTCCCGGGCCACCCTGCGCCGCCTCTACGTCCGACCTCAGACCGGCGCCCTGGTCGCGATGGAGGCGCGCTCGCGCGCCTTCCCTCGCGGGCTGGCCCACTTCATCGGGCTACGCGACCAAACCTGCCGCACCCCCTACTGCGACGCCCCCATCCGCCACCGTGACCATGTCCGGCCGTGGCAGCGGGGTGGCCCCACCTCCGCCGACAACGGCCAGGGCCTGTGCGAATACTGTAACTACGTCAAAGAGTCGGCCGGTTGGACCGTGGCCACGGCGACCGGCGAAAACCAGAGGCACACAGCCGAATACACCACACCCACCGGAGCCCACTACCACTCCACGGCGCCGCGGCCACCTGGTTATCCCCGACTCGACTCGTTGCTGGATCTGCACGCCGCCTAGGCAAGAGCCCGGATGAATTGCTGCGTCTCATCCCAGGTGGGCAACAAGCCGGACTCGCGCACCTCGTCGAAGCTGGGGGCTACCGCGTCGCGGTCGGACAAGCTGGGAGCGGCGCCGTCCACCAGCGGCCAGTCGATGGCCAGCACGGGGTCGGTGGCGCGGATGGTGTGCTCTCGCTGCGGGTTGTACTCCGCCGAACACAGATACATCACCGTCGAATTGTCTTCCAGGGCAAGGAAACCGTGGCCGAGACCCTCGGAGATGTAGACCGTGTTGTGCACACGGGAGTCCAGGCGGACGGCGTCCCACTGCCCGAAGGTCGGTGAACCGATCCGGATATCGACCACCACGTCGAAGATGGCACCGGTCAAGCAGGTCACATACTTGGCCTGGCTGGGTGGCAGCTGGGCGAAGTGCAGACCCCGCAAAGCTCCCGCCGACGACACCGAGCAGTTGGCCTGCTTGATGTCCAGACTGTGGCCGGTGAATTCCCGGAAGCCGCGGTCGGTCAGCCATTCGAAGAACAGCCCGCGGGAATCAGGATGGATTTTCGGGGTGATCTCCCAGGCGCCAGGGATCTTCAGTTCGCGCGCTTCCATGTCACTGACCACGCTCTGCGTATCGGGCCTCGGCGGCATCTTTGACCGGGCGCCACCACGATTCGTTGGCCCGATACCAGTCGATGGTGGCTTGCAGTCCTTCTTCGAAATCGGTGTGCTTTGGCGCCCAACACAATTCGGTGTTGAGCAGCGTCGGATCGATGGCGTACCGAAGATCGTGGCCAACGCGGTCGGTCACGTGGTCGAAGTCGTCGGGGTCGCGACCCATCATGCGCAACACCGTGCGCAGGACCGTCAGGTTGTCGCGTTCACCCTCTGAGCTGATCAGGTAGGTGCGGCCGATCTGACCTTTCTCCAGGATGCTGCGCACCGCGCTGTTGTGGTCCTCGACGTGTATCCAGTCCCGTACGTTGGCCCCCGCGCCGTAGAGCTTGCACCGACGGCCGGTAAGCACGTTGGTGATCTGGCGGGGGATGAACTTCTCGATGTGCTGATACGGACCGTAATTGTTCGAGCAGTTGGACAGGGTTGCGCGCACGCCGTAGGACCGCACCCAGGCCCGGACCAGCATGTCGCTGCCGGCCTTGGTCGCCGAGTACGGGCTCGACGGGTTGTACGGCGTGGATTCGGTGAACCGCTGGGGATCGCCCAGTTCCAGGTCGCCGTACACCTCGTCGGTGGAGATGTGGTGCAACCGGACTCCGTGGCGCCGCACCGCCTCCAGGATGGTGAACGTGCCGATCACGTTCGTGTGCAGGAACGGCTCCGGATCATCGAGTGCGTTGTCCACATGGGATTCGGCGGCGAAGTGGACGACGGCGTCGGATTCGGCCACCAGCGACGAGACCAGCTCAGCATCGCAGATATCGCCTTCGACGAATCTGATGGCGTCGGCCACGTTGGCCAGCGACTCCCGCCGGCCGGCGTAGGTCAGCGAGTCGATGACGGTCACCGAATCCTCGGGGTGTTCGCGCACGGTGCTGTGCACGAAGTTCGCGCCGATGAAGCCCGCCCCTCCGGTGACCAGCAGTCGCATGGGGCCAACCCTAATGGGTGAGGCTCAGCGCTCCAGCCAGTTCGTCGAGGACCGGTATCAGCTGCTCGGGACGCGAGGCACCCAGGACCTGGACCGCGACGTGGTCGGCACCGGCGTCGATGTGCTCGTTGAGGCGCCGCGCGATCGCGTCGGGGGTGCCGTAGGCGACCAGCGCGTCGATCAGCCGGTCGCTACCAGGCTTGCGCACGTCGTCCTCGGTGAAGCCCAGCCGCAACCAGTTGTTCACGTAGTTGCTCAGGCCGAGGTAGAAGTCGACGAACTTGCGGCCCACCGCGCGGGCCTCGGCCGCGTCGGTGGTGAGGACGACCTTGTGCTCCGGCGCCAGAAATACGGTGTTGCCCACCAGATGCCGTGCCTTGCCGGTGTGTTCAGGCGTTGTCAGGTACGGATGCGCACCCGCGCTGCGTGCGGCGGCCAGTTCCAGCACCCGCGGGCCGAGCGCCGCAAGCACCCTGCGACTCGTCGGCACCAGCGCATTGTCCAGCGCGTCGAGGTAGGACACCAGCGCGTCATACGGCTTCTGGTACTGCTCGGTGTGTTCGGGATGACCCACTCCGACCCCGAGCAGGAACCGACCTGGATAGGCGGATTCGATGCGCTGATAGGACGCCGCGACCTCGGCGGCCGGCGCCGTCCACACATTCACGATCCCGGTGGCCAGCTGCAGCGAACTGGTCTCGGCCAGCGCGGGTTCGACCCAGGCCAGGTCGGCGTCCGGGGAAGCGCCGATCCACGCCCCGCCGTAGCCGAGGGATTCGATCTGGGCCGCCAACTCCGGTTCCAGGGACCGGGAGCCCAGCCATACGCCGAACCGCCCCAAATCAGGTTTGAGTGAAACTGAGCCAGTCATCTAGCCCCCTATACCCGTTCGAGCCCGAGCGCCCCGGCCAATTCGGCCAGGGCCGGGACAAGGTTCTCATTCCGGGTCAGAACCTGGACGGGGACGTGGTCGGCACCGGCGTCGAGGTGCTCGCGCAGCCGGCCAGCGATCGCATCGGTGGTCCCGTACGCGACCACCGCGTCCACCAGCCGGTCGCTGCCCGGCTTGGCGACATCGTCGTCGGTGAAACCGAGTCGCTTCCAGCTGTTCAGGTAGTTGGCGAGATTGAGATAGATCTCGAGGGCCTTGCGTCCCACCGCTCGCGCTTTCTCGGCGTCGGTGGTGAGGATGACTTTGTGTTCGGGCGCCAAGAACGCCGACGGCCCGATCAGCTCGCGCGCCCGCGCGGTGTGTTCGGGCGTGGTCAGGTACGGGTGTGCCCCGGCGCTGCGCTGCGCGGAAAGCTTGAGCACCCGCGGACCCAGTGCGGCCACCACGCGGCGGTGCGCAGGCACGCCGTGCTCGTCGAGCTGATCCAGATACTCGGTCAGCGCGTCGTACGGCTTGCGGTATTGCGCGTGTGCCTCGGGATGGCCGACACCGATGCCCAGCAGGAACCGGCCCGGGTAGGCCTTGTCGATCCGGTGAAACGATTTGGCAACCGGTCCGGCCGGCGCAGTCCAGATGTTGACGATGCCGGTGGCCACCTGCAGGGTGCTGGTCGCCGCCAGGATCGGTTCCACCCAGTCCAGTTCGGCGGGCGGAGAGCCGCCCACCCAGACCGCGCCGTAGCCCAACGCTTCGATCTCCCTGGCTTGCTGCGGCGTGACGCCGCGTCCGAACGATCCGAATCGGGACAGGTCGGGTTTGCTCTGAGCTGAATCCGTCATGACGGGTCCAACCTGTGCGCTGACCGGCCCTATTCCGGGTTCGGGCGCTGATCTGCAGCGTTTTGCGTCGGGGGCGGCGAAGCGGGTATCGTGGACCAACGGTGCGGCGTCCGTGCCGACTCTTGGCGTGCCCTATCTGAAATTTCTTCCAGGAATTTCCATCATCGGTTCACGTTTTGCAGTTCGGACGAATGCTGCGCCCAACCAGGTGCACGGAACCAAAAGTAGAGGATCGTCAAAGCGTAATGGCCAAGAAGGACGGTGCCATAGAGGTCGAGGGTCGCGTGGTCGAACCCCTGCCGAATGCGATGTTTCGCATCGAGCTGGAGAACGGCCACAAGGTGCTCGCCCACATCAGCGGCAAGATGCGGCAGCACTACATTCGTATCCTGCCCGAGGACCGGGTGGTGGTGGAGTTGTCTCCCTACGACCTGTCCCGTGGCCGCATTGTGTACCGGTACAAGTAGCGCACTGACATTGAATAGCAAGCCCAGAGGAAGAACAGGACCGAGACTGCCGTGAAGGTGAACCCGAGCGTCAAGCCGATCTGTGACAAGTGCAGGGTGATCCGTCGGCACGGACGGGTCATGGTGATCTGCCAGGACCCGCGCCACAAGCAGAGACAAGGTTAGTCAGGGCTTCGGCCCAACAACTGAATGCAGACCTCCCAGTTCCACTGAGCGGATAGGCCGTTCAACACGTCCGGACGGAGGCCGGACCCCGTCGCCCAGAACCTTCTGGGCAGGGAACGGACTGGGAAAAGACCTCCGCTGAGAAAGAGGAAACGCCACCTATGGCTCGACTAGTAGGCGTCGATCTGCCGCGCGACAAGCGCATGGAGATCGCGCTGACCTACATCTTCGGTGTGGGTCGCACCCGCTCGAACGAGATCCTTGCTGCCACCGGCATTGACAAGGACCTGCGCACCCGAGACCTCACCGACGACCAGCTGACCCAGTTGCGCGACTACATCGAAGCCAACCTGAAGGTGGAGGGTGACCTGCGCCGCGAGGTGCAGGCCGACATTCGCCGCAAGATCGAGATCGGTTGCTACCAGGGCCTGCGGCACCGTCGCGGCCTACCGGTGCGCGGCCAGCGGACCAAGACCAACGCGCGGACCCGCAAAGGCCCCAAGCGCACCATCGCCGGCAAGAAGAAGGCCAGGTAACCCCGAATGCCACCAGCAAAGAAGGCAGCCGCAGGCCCGAAGAAGGGGCAGAAGACCCGTCGTCGGGAAAAGAAGAACATCCCGCACGGTGCCGCCCACATCAAGAGCACGTTCAACAACACGATCGTGACCATCACCGACCCGCAGGGCAATGTGATCGCGTGGGCCTCGTCGGGTCACGTCGGTTTCAAGGGCTCGCGTAAGTCGACTCCGTTCGCCGCTCAGCTGGCCGCGGAGAACGCCGCGCGCAAGGCCCAGGAGCACGGCGTCAAGAAGGTCGACGTCTTCGTGAAGGGCCCGGGATCGGGCCGCGAGACCGCCATCCGGTCGTTGCAGGCCGCCGGCCTCGAGGTAGGCGCGATCTCCGACGTCACCCCCCAGCCGCACAACGGCTGCCGCCCGCCCAAGCGCAGAAGGGTCTAGAAAACCATGGCACGTTACACCGGACCCATCACGCGCAAGTCGCGCCGGTTGGGCACCGACCTCGTCGGCGGCGACCAGTCCTACGAGAAGCGTCCCTACCCGCCCGGCCAGCACGGCCGCGCGCGGGTCAAGGAAAGCGAATACCGTCAGCAGCTGCAGGAGAAGCAGAAGGCCCGCTTCACCTACGGCGTGATGGAGAAGCAGTTCCGCCGCTACTACGAAGAGGCGACCCGGCATTCCGGCAAGACCGGTGAGGAACTGCTGAAGATCCTGGAGAGTCGGCTCGACAACGTCGTGTACCGCGCCGGGCTGGCCCGGACCCGGCGGATGGCCCGTCAGCTGGTCACCCATGGCCACTTCACGGTCAACGGTGTACGCGTCGACGTGCCCAGCTATCGGGTGTCGCAGTACGACATCATCGATGTGCGGGACCAGTCGGTGAACACGGTGCCGTTCCAGATCGCGCGGGAGACCGCGGGCGACCGGCCCATCCCGAGCTGGCTGCAGGTGGTGGGGGAGCGGCAGCGCATCCTGATCCACCAGCTGCCCGACCGTGCGCAGATCGACGTCCCGCTCGCCGAGCAGCTGATCGTCGAGTACTACTCGAAGTAGCGAGAGACTTCTGGTTCGGCAGCCGCCGGAACGGAACCCAAACGGCATCAAATAGCGGGTGCCGAGAAGGAGATAGAGAAACACCATGCTGATTTCTCAGCGCCCCACCCTGTCCGAGGACATCCTCACCGACAGCCGGTCCCAGTTCGTCATCGAACCGCTGGAGCCGGGTTTCGGTTACACCCTTGGCAATTCGCTGCGTCGTACGCTGCTGTCGTCGATTCCCGGCGCGGCCGTCACCAGCATTCGCATCGACGGTGTGCTGCACGAGTTCACCACCGTGCCCGGAGTCAAGGAAGACGTCACCGACATCATCCTGAACCTCAAGAGCCTGGTCGTCTCGTCCGAAGAGGACGAGCCGGTCACCATGTACCTGCGCAAGCAGGGCCCGGGTGAGGTCACTGCCGGCGACATCGTGCCGCCGGCCGGCGTCACCGTGCACAACCCGTCGATGCACATCGCCACCCTGAACGACAAGGGCAAGCTGGAGGTCGAGCTCGTCGTCGAGCGCGGCCGCGGCTACGTGCCGGCCGTGCAGAACCGCGCCTCGGGTGCCGAAATCGGCCGTATCCCCGTCGATTCCATCTACTCACCGGTGCTCAAGGTGACCTACAAGGTGGACGCCACCCGTGTCGAGCAGCGCACCGACTTCGACAAGCTGATCCTCGACGTGGAGACCAAGAGCTCGATCACCCCGCGTGACGCGCTGGCCTCGGCCGGTAAGACGCTGGTCGAACTGTTCGGTCTGGCACGCGAACTCAACGTCGAGGCCGAGGGCATCGAGATCGGGCCGTCGCCGGCCGAGGCCGACCACATCGCGTCGTTCGCGCTGCCCATCGACGATCTGGATCTGACCGTGCGGTCCTACAACTGCCTCAAGCGCGAAGGCGTGCACACCGTCGGCGAATTGGTCTCGCGCACCGAGTCCGACCTGCTCGACATCCGCAACTTCGGTCAGAAGTCCATCGACGAGGTGAAGGTCAAGCTCCACCAGCTGGGCCTCTCACTCAAGGACAGCCCGCCGAGCTTCGATCCGTCCGAGGTCGCCGGGTACGACGTCGCCACCGGCACCTGGTCCACCGAGGGTGCCTACGACGACCAGGACTACGCGGAAACCGAACAGCTCTAACTCAATCTCGTCCCGGTCCTACCTGATACGGGGGCCGGCCCCACCTAGGAGAAGTCGCAATGCCCAAGCCCACCAAGGGTCCTCGTCTCGGCGGGTCGTCCTCGCACCAGAAGGCGATTCTGGCCAACCTGGCCACGTCGTTGTTCGAGCACGGCCGGATCAAGACCACCGAGGCCAAGGCGCGGGCGCTGCGACCCTACGCGGAGAAGCTGGTCACCCACGCCAAGAAAGGCACGCTGCACAATCGGCGTGAGGTGATGAAGAAGATCCGCGATAAGGATGTGGTGCACACGCTGTTCGCCGAGATCGGCCCGTTCTTCTCCGACCGCGACGGCGGTTACACCCGCATCATCAAGGTCGAGCCGCGCAAGGGCGACAACGCACCGATGGCTGTGATCGAGCTGGTGCGGGAGAAGACGGTGACCTCGGAGGCCGACCGGGCGCGCCGGGTCAAGGCGTCCAAGAAATCCGAGGCACCCGAGGCGGCGGCCGCGGCACCGCAGGCTGCGGTGGAGCCGGAGGCAGTGGACTCCTCGGCCGATGAGGCTGCCGCGGAGACCGAGGACGCACCCGAAACCGCGGCCGTGGCGCCGCAGGGCGGGCTCGAGGAATCCGAAGAGGCTCCCGAGAATTAGTGGGCTCGTCCGTCTGAGGCTCGATATCGCCTATGACGGAACCGATTTCGCGGGCTGGGCGGCACAGGCGGGTCAGCGCACGGTCGCCGGCGTCCTTGACGACGCGCTGACGACCGTGTTCCGCACGCCGGTGCGGTTGCGTGCTGCCGGGCGCACCGACGCCGGGGTGCACGCGGCCGGACAGGTCGCCCATGTGGACGTGCCTGCGGACGCGGTGCCCAACGCCTACTCGCGAACCGCTCCGTCCGGGGACCCGGAGTTCCGGGCATTGGTGCGGCGGCTGGGCCGGTTCCTGCCCGCCGACGTACGCGTGCTCGAAATAGCCCGTGCGCCGGCAGGTTTCGATGCCCGGTTCTCGGCGCTGCGGCGCCACTACGTCTACCGGTTGTCGACGGCGGTCTACGGTGTGGTGCCACAGCAGGCGCGTTTCATCACCGCCTGGCCACGCGATCTGGACATCGACGCGATGGCCGTCGCCTCGCGAGGCCTGTTGGGGTTGCACGACTTTGCCGCATTCTGCCGGCGCCGCGAAGGCGCGACGACGATCCGGGAACTGCAGCGGCTGGACTGGACGCGGGCTGGGGATCTGGTCACCGCGCGGGTCAGCGCGGACGCCTTCTGCTGGTCGATGGTGCGCTCATTGGTGGGGGCGCTACTGGCGGTGGGCGAGCACCGACGAAATCCCGACTGGTGCGTCGAAATGCTCACTGCGACAAGTAGATCCAGCGATTTCGCGGCGGCACCGCCACAGGGCCTGACCCTGGTGCAGGTGGACTATCCACCCGCCGACCAACTCGCGGCGCGGACGCTGATCACCCGCGATCTGCGGTCCAGCTAGAGTTTCCCGGCCACAAACGCGGCAGCCTGATCGATGAGTCCGGAGCTGAGGTAGGAGGGCTGCAGGTGCGCCGGCCAGCTGGTGCCTCTGCCGCAGATGGGGTCGCCCGGCGCGCACTGGTCGATC
Source organism: Mycobacterium sp. NGS24 (assembly GCF_059813065.1). Taxonomy (NCBI): domain Bacteria; kingdom Bacillati; phylum Actinomycetota; class Actinomycetes; order Mycobacteriales; family Mycobacteriaceae; genus Mycobacterium; species Mycobacterium sp. NGS24. Next base: position 215,717 of record NZ_JCALDW010000003.1, read on the forward strand.
GTCTTGGCGGCGTAGGCGGGGGCGATTCCCCGGGTGCCGTTGCCGAACAACGCGACCGCCGCCACGTGCTGGTCCATGCCCGGCGCCATCCGGCAGCACGTCGCGACATCGGCCACCTCCGCGCCCAGCGAATAACCGCCAAGCACCTCACGGGTGTTGGGGCAACTCTTGGCCATCGACTGCACGTGACCGCTCATGTCGTTGGCGCCGCTGTCGACGCTGATGTTGGCGGGATAGTTCACCCCGTAGACACCGATCGACTTACTCGTCTTGGAACGTAGCGAACTGACGAGAGCATCGCCGATCTGACCGACCCCCGGCGGCTCTTCGCGTCCCCGGGCGAAGACGACCTCGGCGTCCGGACAACCTGCCGCCACGGCAGGAGTCGCGGCGAGCACGGACGCGAACGGGAGCAGTGCAACAGCTACAAAGACGGCCAACCGGCCGATCGACACACGCCTCATGATCCGATGCTACGGATACTTCGGCAGTGGGTCAGTGGACCTGTATGCCGGTCCCGGGCGAACTCACGATAGAACCGGGCGCAGGTGCTACCGGGACGGGCGACGGGACTGTGCTCGGTGATCCTGGCACCAGCGGTGCGGGGGAGGCGGGAAACAACGGGCTGTTGCCCGGGAGCTGGCTGGGCAGGTGCGGCGTGGTCCCCGCCATCAGCTTGTTCGCCACGAAGGAGGCAGCCAGGGTCGTGTAGGTCGGGACATAGCCCTCGGTGTGCCCGGTCCACTCGTTTCCGGCCCCGGCGTGGCAGATCGGGTCGATCGGGTTGCAGTAGTCGACGGCCTTGGCGCCCAGCAGCGGGCTCAGCGTCGGCAACGATCCACCGGACCGGTCGGCGACGTCGCCGAAGGTGACCACGGCCGCGACGTTGGCGGCGTACTCAGGCGGCAGCGCACTGCCCCAACTGATGCCACCGATCGGCACGCCGGCGACGATGTCCATCACCGATGCGCCCTGCGAATAGCCACCCAGCACGATCTTGGTGCTCGGGCAGGACGACGCCGTCGACTTGACGTGCGAAATCACGTCGTTAGCGCCGTCGCCACCGTGTAGCTGCAACTTGCTGGCGGCGTAGTTGACGCCGTAGGTGCGGATGTTCAGGCCGCTGGTCTGCTGACGCAACGATTGCACGAATGCATCACCCACCCGGCCCATGCCGACCGGCTCGTTGGTTCCCCTGGCGAAAACCACCTCGGCGTCCGGGCAGTCGGCCGCCGCGGCCACCGGAACCGTCGCAGCAGGAGAGACGAGTGTCGCGGCGATCAATGCGCCGACGCCCACTCCGGCCTGACCGGCTGAGCGGAGGAATTCCTGAAGCACGCCGAAATTTTACCCGCAGCCGGGTCGGGCAAAACCCTCGTGGGTGTGGATGAACGGCGTCGGCCTACCGGTCCGCGACCTAACGTAGACGGCGATTCGGCAACATTCCGGGAGATCAAGTGCCGCCCCAAGCGTCGACCTGGCTGCACGCCAGCGGCCACCGATTCCTGCTGCGTCGCATCGAATGCGCGTTGCTGGGCAGGGATCCGCGGTTGGTCGGCGGGCCGCCGCGCGCCCAGGCCGCTGCGTTGGCGGGTGGCTGCGCGCTGGCCGTTGTCGCGGTTGTGGTTTGCGCAAGTCTGGCTTTGCTACGGCCGCAGGTCGACCTCGGGGACGCTCGAATCGCGATGGGCAGGACGTCCGGTGCGTTGTATGTGCGGGTCGGCGACACCTGGCATCCGGTGCTGAACCTGGCCTCGGCGCGGTTGATCGCGGCAGTGGACGCCAATCCGACGCCGGTGCCGGAGTCTGCCCTGATCGCTGTCAAACATGGTGCGCTGCTGGGCATTCCAGGTGCGCCGCAGATGTTGACGCCGCCGCTGTCGCCGGACGAGTCGGTCTGGACCGTCTGTGACAGTGACGATGCTGCGACTACGACGGTGTTGGTCGGCCCGGTACCGGCATCGGCACCGCGCCGCCTGGAACCTGACCGGGCCGTGCTGGCGACGGCTGGGTCGGATTCGCCGGTATATCTGCTCTACCGTGGACGTCGCGCGGTGGTGGACCTGGCTGACCCCGCGGTGCTGCGTGCTGCGGGACTGTCCGGCCAAGCTCCGCGCCGGGTTTCACCGCTTTTGCTCAATGCCATCCTGGAGGTGCCGCCCATCGCCGTCCCGCGGATCCGCCGTGCGGGCGGGCCCGCCGGGTCCTGGCTGCCGGGATTCGCGGTGGGAAGTGTGTTGCGGATCACGCGCGCCTCGGGTGACGAGCATTACGTCGTGCTCGACGCGGGAGTCCAGCGAATCGGTCGTTTCACCGCGGACCTGCTGCGGTTCAGCGATTCGCAGGGCACCGCGGGGGTGATCGCGGTGGCCCCCGATGTGATCCGGGCGGCTCCGCTGGTGCACACGCTGCCCGTGGCCGGCTTTCCTGACGAGACACCGCACCTCTCCGGCGACACCACGGTGTGCGCAACATGGCAGCCTGCGCGTTCGGGTTCAGCCGACAGCACCGTGCTGACCGGCAGCGGTCTGCCGCCGGGTCGTGCGGTCAGCCTGGCGCAGGCCGACGGCCGCGGGCCCGCAGTCGACGCCGTCCGGATTCCGCCCGGCCGCACCGCGTACGCAGTCGGGCAGGTCCTCGGCGGGAGCGGGCCGGCCTACGGCACCCGCTACCTGGTGACCGATACCGGAGTGCGGTTTGCGATCCACGACGACGATGCCGCTCGTGCCCTCGGGCTGCCGGCGACCGCTGCACCCGCGCCGTGGCCGGTGCTGGCGGCCCTGCCGGGCGGACCGGAACTGAGCAGAGAGCAGGCGTCAGTGGCGCGTGACACCATCGGCACGGGCGCGCCGTAGCCGGCCGGTCACCACCGTCACCAACACCGCTAGGAGACAGGCCGCCGCGCCGCCGAACGCGGTGGTGCGGGGACGGCTGTCCGACGGTTGCCGGGTTTGGATAGCTGGTAGGTCGATGTGTGTCGGTGCCGTGCCGGCGGTCGGTGGGGTGGCGGCGGTGCTGATCGCGGCCAGGGCGTCGACAGTGCCGTGACCGACCAGCGGATCCCAGCCGGCGGGTGGATGATGTGCCGTCGACTCGATGCGTTGCATGACCTGGCGTGCGGTCATCGTCGGGAACCGGGCCCGGATCAGCGCGGCCACCCCGCTGACCACTGGCGCGGCATAGCTGGTACCCGACAGCGGCGCGGCGTTGGTGCTGTTCACCAGCCCGTCGGTGACCGGACTCAACGAGGTGACGCCCTCGCCCGTCGCCGCGACATCGACCCAGGGCCCGGCCAGGGTGAACGACGACGGCGCGCCCTGGGAGTTCACCGAGCCGACCGTCAGTACGTATTCGTCGTACCAGGCCGGACTGACCACCACCGCCACGGTGTCCCGGGTGGCACCGGGGGGTTGCGGTGGGCACTGGGCCGGTCCGCCGCTGTTACCTGCCGCCGCGACAACGACCGCGTTCTTGACGTCCACCGCATAGGCCAGGGCCGCCCCCAGTGCGCGGTCGTCGATCTTGTCCGCGGCGGCCACGCATGCGACCGACGAGATGTTGATGACCGAGGCGCCCAGGTCGGCGGCCGTCCGCACGGCCTTCGCCAGGGTCTGGACGTCGCCGACGCCCTGCCGCGACCGGTCGCCGACCGCAGCGAACTTGGAACTGGACTGTCGGATGCTGATCAGCGTGACATCGGGCGCGATGCCGCTGAACGTATCTGCCTTATCTGTTGTGGCAGCGATGATTCCGGCCACCAGCGTGCCGTGTGCGTCACAATCCTGGGTGCCGTCACCGAGGGACACGTAGTCACCGCCGGCCGCCAGATCCTTCAGGCGCGGGTGCCGCCGGACGCCGGTATCGATGACCGCGACGCGCTGCCCAGCGCCGCGGGTCAGTTGCCAGAGCTGGGGCAGGTCGAATCCGGTGAACTGGGTTGGCTGCTCAACCTCGCCCAGCGCGGCTACTTCGCACACCTCCCGCTGCACCGTACGCTGTGACGGCGCCGGCAATGCCGCAGTGGGCAGCCATTTTTCGTCGATCGGTGGCGGCGAGACCGCATATGCCGGAGCTATCTGATACGGCAGCGTCACTGCTGCCGCCAGCAGCAGACCCGGTAGGCGTTTCACGGGTGCAAGTTCAGGCCGCGCACAGTGCTGAACGCACCGCACGTCCAGCAGACCACCGGCACCACAGTGATCAACGCCAAGCAGCCCAGCGAGTCGACGATCCGCTGCGTCGCCGGAGACAGGCGGGTCCTGGGCGCGACGAGATCGAGGTAAATCGCCCCGGCGGTGAGGGTTGCGGTCAGCGCGGCGATCCACGGGCCGTGTGCCGGGGCGGCGATGGCCCAGATCGCGAAGGTGATTGTGAGAGTGGCGATTCCGGTGGCGGCGAACATCATCGCTCTGCTCCGGTCGGTCCGGGAGTGCCACAGCAGTACCGCACCGGTGACGACGGCCAGCATGACGGCGCGGTGGTCGGACAATGCTGCAAGCACGGCCGCGACGGCTGAGGCCGTCGCACACGCGCCGCGAATGCTGGTCAACCACTTGTCGGCGCGCAGCCCTTTATGGGCCAGCTCGGTCTCGCTGCACATTGGTGACAGACCCGTCAGCGCCATCGAGATCCGCGGTGCCATCTCGATCAGTCCCAGGCAGACCGGCACCATAATCGATCCGACAATGTGCGGTGGTGCGCCGCTGATCACCTCCGCCAGTGCGGCGACCGCGCCGACGACGGCACAGCACGCCAGGGCGGCCAATGTTACTGTCCCGCAGTGTGTTATCCGCATAGCCAGCACGGTGGCGGCAGCCGTCGTCATCGCGGCCAGCAACACGTTGGGGGCACCGGGTGGGCCCGGCACCGCAAGCAGACCGGCAACACCGGCGAAGATGGCGGCTACGAGCGAAAGCGCGAGTCCCGCGACCGGGTCGCCGAGACCCCGGTGCCCGACGCCGGCCGCCGCGAGGGCGCCGACTGCGGCGCCCCCGGCGACCACCGCGGCCGTACCCGCACCGGCCGGCGCCACGAATGCGTTTCGGACCAGCACCGCTGCGCCGACCGCGGTGAGACCGCCCGCCGCGACCGCGCCGGTGAGCCGGCCGGGTTCGCGGGACTGGGTCGCGGTGCCCAGCGCGGCTGCCACCGCAGCGGCGTCGTCGTCGCAACGACGCACGGGTGGCAGCGGGTCCACACGGCTCAGGATGAGCACGGCGCCATCTCGGATGCCGTTCTGCGCCAACGTAGTCGAGTTCGGCATCGACGCCCCGCCGATACAGGACAGGCGATGGCGGCCGCGCGGTGCGCCACCCAGGAGGTCGACGATCGGCGGTACGAGTTCGGCGACGGGCAGGGCGGTGGGCAGGGTCAGGTCGGTGCTGACACCTGCGCAATGAACGGTGACGCGACACAACGATTCCGGCATCTGTGCGACGTTAACCGGCTGCTGGGGCGGTGATCTCCGGTTGTCCACAGCCGACTTGTCGCACATTGCACCGGCCCCTAGCGTTGCCCGACTGTGACCGCGGTAATCGAAGTCACGGCACCGCCGGAGGTGCCGCGCTCGGGGTCGTCGAGCCCGCTCGCCCTGGTGGTGCCGATTGTCATGGCGATAGCGATGCTGGGTGTCACCGGCGCGGGATTCCTCACCGGGACGCCGACGGTACGCAATCCCACCTTCATCGCGTTCCCGGCGATGATGTCGGTCTCGCTTCTGGCGACCGCACTCACCGGCCGCAGCCGCCGGCGCGGCGCTGCGCTCAATGCCGAGCGCGATTGGTACTTCAGCTATCTGGGCGAACTACGTGACACGGTCACCCACACCGCTGCAGCACAACACCGCGCACTGATTTCCGCGCACCCCGACCCGGACACACTGTGGACACTGGTCGGCGGCCCGCGCATGTGGGTACCAGTGCAGCCGGAACTCTGCCACGTGCGAATTGGCATCGGTCAGGTGCCGCTGGCGACCCGGCTGGTGGCCGTGCCCGCCCCCGCCGCCTGCGATCCGGTCAGCGACGCTGCGCGACAACGGTTTCTGGGTGCTCACTCAACACTGGAAGCGCCCGTCGTGATAGCGCTGAACGGGAAAGTGACGATCGACGGTGACCCCGGCGAGGTGCGGGACCTGATCCGGGCAATCGTCTGCCGGCTGGCGGTGGCGCAGCCGCCCGGCCAGTTGCTGATCGCAGTGGCTTGTGACCGGAATCCGATCAACTGGGACTGGTTGAAATGGTTGCCGCACAATCGACGTCCAGCCGGTGCTGAGCAGTTGACGTTTGCGACAGTGGGTGAGGCCGGAACTGTCCTGGCTGCGGTCGGCATCCGGGCCGTTCTGGTTGTCGATAGCGCCGAGCCCGCCTCTTCGATCCCCGGGGTCATCCTTCTCGTGGTGGGGGCTGAGGCGACATCGCTGACGGTGCGGCATGGCGATCAGGCCGAGGCGCCACCTGCGCCGGACCGACTCGACGCCGGCGATGCCCTGGCGTGTGCTCGCCGGCTGGCCGCCTACGGGAACTCGGTACCGCGCGGTGACGATGACTGGGCGAGCCTGCTCGGCATCGACAACCTACGTTGTGCCGAACCGAAACTGAGGTGGCGCAATGGCGTTCAGCGTCGGCACCTGCGCGTCCCGATCGGCACCACGGCTGGCGGACAGCCCGTGCAGCTGGACATCAACGAGGCCGCCGAAGGCGGAATCGGCCCACACGGTCTCTGTGTCGGGGCCACCGGATCGGGCAAGTCCGAACTGTTGCGCACTGTCGCGTTGGGCATGATGGCCTGCAACCCACCTGACGTGCTCAACCTTCTCCTCATCGACTTCAAAGGTGGGGCAGCATTTCTCGACTTCGCCGGCTCGCCCCAGGTGGCTGCGGTGGTCACCAATCTGGCCGACGAAGCGCCGCTGGTGGCCCGGATGCGTGATGCGCTGGCGGGGGAGATGAACCGCCGCCAACAGCTGTTGCGCATGGCGGGAGCCGCGAGCATCACGGCCTACAACCAGGCGCCCAGCTCGGTGCCGTTGCCTGCCCTGTTCATCATCGTCGACGAGTTCTCCGAACTGCTCAGCCAACACCCGGATTTCGCCGACACCTTCGTCGCGATCGGCCGACTCGGCCGCTCCCTGGGAATGCACCTGCTGCTGGCCAGTCAGCGGCTCGACGAGGGTCGGCTGCGCGGCCTCGACGCACATCTCTCCTACCGGATCTGCCTCAAGACGCTGTCGGCCAGTGAATCACGGGCCGTGCTGGGGACCCTCGACGCCTACGAGCTGCCCGCCACCCCCGGCGTGGGGTTCCTGCGGGCGGGCAGTGCGGAGCCGGTCCGCTTCCGGGCGGCATATGTGTCCGGGCTGCTGAGGGCCGAACCGGTTGAGGCGCAGGCTGAAGTGCGCCGGTTCACTGCCGAACCGGTCGGCGCCGGGGCACCGTCCGTCGCGGCGCCGCAGCCCTCGGTGCTGCACTCCGTCTTGGACCGGTTGGCCGGGCACGGCCCGCCCGCGCATCAGGTGTGGTTGCCGCCGCTGAGCGTGGCGCCACCCCTGAGCGCGTTACTCGACGCGCACGCCGGTACGCGGCTCACCGTGCCCCTCGGTGTCGTCGACCGCCCGTACCAGCAGTGCCGCACCCCGCTCTTGGTCGATCTGTCCGGCGCCGCGGGCAACGTCGCTGTTGTCGGTGCGCCTCGCGCGGGCAAGTCCACGGCGCTGCGCACTTTGATCACCGCGCTGGCCGCCACCCACGAACCTGAGCAGGTGCAGTTCTACTGCATGGACTTTGGCGGCGGCACGCTGTCCGCGGTGGGCGACCTGCCACATGTGGGCGATCTGGCCGATCGCGCCGCGCCGCAGCTGGTTTGGCGCATGGTTGCTGAAATGGAGTCGGCGGTGCGGGCCCGGGAGGCACCCTGCGGTGCGCGCGGCAATGTGCGGCCGACCGACGCGGAGATCTTTCTGGTCATCGACGGCTGGGCCACGCTGTGCAGGCAGTTCGAGGGGATCGACGAGAAGGTCACCGCCATTGCAGGCCAAGGGCTCTCGTTCGGTGTGCACGTGGTGTTGTCGACGTCGCGGTGGGCGGACCTACGGCCGGCGTTGAAGGATCAGATCGGCACCCGCATCGAACTTCGGCTCGGCGATCCCGCAGACTCCGAAATCGACCGCGGACAGGCACGCCACGTGCCGCCCGACCGCCCCGGCCGCGGGCTGTCCCGGGACGGCAAGCACATGCTGATCGCGCTGCCGGACGGCGTCGGGTTGCGCCGCGGCGCCGGGGTTGCACCCCCGATACCGTTGCTGCCCGACCTGGTGGACTATCCCACCGTCATCGCCGCCTCGGACGAGAATGCGGTGCTGGGGATCGAAGAGCACCGATTACAGCCGCTGACAATCGATTTCGACACCAATCGGCACCTGCTGATACTGGGGGACAACGGCTGCGGCAAGACCGCGGCACTACGGGTGCTGTGCCGCGAAATCGTCCGAACCAACACCGCCGCCCAGGCGCGACTGTTCATCGTCGACTTCCGGCGAACCCTGCTCGGCCTGATCGATTCCGAACACCGTGGCGGGTACGCCATGTCACCGGCTGCACTGGGTTCGATGTTGCCGGAACTGGTCGCCACCCTGCGCGACCGGCGTCCCGGCGCCGATGTCACCGAGGCGCAACTGCGGGCCAGGGCGTGGTGGACGGGGTCCGACATCTATCTCGTCGTCGACGACTACGACCTGGCCGCGGGTTCGTTGTCGGCGCTGCTCGAATATCTGCCCTATGCAACGGATCTCGGATTGCATGTCATCGTGGCCAGACGCAGCGGGGGCGCGGCGCGCGCCCTGTTCGATCCGCTGCTCGCCGGCCTGCGCGACCTCGGGTGCCTCGGGATGCTGATGAGCGGCCAACCGGAGGAGGGACCACTACTCGGGTCGGGCCCGCCGGTGCCGCTGCCCCCGGGACGTGGCAGGCTGATCACCCGTCCCGGTGTCGAGCAGATGGTGCAGGTTGCCTGGAGTCCGCCCCCGTGACCGCACATCGCGCCGTCATCGAAGCCGGACCGACCGTCATCCGCCGATTATGCTGTGGCGCAGTCCAAGCCAGCGAGTCGTGGGTGGCCGCGGTCGAGGCGGTAGACGACGCGGTGACGCTGGTAGACGAGCAGCCGGTGGCCGTCGAGGTGCTGTGGAGCGAGGCGCTGCGCACGTTGGCCGCAGGGCATGACGACGGTGTGATCGTGGTGCATCCGTCGTGGTGGTCGGCGGCGCGCATCGGTGTGATCACCAGTGCCACAAAGGAGTTGAGCGGTGCGGTCACGCTGCGGCCGCGGTCGTGGTTGCTCGCGACGGCAACCGGTGACCAGCTGACTCATCCGGTATCGGTGGAGATCACCGGCCGGTTGGTGGCCGTGCTGGGTACCCAGGCTGTTGCGGTGGCACGCCGGGCGACACCGCAGCAGACAGTCGGGAAGGTCGTCGAGGCCGTGGTGGCGACGGGCACGGCGCCCGTTGTCATCGATGCCGCCGGCGGGGCCGACGGAGCGGCGCAACTCGCAACGCTGCTCGCCGAGGCGGTGCCCGGCGGCGAGCGGACGGTCCTGGTGATCGACGATGCGCGGCTCGCCAGACTCGCCCGGGCCGCTGCGTCCGTGCCGGCGGAGCCGCCTCCGGCGGCGGTGGTGGCCCGGCGGGGGTCGTCGGCGACTCGGCTCGCGGCGGCGGCGGTCGCTGTGACCGGGCTGGCCGTCCCGGCGCTGGCCGTTCCGAGGCCGGGCGGGGTACCCCTGGCGCGGCCGGCGCCGACGACGGTGCTGCTCGAAGGCCGGGTCGCGCTGACGGTGCCCGCCGACTGGGCTACGCAGCGGGTGGTCTCCGGTCCCGGATCGGCGCGGGTACAGATCACCTCGCCGACGGATCCGGAGGTGGCGTTGCACGTCACCCAGTCACCGACGCCCGGCGAGACACTCAGCGGTGCCGCCGAGACACTGCGCCGCGCGATCGACGCCGAACCGGCCGGCGTGTTCGTCGACTTCAACCCGGCCGGTAGCACCGCCGGTCGCCCGGCGGTGACCTACCGCGAGGTGCGGGCCGCTCATGACGTGCGGTGGACGGTGCTGCTCGACGGATCGGTCCGCATCAGCGTCGGGTGTCAGAGCCGGGCGCGGGACCCCGACGCGGTGCGCGATGCGTGCGAGCAGGCCGTGCGGTCGGCGCACGCGGTCGAATAAATACCGGGAACCGAAAGGGCTCGGCCGCAGTCGAACTAGATAGCGAAAGGAGAGAGACGATGAGCACACCGACGGGTGCCGACACCCTGCACACCGATTTCGACCTGATGCACTCGGTCGCCGCCACCACGGACGCGCGCAACGAAGAGATCCGGTCGATGCTGCACGCCTTCATCGGCCGGGTGAGCAGCGTGCCACCGACGCTGTGGGGCGGGCTCGCCGCCGCGCGGTTCAAAGACGTCGTGGACCGCTGGAACGCCGAGTCGATGCGGCTGTATCACGTGTTGCACGAGATCGCCGAGACCATCCGGAACAGCGAAGCTACCCTGCGCGAAGCCGGCCTCGACCATGCCCGCCATATCGGCGCGGCCGGCGGAGATCTGTGATCGGGGGAGGCAGGCCATGGACTCGGTGCTGTCGTACAATTTCGCCGCCATCGAACATTCGGTCCGGCAGGAGATCCACACCACCTCGGTGCGGCTCAATGCCGCACTCGACGAGTTGAGGTCGCAGATCGCGCCCCTGCAACAGTTGTGGACGCGGGAGGCGGCCGCCGCCTACCAGGCCGAGCAACTCCGGTGGCACCAAGCGGTCACCGCGTTGAACCAGATACTGGTCGAGTTGGGAAATGCGGTCCGGGCGGGGGCCGACGACGTGGCCCACGCGGACCGTCGGGCAGCCGGCCGCTGGGGCCGCTTTTGACCTGCGGGGATGCGCATCGGTAAGCTGCACCGTTGGCGTGCGGGTGCCTCCGGGTACTGGGCTTCCAGGGATTTCTCGGGTCTACGTCGGTCGCCGAGACCATATCCCCGCACACGCCGGACCGGCCCCCGGTCACACCGGGATCCAACCCGAGCTCAGGCTCGCAGAGAAAACAGGAGTAAGCGCTGTGCCTACCTATGCGCCCAAGGCAGGTGACACCACCAGGTCGTGGTACGTCATCGACGCCACGGACGTAGTGCTTGGCCGCCTTGCTGTCGCAGCAGCCAATCTGCTGCGTGGCAAGCACAAGCCGACGTTCGCGCCCAACGTCGATGGTGGTGACTTCGTCATCGTCATAAACGCCGACAAGGTCGCCATCAGTGGCGACAAACTGCAGAGCAAGATGGCCTACAGCCACTCGGGTTACCCCGGTGGTCTGCGCAAGCGCAGCATCGGCGAGCTGTTGCAGAAGCACCCCGACCGCGTGGTGGAGAAAGCGATCGTCGGCATGCTGCCGAAGAACAAGCTCAGTCGCCAGGTGCAGAAGAAGCTGCGCGTCTACGCGGGCCCGGAGCACCCGCACACCGCTCAGCAGCCCGTTCCGTACGAGATCAAGCAGGTGGCGCAGTGACCGAAACCAGTTTCGAGACCACCGAGGTGGTCGACGCCGCGGTCGAGGGTTCGGCCACCGGCGAATCGTTCGTGTTCGAACGCCCGATCCAGACCGTCGGCCGCCGCAAGGAGGCTGTGGTGCGGGTGCGCCTGGTCCCTGGCACCGGCAAGTTCGACCTCAACGGCCGCAGCTTGGAGGACTATTTCCCCAACAAGGTGCACCAGCAGCTGATCAAGGCCCCGCTGGTGACCGTGGACCGGGTGGACAACTACGACATCTACGCACTGCTGCACGGCGGCGGCCCGTCGGGTCAGGCCGGCGCGCTGCGGTTGGGCATTGCCCGCGCGTTGATCATCGCCACGCCGGAGGATCGTCCGTCCCTGAAGAAGGCCGGCTTCCTCACCCGTGACCCCCGTGCCACCGAACGCAAGAAGTACGGACTGAAGAAGGCCCGCAAGGCGCCTCAGTACAGCAAGCGCTGATCGACGATCACTTTTTGGGCTGCGAGCGGGTGTCGCTCGGCGTGTCGCCGACATACGACACCCGTTCGCAGCCAACAGTGATTGAGTGCATGCTCACCACTGGTGAGCCAACTGTGAGAGGTTTGACCGCATGGGTCGATTATTCGGCACTGACGGCGTCCGCGGAGTCGCGAATCGCGAGTTGACCGCCGAACTGGCACTGGCGCTGGGCGCCGCCGCCGCGCGGCATCTGGCGAGCGCATCGGGCCCCGGCAGGCGGGTAGCCGTGATCGGGCGCGACCCGAGGGCCAGTGGTGAAATGCTGGAAGCCGCTGTCATCGCCGGCCTGACCAGCGAGGGCGTCGACGCGTTGCGCGTCGGCGTGCTTCCCACCCCCGCGGTGGCCTATCTGACCGGCGCCTACGACGCCGACTTCGGGGTGATGATCTCGGCGTCGCACAACCCGATGCCCGACAACGGCATCAAGATCTTCGGCCCAGGCGGCCACAAGCTCGACGACGAGACCGAAGACCGGATCGAGAACCTGGTCGCCGCGGGACCCGGGCTGCGACCCGTCGGTGCGGGGATCGGGCGCGTCGTCGACGCCCAGGATGCCGTGGACCGCTACCTCCGCCACGTCGGGAAGGCCAGCACCAGCCGGCTCGACGGGCTGACCGTCGTGGTCGACTGTGCGCACGGCGCGGCCTCCGCCGCGGCGCCCAGCGCCTACCGTGCGGCCGGTGCCCGCGTCATCGCGATCAATGCCGACCCCAACGGACTGAACATCAACGACGGCTGCGGGTCCACCCACCTGGAATCGCTGCGCGCCGCTGTCACCGCACACCGCGCCGACCTCGGCCTGGCCCACGATGGTGACGCCGACCGCTGCCTGGCCGTGGACGCCAACGGTGATCTCGTCGACGGTGACACCATCATGGTGGTGCTGGCACTGGCCATGAAAGAAGCCGGTGAGCTGGTCTCCGACACCTTGGTGGCCACGGTGATGAGCAACCTCGGGCTGCACCTGGCGATGCGCGCGGCCGGGGTGACGGTACGCACCACCGGCGTCGGTGACCGCTACGTCCTGGAAGAGTTGCGGGCCGGCGATTACAGCTTGGGCGGCGAGCAGTCCGGCCACATCGTGATGCCGGCACTGGGCTCCACCGGCGACGGTATCGTCACCGGGCTGCGATTGATGACGCGCATGGTGCAGACCGGCTCGTCGCTGGCCGCCCTGGCGTCGGCAATGCAGACGTTGCCGCAGGTGCTGATCAACGTCGAGGTCGCCGATAAGGCCACCGCCGCGGCTGCACCGACGGTACAGACAGCGGTCCGGCAGGCCGAGGCCGAACTCGGCGACACCGGGCGAATCCTGTTGCGTCCGTCGGGAACCGAGCCGCTGATCCGGGTGATGGTGGAGGCGGCCGATGAGGAGATCGCTCAGCGGTTGGCCGCGACGGTGGCCGACGCGGTCAGCGCTGCCCGCTGAAACTTTGCTGGAACCGCGCCGCTCGCCGCGGCGTCGAAGTAAGTATGAGACTCGATAGCGCTGAGGTGCGCCAGATCGCCGAGCGGATCACTGCCGCGGCTGAACTGATCGATAATGCGGCGGCAAATCATCTGTCCCGGTTGACATTCGGAGGTGCGTGCGCCGGCAGAGCCCACACGGCCCGCGGCGAGGCGTTGCGCGCTGCGCTGGACCGTCTGGTCGTGGAGCTTGCGCAGTGGTCGCGGGCAACGACGGAGATAGCCGTCGCGCTGCGCTCGGGTGCTGAGCGCTACCTCGACGCCGATCGGTACGCCGCGGCCCGGATCGCCTGACTGTGGCCGATCGGCTCGATGTCGCCGGGCGCCTTGCCGAAGGACGGTCGGCCGTCGAACACACCCAGACCTATGTGCGCGCCAGCCAGGTTGTCGGCTACCGGCATCCGGAGCTGACCGCCCACCCCACTCAGATCCACGACTGGTACGACAGCGAAGACGGACTCGACCTGCACGCGCTGGATGCCGACTGCGCGCGGCTGCGGGCGGCGGACGCGATGCTCACCGAGGCCCTGCGCGAGCAGCGCGCCCAAGTGACCGCCCTGGCGACAGCGTGGACGGGGCCGGGAGCCGACGCGGCGGTCGCGTTCATGCAGCGTCATTGCGACACCGCCGGCGCGCTGATAACCGAGATCCGAGCAGCGGCCCAGCGTTGTGAGTCGTTGCGCGACAACCTCTGGCAACTGGTCGATGCGAAGGTCGCCACCGCCGTCGCGATCGACGACCGCACACTGGCGCAGCGGCGCGCCTGGCTGGCGGCGGCCGCTGCGGTCACGGGCGGTGAGTCGGCCGCACAGCAGGTGATCACCCAACAGGTCGTGCCGTACGTGGACACCGTGATCGGCAAGGACTGGGTCGCGGCGATGCGGTCGACGCGGGCGGCGGTAACGGCATGCTTCGATCTGGTCACCGACCGGTTGGCCACCGCGATGCCGGCACATTTCGAGGTTCCGGGCGATTTCGGGCCGTCGTCGAGTCCGCCGTCGCGGCCGCAGCGGCCGGTCGCCCACAGCGCGCAGCCGGCAACCGTCCTGACGGCGCCCGCGAGTGTCGAGCCGGCCCGGGGGCCTGGGTACGCGGCACCGGCAAGCGCGCCAACGCAGTCGGCATCACCGCCGAATCCTATTCCAGCACAACCAGATTCGATCCCGCCGCTGGGCGTGGGCGGTGCGGGTCTGGGAAGCGGCGGCGGACTCGGCGGGGATGCCGGCCTGGGCAGACTCGGCGGGCTCGCCAGCCGGATCATTCAGGAGATGGGCGGCCTGCTGGGGGGTGAGCCGCCAGATCCAGAGCACAGGTTCGACGACGAGGAGGACCATTCCGGCAGCGACGCCGACCACAAGCACACCAAGGACAAGACCGACGCCCCAGAGGCGCCGGAACCCGGCAAGCAGACCCTCGGGGAGGCGACGGCCAACCCGCCGGTCGGCGAACCTGCCCCGATGGCACAACCCAGCCAGCCGCTACCAACAGCCGAACCCGCCCCGGCATATTCACCCCCCAACGCTCCACCGCCGAAGGCGCCGACGTCCGGATCCACGCCCTGCGAGATCGCCGCCAACGAACTGCCGCAGGCCGGGCAGTAGCGAGTCAGGAGGGACGCAGTTGTAGCAGCTCTTCGACATAGCGCAGCGCTTCACCGGGATCCGCGGTCACCGGTCGGACCAGCAGCGTGGTCGCGCCGGCGGCAGCGAAGGCGGCCAACCGCTCGGCGATGAATCCCCGCGGGCCGATCAGCGAGATCCCGCGGACCAACTCGTCGGGCACCGCGTCGATCGCCGCACGCTTGCGGCCGGCCAGGTACAACTCCTGGATGCGGTCGGCGACCTCGCCGAACCCGTACCGGGTGGCCAGGTTGTGGTAGAAGTTGCGGCCCCTGGCACCCATGCCGCCGATGTACAGAGCCAGCTGCGGTTTGGTCCACGCCAGCCGGTCGTCGACGTCGTCGCCGATCGCCAGCGACGTGCTGACCATGACATCCAGCGGGCCCAACGCCGGATCGCGTTTGGCGTTGCCGGCCGCCAGCGAAGCGCCCCACACTTCGGCGGCCCGTTCCGGATAGAAGAATACCGGCTGCCAGCCGTCGGCGATCTCCGCGGTGAGCTCCACGTTCTTCGGTCCCAGAGCCGCAATGGATATCGGAATACGTTCCCGCACTGGATGATTGATCAAGTGCAGGGCTTTTCCCAGCCCCGTTCCGCGATCTGCCGGCAGCGGGATCTGGTAGTGCCTGCCGGCGTGCTGCACCCGCTCCCGGCGCCACACCTGCCGGCAGATCTCAACTACCTCGCGGGTGCGGCCCAGCGGGGAGTCGAACTCGACGCCGTGGAATCCCTCGATCACCTGCGGACCGGAGGTGCCGATGCCGAGGTGGAATCGGCCGTCGGACACATAGTCCAGTCCGGCGGCGGTCATCGCCAACAGGGTGGGCGTGCGGATGAAGATGGGAAGCACGCCCGAGGCGAGTTCGACGGTTTCGGTTTTGGCCGCCAGATATCCCAGCTGACTGATCGCGTCGAACGCGTACGCTTCGGCCACCATCGCGATGTCGATGCCGGCCTTCTCCAGGGCGACCACCCGGTCCACGCCGTCGCGGAAACCGCCGCTGTAGTCCAGGGCGACGCCGATCCGCATCAGCCCGACGTACCCGTCCAGTACTCTTCGAACCGTTGCCCGTCGGGTGCGAGTCTGAGGATGTCGTTGCCGGTGAACGTGACGGGACCGTCGGGCCCGCTGCCCCTGCCTACCCAACGGCCGGCCACGAAATCCCCGTCGCGCAGCGGACCCAATTCGATGGTGAAGGCCAAGTCGGCCAACATGTTTCGGGTCTCGCCGACGATCGCTTCGAGCTCCGCCGGTCCGTGGATCTCCCGGTCCGGCCAGTGGCCCACGAGGTCGTCGGAGACGATGTCGGCAGCTACCGGTTGGCCGGCCCACAACTCGCCGATCCACCGCTGGTAAAGGTCATGTGGAGTTGGCATAGTGCTCATTTCAATAGTGCGGCGATCTTGTCCTCGGACGTGACGTCCAGCGATTCGGGGTCCAATTCCTGAGTCTTGGGCAGCTGCACCTCGGGGTCGGCGAAGTCGCGATAGGTCTTGTCGCCGGTCAGCGTGTGCAACAGGTAGCCGGTCAGCAGCGCCCGCACTGTGCGCTGGGTCTTGCGATCCGAGCCGGGCAGTCCGACGGCCTTTGCCAGCCGCCGACCCTCGACCACGCCGCCGGGGTCGGACTTGCTGACGATGCGTAGCGTGGCAGCGTCCCACACCTGGGACAACGCCAGAGCGTTGGAATTCAGAGTTGTGGGGTCGTCCGGGGCGGCCAGGATCAGACCCGGCACGTCCAGACCGGCCGCCGGCTGCTCGGCGGCAGGCGCGGTCACCGTGGGGAACAGCGCCGCCACCGCGGCGGGTTTGGTGGGCAGGCCGGCCGCGGCGAACACCGCGGCCGATGCCCCGAGACCGTGCCCCACCAGACCGAGCTTGGTCGGGTGGACACTGATCTTGCCCGGCCCCAACCGCACCCCGGAGATGATGTCGAGCGCGACACCGAGGTCGAACGCCAAGTTCATCACCGACGGCACCAGGCCGCGCTGGGTGTCCGGCGCGCCGCACACGATGCCCCACGACGCCAGATGTTCCAGCAGACCCGAATAGTTGGCGCTGCCGGTGAGCCAGTCGTGGCCGAAGGCGATGCCGGCCAGGTTCAACCCGGTCTCCGGGGTGTAGACCACCCCGGGCAGCCCGGCAAAAGCCAGGTCACCGCGCAATACGCGGTGCGGACCACGGCGGCTGAGAGCGGCGAATAGCTTGCGGGTGCGGGCCACCCGTCGACGTTAGCCGTGCGTCGGCGGATTGGTCCACTGGGCTGGGCGGGGAAGTCCGGGCGTTAATTCTGCGGTGAGATCGGCGCAGGTCAGGTCCGCGCCGACGGCCCGGTGGGCGGGTCTGCACTACCCTGTTCAGAATGTGCGGAATCGTCGGTTACGTCGGGCAGGGTCCTGCCTGCGACGTCGTGATGAATGCACTGCGCCGGATGGAGTACCGCGGATACGACTCCTCGGGCATCGCGCTGGTGGACGGCAAGGGCCAGCTCACCGTTCGCCGGCGTGCCGGTCAGCTGGCCAATCTGGAAGCCGCCATCGCCGGGATGGCACCGGACGAGCTGGGCGGCACCGCCGGCCTGGGCCACACCCGGTGGGCCACCCACGGCCGCCCCACCGACCGCAACGCGCACCCGCACCGGGACGCCGCCGGCCGCATCGCCGTCGTGCATAACGGCATCATCGAGAACTTCGCCTCACTGCGCCAGGAACTGGAAACCGCCGGGGTCGAATTCGCCAGCGACACCGACAGCGAGGTCGCGGTGCACCTGGTGGCTCGCGCCTTTCACCACGGCGAGACCGCCGGCGATTTCGTCGCGTCGGTGCTGTCGGTGCTGCGCCGGCTCGAAGGCCACTTCACCCTGGTGTTCGCCAACGCCGACGACCCCGGAACCATCGTGGCGGCCCGCCGCTCCACCCCACTGGTGGTCGGGATCGGCGACGGCGAGATGTTCGTGGGATCGGATGTGGCGGCATTCATCGAACACACCCGCCAGGCCGTCGAGCTGGGTCAGGACCAGGCCGTGGTGATCACCACGAACGGCTACCAGATCCTCGACTTCTACGGTCACGACGACACCGCGAACGCCCGCGAGTTTCACATCGACTGGGACCTGGCCGCCGCCGAAAAGGGTGGCTACGAGTACTTCATGCTCAAGGAGATCGCCGAGCAGCCCACCGCGGTAGCCGACACCCTGCTCGGGCATTTCGTGGACAACCGGATCGTGCTGGACGAGCAGCGCCTGTCCGACCAGGAGCTGCGCGAGGTCGACAAGGTGTTCGTGGTCGCCTGCGGCACCGCCTATCACTCCGGTCTGCTCGCGAAATATGCGATCGAGCACTGGACCAGGTTGCCGGTGGAGGTGGAACTGGCCAGCGAGTTCCGGTACCGGGACCCGGTGCTGGACCGCAGCACGCTGGTGGTGGCGATCTCGCAGTCCGGTGAGACCGCCGACACGCTGGAAGCCGTCCGCCACGCCAAGGAGCAGAAGGCCAAGGTGCTGGCGGTCTGCAACACCAACGGCTCGCAGATCCCGCGGGAATGCGACGCGGTGCTCTACACCCGCGCCGGCCCGGAGATCGGCGTCGCCTCCACCAAGACCTTCCTAGCGCAGGTCACCGCCAACTACCTGGTCGGCCTGGCGCTGGCGCAGGCCCGGGGCACCAAATACCCGGACGAGGTCGAGCGCGAGTACCACGAACTCGAGGCGATGCCGAATCTGGTGGCCCGGGTGATCGCGGCCACCGCGCCGGTCTCCGCGCTGGCCCACCGGTTCGCGCAATCGTCGACGGTGTTGTTCCTCGGCCGGCACGTCGGCTACCCGGTGGCGCTGGAAGGCGCACTCAAGCTCAAGGAACTGGCCTACATGCACGCCGAGGGCTTCGCGGCCGGCGAGCTCAAGCACGGCCCGATCGCGTTGATCGAGGACGACCTACCGGTCATCGTGGTGATGCCGTCACCGAAAGGGTCGGCCACGCTGCACGCCAAGCTGCTGTCCAACATCCGCGAGATCCAGGCCCGCGGAGCGGTGACCATCGTGATCGCCGAGGAAGGTGACGAGACGGTACGGCCCTACGCCGACCACCTGATCGAAATCCCCGCGGTGTCTACGCTTTTGCAACCACTGTTGTCGACGATCCCGCTGCAGGTGTTCGCGGCGTCGGTGGCCCAGGCGCGGGGCTACGACGTGGACAAGCCACGCAATCTCGCGAAATCTGTCACCGTCGAATAACCGGGCCGGCTGCTGATGAGATGGGGCATCGCCGGTGTGGCGGTCTTCGTCGCCGCATACCTCGGCCTGGTGACGTTGTATGCCGTCACCGGCATGGGGCCGCCGCATCCCGTCACCAGCGCAGCGCCGGCCGGCGACGGGACAACGGTGACGATGGATGTCGAAGGCATCGCGCCCTACCGCAACGTGTTGACCGCCAACCTGACCGTTGCGCCCGGAGCCGCGCTGCTGGACCGCGCCGGCAACCTGAAGGAGGATCTCAGCGTCGCGGTCACGTCGGCGGCCACACCCACCACGCGGTCCTGGCCCAAAGGCACGCAACCCGGCGTCGTTCCGGTGTCGCTGAACATCAACGGCGACGTGTCGGACTGGCCTTTCGACAGCTACCACTCGGGTCCGATCTCGGTCGACCTGTTCCGCGGCACCGAGCAGATTCCGGAACGGGTGTCGGTGAGCTTCGTCGATCGTCTACCCGGCTGGCAGGTGCAGGCCCCGGGCGGCAGGACCGGCGATCTGTTCGCGCCGTACCGGGTGCAGGTGCAGCGCTCACCGAGCACCGTGGCACTGGCCGTGGCCCTGCTGGGGGTGCTGGTCGCGCTGGCCGGCATCGCGCTGTTCGTGTCGGTCGCCACCGCGCGTGACCGACGAAAATTCCAACCCCCGATGACGACCTGGTTCGCCGCAATGCTTTTCGCGGTGATACCACTGCGCAACGCGCTGCCCGACTCGCCCCCCTTCGGCGCCTGGGTCGACGTCACCGTGGTGCTCTGGGTGATCGTGATCCTGGTGTTCTCGATGACGCTGTACGTGTCGTGCTGGTGGCGACACACCGCGCCGGACTTCGATCAGTAACTAAGGTTGGGGCATGGCATCAAAGTCGGCCTCGGTGCGGCTGCGCGCACTGGTTCGCGTGGTGTGGCACTACGTGATCAGCGCGCCGCTGACCTACGGCTGGCTGATGGCGCTGTCGGTCACCACGATCGTGCAACACCTGCTGACCGGCCACCAACTGCACTCCATACTCCTGCACCGCTACACCAACCTCCACGCCCTGGCCACCGATCCGCTGGGCGTGCTGTTCTCCAGTCTGTTCTGGATCGACGGCAGGAGCTTGGAACCGTACCTGCTGTTGTTCACCCTGTTCCTGGCACCGGCCGAGCGTTGGCTAGGTCAATTACGTTGGCTCACAGTGGGATTGACCGCGCACATCGTGGCCACGTACATCAGCGAAGGTCTGCTCTATCTGGCGATCCAGCTGAACGAGGCCTCGCAGCGGTCGGTGCGTGCGCACGATATCGGCGTCAGTTACTTCCTGGTCGGTGTGATGGGTGTGCTGACCTACCGGATCGCGCGGCCCTGGCGCTGGGGTTATCTAAGCGTGCTGCTGCTCATCTTCGGGTTCCCGGTGCTGCTGATGGACCGCATCGAGCTCAGTTTCACCGCCATCGGCCACTTCGCGGCGCTGCTGGTCGGACTGGCGTTCTACGCGATGGCCCGCGAACGCAAACGCGCCCCGTGGGATCCGGCCCAGGTCAGGGAATTCTTCCGGCGACGCCAGGCGGCGAATGAGGGCGCACAAGAGGTGCCGGCATCCCCGGATCGCCCGCGAACGTAACCTTGGTGCGTGCGGCACTACTATTCGGCTGACGCGATCCGCGCGGCCGAAGCGCCCTTGCTGGCCAGCCTGCCTGACGGTGCTCTGATGAAGCGCGCCGCGTATGGGCTGGCCACCGAAATCAGCCGGGAACTGACGGCCCGCACCGGCGGGGTGGCCGGTCGCCGCGTCTGCGCGATCGTCGGCTCCGGCGACAACGGGGGCGACGCGCTGTGGGCGGCGACCTTCCTGCGGCGACGCGGCGCAGCCGCCGAAGCGGTGCTGCTCAAGCCCGAACGTACCCACCGCAATGGGCTGGCGGCGTTCCGCAAAGCCGGTGGCAGAATAGTCGAAAATATCTCTGCTGCAACCGATCTCGTCATCGACGGGGTGGTGGGCATCTCCGGTTCGGGCGCGTTGCGGCCGGATGCGGCGCGAGTATTCGCCGAGGCCGCACAGATCCCGGTCGTCGCCGTCGACATTCCCAGCGGCATCGACGGGGCCACCGGGGCGATCACCGGACCCGCCGTGCACGCCGCGCTCACGGTGACCTTCGGCGGGCTCAAACCGGTGCACGCGCTGGCCGACTGCGGCCGCGTCGCCCTGATCGACATCGGACTCGACCTGCCCGACACCGACGTGCGGGGTTTCGAGGCGACCGACGTGCTTGCGCGCTGGCCCATTCCCGGTGCCCGCGACGACAAGTACAGCCAAGGCGTCACCGGCATCATGGCCGGGTCCGCCACCTATCCGGGTGCCGCCGTGCTCTGCACAGGTGCGGCCGTCGCCGCCACCTCGGGCATGGTCCGTTACGCCGGCAGCGCCAATCACGAGGTGCTCGCGCACTGGCCGGAGGTGATCGCCACCTCCACCCCCGCCGCCGCCGGACGGGTGCAGGCGTGGGTGGTCGGGCCGGGTCTGGGCACCTCCGAACCGGAGGCGGCCGGGGCGTTGTGGTTCGCACTCGATACCGACCTGCCGGTGCTGGTGGACGCCGACGGGCTGACCATGCTGGCCGCCCACCCCGACCTGGTGGCCAACCGCACAGCCCCGACGGTGCTGACCCCACACGCCGGCGAGTTCGCCCGGTTGGCCGGGGCGCCCCCGGGCGAGGACCGGGTGGGTGCGGTGCGCAAACTCGCCGACGCGTTCGGCGCCACCGTGCTGCTCAAAGGCAACGTCACCGTCATCGCGGACCCCGGCGGTCAGGTTTACCTGAACCCGGCCGGGGAGTCCTGGGCGGCCACCGCCGGATCCGGTGACGTGCTGTCCGGGATCATCGGGGCGCTGCTGGCGTCGGGATTGGCACCGGCCGAGGCAGCCGCGGCCGGGGCTTTCGTGCACACCCGGGCGGCGGCGCTGTCGGCCGGCGACCCGGGACCGGGTGACGCACCCACGTCGGCGTCGCGAATTCTGCATCACATCCGGGCCGCGCTGGCCTCCCTGTAGTACCCGACGAAAGGTCCCGCCGTGCCCCATCCGCCCGTGCCTGCCCATTCGATCGCTCCGGCCTACACCGGCCGGCTGTTCACCGCGCCGGTGCCGGCGCTGCGGTTGCCCGAGGAGTCGATGGACCCCGAGGCCGCCTACCGCTTCATCCACGACGAGCTGATGCTCGACGGCAGCTCGCGGCTGAACCTGGCCACCTTCGTCACCACCTGGATGGATCCCGAGGCCGGCAAGCTGATGGCCGAGACCTTCGACAAGAACATGATCGACAAGGACGAATATCCGGCGACGGCAGCCATCGAGCAGCGTTGCGTGTGCATGGTCGCCGACCTGTTCCACGCCGACAACCTGCGCGATGACGACCCCAACAGCGCGGTCGGGGTGTCCACCATCGGGTCCAGCGAGGCGGTGATGCTGGGTGGGCTGGCCTTGAAATGGCGGTGGCGGGCCAAGGTCGGCAAGGACTGGCGCAAGCGCACCCCGAACCTGGTGATGGGTTCCAACGTGCAGGTGGTGTGGGAGAAGTTCTGTCGCTACTTCGACGTCGAGCCGCGTTATCTGCCGATGGAGGAGGGGCGCTACGTCATCACCCCGGAGCAGGTGATCGACGCCGTCGACGAGGACACCATCGGGGTGGTCGCGATCCTGGGCACCACCTACACCGGGGAGTTGGAGCCGGTCGCGGAGATCTGTGCGGCGCTGGACAAGCTGGCCGCCGGTGGTGGTGTGGACGTGCCGGTGCACGTGGACGCCGCCAGTGGCGGCTTCGTGGTGCCCTTCCTGCATCCCGAGCTGAAGTGGGATTTCCGGCTGCCCAGAGTGGTCTCGATCAATGTCAGCGGCCACAAATACGGCCTGACCTATCCCGGCATCGGGTTCGTGGTGTGGCGCAGCGCCGAGCACCTGCCGGAGGACCTGGTGTTCCGGGTGAATTATCTCGGCGGCGACATGCCGACGTTCACGCTGAACTTCTCCCGGCCGGGCAATCAGGTGGTCGGCCAGTACTACAACTTCCTGCGGCTGGGTCGCGACGGATACACCAAAGTCATGCAGTCGTTGTCGGCGACGGCCCGCTGGCTGGGTGAGCAGCTGCGGGTCGGGGAACACGCCGAGCTGATCTCCGACGGCACGGCGATCCCGGTCGTTGCGTTCCGGCTGGCCAAGGACCGCGGCTACACCGAGTTCGACGTCTCGCACGAGCTGCGCACGTTCGGCTGGCAGGTGCCGGCCTACACGATGCCGGACAACGCCACCAACGTGTCCGTGCTGCGCATCGTGGTACGGGAGGGGCTGTCCGCCGACCTGGCACGCTCCCTGCACGACGACGCCGTCACCGCGCTGGGCAATCTGGACAAGCTCAAGCCGGGCGGGCACTACGAGGCCGAGCACTTCGCGCACTAGGGATCGCACGTTTGGGACAATGGCGCCCGTGGCCGCATCTCCGACCTCCCTGACGCCGGGTCTCCTCGCCGAGGCCGTCGTCGACCTGGGTGCCATCCAGCACAACGTGGCAGTGTTACGCGAGCATGCGGGTAACGCGCAGGTCATGGCGGTCGTCAAAGCCGACGGTTATGGCCATGGCGCCACCCGGGTCGCGTATGCCGCGCAGGCTGCCGGAGCCACCGAACTCGGCGTCGCCACCGTCGACGAGGCGCTGGCGCTGCGCGCCGACGGCGTCGCCGGACCGATTCTGGCGTGGCTGCATCCGCCCGGCCTCGATTTCGGGCCGGCGCTGGCCGCTGACGTGGAGATCGCGGTGTCCTCGGCGGCCCAATTCGCGAGACTGCTCGACGCGGTGCGCCGCACCGGTACGCCGGCCACCGTCACCGTCAAGGTGGACACCGGACTGAACCGCAACGGCGTGGCCCCGGCCGAATATCCGGCGCTGCTGACCGCGTTGCGCCAGGCCGTGGCCGACGAGCAGATCCGGGCGCGGGGGCTGATGTCGCACCTGGTGTACGCCGACGCCCCCGATGAGGCGATCAACGACGTGCAGGCGCAGCGGTTCCGCGACATGCTGGCCTACGCCCGCGAGCAACGGGTGCACTTCGAGGTGGCGCACCTGTCGAACTCGTCGGCAACGATGGTCCGACCCGACCTGGCGTTCGACCTGGTGCGACCGGGTATCGCGGTGTACGGCCTGAGCCCGGTGCCGGCGCTGGGCGACCTGGGCCTGGTCCCGGCGATGACAGTGAAATGCCCGGTGGCGCTGGTGAAGTCGGTCAAGGCGGGGGAGGGCGTGTCCTACGGGCACACCTGGATAGCGCCGCGTGACACCAACCTCGCGCTGCTGCCGATCGGCTACGCCGACGGGGTGATCCGGTCGCTGGGCAATCGCCTGGAGGTGTCGATCAACGGGCGTCGTCGACCCGGGGTCGGACGGATCTGCATGGACCAGTTCGTCGTCGACCTCGGCCCGGGCCGGCCCGATGTCACCGAAGGCGACGAGGCGATCGTCTTCGGACCCGGCGCCGACGGCGAGCCCACCGCGCAGGACTGGGCCGACCTGGTCGGCACCATCCATTACGAGGTGGTCACCGGCATCCGGGGACGCATCATCCGCAGCTACCGCGAGGCGGCAGCTTGACTTCTTCCGGCACCGCCACCTTGGAGCGGCCCGAAGACACCATGGCGCTGGGGTCCCGGCTCGGTGCAGCGCTGCGGGCCGGTGACGTGGTGGTGCTCTCCGGGCCGTTGGGTGCTGGAAAAACGGTGCTGGCCAAGGGAATTGCCGAGGTGCTGGACGTCGACGGTCCGGTGACCTCGCCGACCTTCGTGCTGGCGCGGGTACACCCGGCGCGGACGGCGGGCAAGCCGGCGATGATCCACGTGGACGTCTACCGGCTGCTGGACACCCCGGGTGCCGACCTGCTCGCGGAGCTCGATTCACTGGACCTCGACACCGATCTCGAGGATGCCGTCGTGGTGGTGGAGTGGGGTGAGGGGCTGGTGGAACGGCTGGCCGAGCGTCACCTCGACATCCGGCTGGAGCGCATCACCCATTCCGACGTGCGGATCGCGACCTGGGAGTGGGTCCGCACATGATCGTCCTGACTCTGGACACCTCCACCCCCGCGGTCACCGCCGGAGTGGTCCGCGTGGACGGCCTCGTCACGCTGGCCGAGCGGGTCACCGTCGACCCCCGCGCGCACGCCGAACGCCTGACACCCAATGTCGTTGCAGCACTTAATGATACGGGCCTGACCATGGGGGACCTGGCTGCGGTGGTGGTGGGCTGCGGGCCCGGGCCGTTCACCGGGTTGCGGGCCGGGATGGCCACCGCCGCCGCCTACGGCCACGCGCTGGACATCCCGGTGCACGGGGTGTGCAGTCTGGACGCGATCGGCACGTTGACGACGGGCGAGACGCTGGTGGTCACCGATGCCCGCCGGCGCGAGGTCTACTGGGCGCGGTACCGCGACGGGGTGCGTACCGACGGACCGGACGTCGCCGCGCCCGCTGACGTGGCGCCCGGCCCGGCGCGTGCGGTTGCCGGCTCACCGGAGCACGCGGCGCTGTTCGGGTTACCGGTGATCGAGCCCGTCTACCCGTCGCCGGCCGGGCTGGCGCGCGCCGTCGACGACTGGTCCGCCGAACCTGCGCCGCTGGTGGCCCTGTACCTGCGCCGCCCCGACGCCAAGCCGTTGGCGGCCCGCGGATGATCGCCGACATCGTGCTGGGACCGTTGGTCCGCGCCGACGCCCGCCGCTGTGCCGAACTGGAGGCGCTGCTGTTCGACGGCGACGACCCATGGCCGGCCGTCGCGTTCGAGCGGGAACTGGCCAGCAAGACCAACCACTATGTCGCCGCGCGCAGCGGCGACACGCTGGTCGGCTATGCCGGGATCACCCGGCTGGGCCGGGTGCGCCCGTTCGAGTACGAAGTGCACACCATCGGCGTGGACCCGGCTTATCAGGGGCGCGGGATCGGGCGCAGGTTGCTCGACGACCTGCTGGACTACGCCGACGGCGGGGTGGTCTATCTGGAGGTCCGCACCGACAACGAGGCGGCGCTCGAGTTGTATCGCAGCGCGGGATTCCACCAGATCGGCGTGCGCAAGCGCTACTACCGGGTCAGCGGTGCCGATGCCTACACGATGCGGAGAGACGCCCGGTGACAGTCATTCTGGCCATCGAAACCTCCTGCGACGAAACGGGTGTGGGGATCGCCCGACTGCACCCCGACGGCACGGTGGACCTGCTGGCCGACGAGGTCGCCTCCAGCGTCGACGAGCACGTGCGGTTCGGCGGGGTGGTTCCCGAGATCGCATCCCGCGCGCATCTGGAAGCTCTCGGGCCGGCGATGCGCCGCGCACTGGCCACCGCGGGGGTGCGCAAACCCGACATCGTCGCGGCCACCATCGGTCCCGGGCTGGCGGGTGCGCTGCTGGTGGGAGTTGCTGCGGCCAAAGCGTATTCGGCCGCGTGGGGGGTGCCTTTCTACGCCGTCAACCACCTGGGCGGGCACCTGGCCGCTGATGTCTACGAGCACGGTCCGCTGCCCGAGTCAGTGGCCCTGCTGGTGTCCGGGGGGCACACCCACCTGCTGCACGTGCGTTCGCTCGGCGAACCCATCGTCGAGTTGGGCAGCACCGTCGACGACGCCGCGGGTGAGGCCTACGACAAAGTGGCGCGGCTGCTGGGGCTGGGTTATCCGGGCGGCCGGGCGCTCGACGAGCTGGCCCGCGCCGGGGACCCGGCCGCGGTGGTGTTTCCGCGCGGCATGACCGGCCCGCGTGACGATCCCTATGCGTTCAGCTTCTCTGGTCTCAAGACGGCCGTCGCCCGCTACGTGGAGAGCACTCCCGACTTCGTCGCCGCGGATGTGGCCGCGGGATTTCAGGAAGCGGTGGCCGACGTGTTGACCCTTAAGGCGGTGCGGGCGGCCGGCGAGCTGGGCGTGTCGACGCTGCTGATCGCCGGGGGCGTGGCGGCCAACTCGCGGCTGCGCGAGCTGGCCACCCGGCGTTGCGCGGCCGCTGGTCTGACGCTGCGGATCCCGCGCCCACGGTTGTGTACCGACAACGGGGCGATGATCGCCTCCTTCGCCGCGCATCTGGTGGCCGCGGGTGCGTTACCTTCGCCGCTGGACGCAGCCAGTGACCCGGGGTTGCCGGTGGTCCAGGGTCAGGTCGGCTGATGTTCGCTCAGCGCGGACACGCCGATCGGCAAGAAGCACCGGGGTGCCCTTGAGTGCTAGCACTCTCGCGTATAGAGTGCTAGGCGGCAGTCGGACAGCCCTTGTGTCGGCACCCGCGACGACGGCGCATGGACAACGGACGAAGGCCGTTTCACCTGGTAATTCGGACGGTTCGGGCACCCCCCGGACCGACCGCCAACTCTGGCCGGGGCGACGAGTCCCGGACCCGATTCGAATAGTGGAGGCTCCAATCGTGGCGAAGGTCAACATCAAGCCACTCGAGGACAAGATTCTCGTACAGGCCAACGAGGCCGAGACCACGACCGCGTCCGGTCTGGTCATTCCTGACACCGCCAAGGAGAAGCCCCAAGAGGGCACCGTCGTCGCAGTCGGCCCCGGCCGGTGGGACGAGGACGGCGAAAAGCGGATCCCGCTCGACGTCTCCGAGGGTGACACCGTGATTTACAGCAAGTACGGCGGCACCGAGATCAAGTACGGCGGCGAGGAGTACCTCATCCTGTCGGCACGCGACGTGCTGGCTGTCGTTTCCAAGTAAGACACCGTGTCCCGCCCCGGCGATCGCTGTGCTGTTTCGCACGGGCGATTTCCGGGGCGGCACGCGTTACGCAGTTTGACTTGCCCGGCTCCCTCAGCAGGCCTCGCGGCCCGCATCGTCGCCGGGCGGAAGGAGCCTGATGAGCAAGATCATTGAGTACGACGCGACCGCGCGTCGCGCCATGGAGGCGGGCGTGAACAAGCTCGCCGACGCGGTCAAGGTCACGTTGGGCCCCGGCGGCCGCCACGTGGTGCTGGCCAAAGCCTTCGGCGGGCCGCAGGTGACCAACGACGGCGTCACCGTCGCCCGCGAGATTGACCTGGAAGACCCGTTCGAAAACCTGGGCGCCCAGTTGGTGAAGTCGGTGGCCACCAAGACCAACGACGTCGCCGGCGACGGCACCACCACCGCGACCGTGCTGGCTCAGGCGCTGGTCAAAGGCGGCCTGCGCCTGGTTGCCGCCGGTGCCAACCCGATAGCGCTGGGGTCGGGCATCTCCAAGGCCGCCGACGCGGTCTCCGAGGCGTTGCTGGCCGCGGCCACCCCGGTGTCCGGCAAGGACGCCATCGCTCAGGTGGCGACCGTCTCGTCGCGCGACGAGCAGCTCGGCGAGTTGGTCGGCGAGGCGATGACCAAGGTCGGCGCCGACGGCGTCGTCAGCGTCGAGGAATCCTCCACGCTGAACACCGAGCTGGAGTTCACCGAGGGCGTGGGCTTCGACAAGGGTTTCCTGTCGGCCTACTTCGTCACCGACTTCGACTCCCAGGAAGCCGTGCTGGACGACCCGCTGATCCTGTTGCACCAGGACAAGATCAGCTCGCTGCCCGACCTGCTGCCGGTGCTGGAGAAGGTCGCCGAAGCGGGCAAGCCGCTGGTGATCATCGCCGAGGACGTCGAGGGTGAGGCGCTGGCCACACTGGTGGTCAACTCCATCCGCAAGACGCTCAAGGCGGTCGCGGTCAAGGCGCCGTACTTCGGCGACCGTCGCAAGGCCTTCCTGCAGGACCTGGCGATCGTGACCGGCGGCGAGGTGGTCAACCCCGACACCGGTCTGCTGCTGCGCGAGGTCGGCCTCGACGTGCTGGGCACCGCGCGGCGCGTGGTGGTCAACAAAGACGACACCGTCATCGTCGACGGCGGCGGAACCAAGGACGCGGTCGCCAACCGCATCAAGCACCTGCGGGCCGAGATCGAGGCCAGCGACTCCGATTGGGACCGGGAGAAGCTGCAGGAGCGGCTGGCCAAGCTGGCCGGCGGCGTGGCGGTGATCAAGGTCGGTGCAGCCACCGAGACGGCTCTGAAGGAGCGCAAGGAAAGCGTCGAGGACGCGGTGGCCGCGGCCAAGGCCGCTGTCGAAGAAGGCATCGTCGCCGGCGGTGGCTCGGCGCTGATCCAGGCCCGCCACGTGCTCTCCTCGCTGCGCGACGAGCTCAGCGATGACGAGAAACTGGGTGTCGACGTGTTCTCCCAGGCGCTGGCCGCCCCGCTGTTCTGGATCGCCACCAATGCCGGGCTCGATGGCGCGGTCGCGGTCAACAAGGTCAGCGAGCTGCCCAACGGGCAGGGCCTGAACGCCGCGAGCCGCACCTACGGCGATCTCGCGGCCGACGGCATCGTCGACCCGGTCAAGGTGACCCGCTCGGCGGTACTCAACGCGTCCTCGGTGGCCCGGATGGTGCTGTCCACCGAGACCGCGGTCGTCGAGAAGCCGGCCGAGGCCGCCGACGACGGCCACGGCCACGGCCACGGACACCACCACTAGCGCGAACAGACGCAAAAGCTCCCGACACGCTGAGCGTGCGGGAGCCTTTGCGTCTTCTCGTGCGCGCCGGGCCGTCTAGTCTCGCGCAATGGACCGCATCCTGCAGGCGGCGTGGGACCGTCACGGCGCACGGTACTCATGGGTGCTGGCCGGATTGGTTGTGGCGCTGGCTCTCCCGATCTACCTGCTGCTGGCCTTTGTCATCGTGGCCTTCGAGAAGTCCACCCGGTACCTGGAAGCGGCCGGACTCACCGTGATCGCCGTGCTCATCCTGGTCTGCCTGCTGGGTCCACCCGGCCGGGGCATCTGGCGGGATGTCGAGCGCCAAGCCGCCGGATCCGAAATCGATCGCGCTGCAACGTTGCAGGCCACCTACGACTGGGGCCGCAAAGCGCCACTGCGGTGGGTGATCGTCAATGCGATTCTGGCCGCAGCGATGTCGGCGACGGTGGGAACCGTCGCCGGAGCCAGTCCGTCCAGACTGGTTCAGTATGCGATCGTGGGCGCCACCATTCAGGGTCCGTGCCAGTTGATCGGCGTGCACAGTCTGGTAGTGGCGGTGATGCGACCGGTACGTGTCGCCCTGATCGGTGGCACCGGCATCGGCGACTCGCTGCCGCGTTCCCGGCCGACCTTCGCCACCTGGTCGCAGATATCCATGCTCGGCGTGGCACTGGCGTTCGCGATCGAAAGCGCAATGCTGACAGCGATATTCGACGGAGCGCACCAACCGCCGCTGCTGTGGGTCGGGGTCGGTTGCGCGTTGATGCTCGGCATCGGAGTGCCGTTGACGGTGGGCGCCGCTTTCGCTCCGTCACTGCGGCCCATCGGAGAACTCGCCGACGGCACCAAACGTGTTGCAGCCGGCGACTTCAGCCGGCGGTTGCCAGTGGTGCAGGACGACGACCTTGGCACGCTGGCAGCGTCGTTCAATCACATGCAAGCGGGATTGGCTGAGCGTCAACGACTTCAGGGTGCGTTCGGCACCTACGTAGACCCCACACTTGCGGCGCGACTGCTCGAGCAGGGCGACGATGTCTTCTCCGGTGAGCGCCGCGAAGTGACGGTGATGTTCATCGACATCCGCGAATTCACCTCGTTCGCCGACGCGAATACCGCCGAGGACACCGTCATTCGACTCAATGCACTGTTCGAACTGGTCGTACCCGCCGTGGTCGACGCCGGCGGGCACGTCAACAAGTTCCTCGGCGACGGTGCGTTGGCAGTCTTCAACGCCCCCAACGATCTTGCCGATCATGCAGATGCGGCGGTTTCCGCCGCGGTGCTGATCCAGGATCTCGTCGGCGACCGGTTCGGCGCCGAGCTACGGATCGGCATCGGGATCAACACCGGCGAGGTCATCGCCGGCACCATCGGAGGTGGCGGAAAACTTGAATTCACCCTGATCGGTGACACCGTCAATGTCGCAGCTCGCGTTGAACAACTCACTAAAATCACCGGCGACGCAATCCTTCTCACCGGTCAGACCGCCGAGGCCCTGACTTCGCGACCGCCCGAACTGACCGACCGCGGATCGCACGCGGTGAAGGGAAAATCAACCACTATCAAGATTTTCGGGCTCTACCGCGGCGTCGGCTGAATGAACAACAGGTGGAACGCGCCGGGCTGGGCGTCATCCGGGGCGAACCGGACCATCAAGGTGTTCGGCGGAAACTGACCGGCCAGATCGTTCAGGGTTCTGGGCAGGAACGCCTTGGCCTTGGCGTTGGCATACCAGTTGGGGTCGGAGGGGTCGACGCTGAGGTTCGCCACCCTGTCGATCGCATCGTCCCACTGCTGCACGGCGGCCGGTCGCGCACCTCCGAAGCCCGCCGACTTGTGGTAGGCATCCGCCTGTCCTGCAAGGGTAATCACCGCTCCGCCCCCGACCGGTGTTCCGGTGATGGTTCCGTTGCCGGCATCGGCCGTGACCGACACGAGTCGGGCGGTGCACACGTTGTCGACGACGCTGGGCGGCACGCAGAATTCCGGCAGCGGGGCAGCGTGTGCACGGGCGACGTCAAGCCCGCCCGGCAGCAGGACGGTCGCGGCGGCGGAGATCGCGGCCAGCATTCGGACGTGGACGTTCGGCATTGAAGGGTCCTTTCTTGACGGGCTCAGGTGCTCATCGTCTTATCCCGCCCGCCGACCAGCAATCCGGTGGAGGCGAACTTCAATCCGGCCCGCAATTCCTCCAATCGGATCGGGTCGTCGGACTCGATGTAGCGCAGCGTGGTCGCAACCGCCATGTTGAAGAAAAGCCAGGCCAACGCACTCGGACTCAACTCGTCCCGGTATTGGCTGCGGTAATGATTCATGTGCAGCGTGGACATCGCGAGCAGCGTGGCGTTGAGCCCGGAAACGTTGTCGAAGGTGCGGACGTGATCGGGACGTTCGGCGAGGTAGCGGATCAACCGGCGGTTGGCGATGGTGAAGTCGATCAGGATGTCGATCGAGGACTCCATTGCCGATTCCGGCTGATCGAGCGTGATCGCCCGGAGCATGGCCTCGATCGCGGGTGACTGCTCGCCAACCAGCTGTTCGATCGCCGCGTTGATTATCTGTTCTTTGTTCTCGAAGTACTGATAGATCGATCCCTTGCTGACCCCGGCCTGGTCGGCGATCAGATTGGTGGTGATCTGTTCGGGTGCGTGGACGCGCAGCAGCGACGCCGTGGCCGACACTATTTTTGCGACCATCTCGCGGGAGCGCAGCTGTTGTGGCGCCTTGCGACGCGCTGAACTCGGCTTTGTAGCGCTCACGAGCAGTCCTTACGCGACTTGAATGCGACCTGACGGTCATATTAGCGTTGTTGTGGGACTTGACAAGGGGGAACTTATGACTGCCGTGACGGAACAGGTCGTCCAACAGCATGCCGGAGATTCAGGGGAAATCGAGCTCGTCCCGCCGGACTCGCTGACTGCCGAGCACACCGGGCGGTGGACGTTCCTCATTCTCGAGGGCGCCGCGTTCATGATGCAGGCCATGCATCCGGTGATCGCCGAAATCACCGGCCGATACTCGGCTGCGTTCCACGGTGACCCGGGCGGACGCGCGATTCGCTCCGTCGACTCGGTGCTGCGCTGGACCTACGGCGGCACCGAGGCCAGGGCCGAGGGTGACCGGGTGCGCGCCATGCACCAGCCGATCACGATGAAGAGCGCGACAACCGGTAAGCAGATCAGCGCGCTGAACCCCGAGGCCTACCAGTGGGTGATTGCCACGGGTTACATCGTCAATGCTCAGGCCGGCCGGCTGCTGATCGGCCGGGAATTCACTGACGCGGAGAAGCAGGAATTGCTGCGCGACAACCGCCGGCTGGCCCGCCTGCTGCACGTGCCGATGCGGGGTTATCCCGAGACGCAACAGGAGATGACCGACTATTTCGAGGCGATGATCGACACGCTGCAGGGCACGCCGCAGGCGCTGCAGTTGATGCACGATCTGCAGGCCGGCAAGGTCGACCTGCCGCCGGCCTTCCCGAAAGCGTTGGCTCCCTTGGCAAGAGCGTCGGTGCTGCCTGCGATCCGGCTCAACTACCTCTCGATCGTGGGGTTGCTGGATCCTCGGCTGCGCGAGAAGCTCGGCGTCACCTGGAGTGCGAAGGAGGAGCGCCAGCTCTCGCGGCGTTACACCGCGATCCGCACCGCCTACCGTGTGCTGCCCGACCGGCTCACCTATTTCCCGCTGGCGTATCACGCCCGCAAGCACCACCAGTGCCTGGAGAAGATGAAGCAACGTCAGCAGAAGTCGTTCGCGTACCAGCTCCCCGACGCCACCGGATAGCCCCGACCGGTCCCGATAGGCTGCCGGCGTGAAGCGAGTCGCAGCGCTTGCCGCGGCGGGGATTGCCGCACTGGCGGCATTCGCGCGAAAGTCTGCCGCGCTCAAGGACTTTGACGCGGGCGCCCGCGAGCCCCTGCGGTAGCGGCCGCAGGCCGGCCGCGAGCAAAACGCAGGCCCGGAGGCGTAATGCACCCCGGGCCTGCGTCGTCTTGCTGCGAATAGGCCGCGATCAGGCCGTGCGGCGGATCCCGCGTCCCCGTCCGATCGAACCCTTGAGCAGCATGTCGCGCTCAGACTCCGAGAGGCCACCCCACACGCCGTAGGGCTCGCCGACGTCCAGGGCGTGGGTGCGGCACTCGTCAATCACCGGGCAACGCCGGCACATCTCCTTGGCGCGCTGCTCACGCTGCATGCGTGCGCGACCCCGCTCGCCGTCCGGGTGGAAGAACATCGACGAGTCGACCCCGCGGCACAATCCCTGCAGTTGCCAGTTCCAGATGTCGGCGTTGGGCCCGGGTAGCTGTTCCGGCTGTGGCATTGCTGATTCCCTCCTGCACGGCCCATGTCTCAGCGGGGCCAGACCCGTGGATAGCGCGAGTTGTGCAACTGAATTGGCAGTGGCGTCACCGATGACTACACCGAACAGGGTAGACGCTAGGTGGGCTATCGAATTTCCGTCAATAGGCGCGGGATGTGGCGAAAAACGCCTCTTTAGAAGCAGATTTAACTCCGCGTTCATCTGTCTACCTATTGACGACGGCTAGATGTGCTAACCGGGTCGGGTCGGTATCGTATTTTCCCAGCTCAGCGTGCCGTCGTGGCCGACCCGTAATTGGCAGAGAACCGGGTTTGAGTAATATTCCGGTAACCCGCAGAGCACAAACTTTTTACCCACGCGGCGCAACTATCACGGTGATTGAAACTCGTTGCAGTTCGGCGGCGCTGCGCCGGTGCCATCGCCCCCCGTCGGGGGTCGTCGTCGGGCACTGGTGACAATTGCGCCATGGAAACAGCCGGGACTGCGGGCAGTGCCACAGGCGGGACCTCTGCCGCGACCGACGTTGCCGCGACGCTGGCCGATGCGGCGTTCGGCAACCGGCCCGGCACCTGGCCGTTGCCGGCGGCGACGAACTCCCACGAGTTGTGGCTGCGTGCCGTTGCCGCCGGCGGCCAGGGCCGGTACGGCAGCGCCTACGCCGACCTGGCGCTACTGCGCCGCCGGGTAACACGCGGACCGCTGGCCTCGCTGGCGCACAGCACCCAGGGGTCGTTCCTGCGGCAATTGGGTTGGCACACGCTGGCGCGCGGCTGGGACGGTCGCGCCGTCGCCCTGGCCGGTGACGACCCCGAGGCGCGCGCCGACGCTTTGATCGGGCTGGCAGCCGACGCATTGGGGGTCGGCCGCTTCGGTGTGGCGGCGACGTTGCTATCCCGTGCGGACGCCGCGCTGCGGGGAGCCGAGATGGCGGCCCACACGTCCGACCGGCTCGCGGTGCGCCGCGGCTGGGTGGGTGCAGAGCTTGCCATGGCCTCCGGCGACGGCAAGACGGCGGTGGCTCGCGCCGAGAGCGCCGTCGTCAAAGCCGGGCAGATGACGGGCGCCTCGGCACGTCACCGCATCAAGAGCGACGTGGTCCTGGCGGCTGCGCTGTGCAGCGCCGGCGACGTCGAGGCGGCCCGCGCCGTCGCCGAGGCCGCGCTGCGGGCCAGCGAACCCCTCGGCCTGGTACCGCTGCGCTGGGCGCTGGCTTGCTTGCTGATCGATACCGGAAGCGTCACGGTTGAAGAACAGGGGCTGTCTGAACTCGTCGAAATCCGGGATATTTGCGCAGGTGAGGTACAACGCGCCGGGGGGGCCTGGCGTCACGCCTGACATTCCTGCCCGCCCGTGATTGTCGATCAGCGAGTTAGCCCGGGATGTAGCCCGTCCGTGACTTTGGAGAAACCACCGTCGATGACAATGCAAGGGGAACGTCTCGACGCCGTGGTCGTAGAGGCCGCAGCCGGGGACCGGAATGCGCTTCGGGAGGTGCTGGAGACCATCCGTCCAATCGTCGTCCGATACTGCCGCGCGCGGGTCGGCACCGTCGAGCGGAGCGGGTTGTCCGCGGACGACGTGGCTCAGGAGGTGTGCTTGGCCACCATAACGGCGCTACCGCGCTACCGAGACCGAGGCCGCCCATTCCTGGCCTTCCTGTACGGCATCGCGGCCCACAAGGTCGCCGACGCCCATCGCGCAGCGGGCCGCGATCTGGCCTATCCGGCCGAAGAGGTACCCGAACGCCGTTCCCATGACGCCGGTCCCGAACAACGGGCCATCGAAGCCGATTCGGTCACCCGGATGAACGAACTGCTGGAAATTCTTCCGGCCAAACAACGCGAAATCCTGATTCTGCGCGTTGTGGTCGGGCTGAGCGCCGAAGAGACGGCCGCTGCTGTCGGCAGCACCACCGGAGCGGTCCGGGTGGCTCAGCACCGCGCCCTTCAACGGTTGAAGGACGAAATCGTCGCGGCAGGTGATTATGCGTAACTACAGATCCGACTTCAGCCGAGGTGACCGGCCCGCCCTGGACGCGGTGGCACAGACCGACCTGCTGCTGGACGCCTTGGCCGCCCGCACCGAGGCGGGAGTCGAGGACTTCGAATGCCTCGAAGACGAGGCCTTGGTCGAATTGCTGGGCGAGTGGCGCGATGACCTGCGGTGGCCGCCGGCCAGCGCGCTGGTCTCCCAGGACGAAGCCGAAGCGGCGCTGCGGCACGGAATCCTGGAGCGCCGCGGGGGCCGGCGCGGACTGGCCGCGGTCGGTTCGGTGGCCGCAACGCTATTGGCGCTCAGCGGGTTCGGGGCGGTAATCGCCGACGCCAAACCCGGCGACCTGCTGTACGGGCTGCACGCCATGATGTTCAACGAGCCCAGGGTCAGCGATGACCAGATCGCGCTGTCCGCCAAGGCTGATCTGGCCAAGGCCGAACAGATGATCGCCGAGGGCCAGTGGGACCAGGCGCAGACCCAGCTGGCCGAAGTCAGCAGCACATTGCGCGGCGTCAACGACGGCAGCCGCAGGCAGGGATTGTTGGCCGAGCTGGACCAGCTCAACACCAAGGTCGAACAACGTGCCCCGAAGGCCTCCCGGCCCGCGTCGCCGCCGGCCAACTCGCCGACGCCGATCCCGACTACGACGCCACAGCCGACCACGACCGCGCCGGTGCCGTCGTCCACACCGACCGCGACCGTGCCGGCGACAACCGCGCCGACGACGACCGTGCCGACGACGACTGTGCCGACAACGACTGTGCCGGCTCCGGTGACCAGCACGCCACCGTCACCGACCGACAACCCGACGCCGTCGTCGAAAACGCGGCATCGGCATCGGCACTCGACGACACCAAGTGAAATTCCGGACCCGCCGACGACACCCTAGAGGTGGCGGCGGAAACCGTCGGCGTCTGACGTCGCCTCGTTGAGCGAGGCATCGGCATAACCGCGGCAGTAATCCCACGTGACGTAGGCGTCCGGTTCGGGGTCGTACGCCGGCTCGTGCGGGCGGACGGTGCCGTCGATGAGCAGTTGCAGCAGGTTGGCACGCAGCATGTCCCAGTCGTGGTAGTGATCCTGCTGACATTCGTCGCAGCACACCACGAGTCCGCGAATCCCCTTGTGCGCCAGCAGTGCTTCATACACCGCCAGGTCGGCCAGGTCCGCCTCGACGGCCATCCGCTCTTGTTGATCGAGAGGTTGACCGGGCTCTACGGCCTCCAGCGCCGCCGACGGGTCCAATGGGTCGTCGGCAAAGGGATCGGGCGGCAAACCCGGCGGAAGGTGGTCGCGCACTCCCACAGCCTACGCAGCAGGGCAGGGATTACGCCAGAAATTGCCGAGGCGTGCCGCGCGGCCACCAGCTGGTGGTGCGCCACGCAGATGCCGTGAGCCGGGCGGGGTCCAAGAGCCGATAGGATGAGCCTTTCCACCCAAGCATGCATTTGGAGGGCCTTGCCGATGTCCCGTGGCATGTCCGGCCTCGAAGACAGTTCCGACCTGGTCGGAAGCCCCTACGTGCGGGTTGGCGGTCTGGCCGGGGACTCGGTGCCGACCGGTGGTGACGACCCGCACAAGATCGCGATGCTCGGGCTGACCTTCGACGACGTCCTGCTGCTGCCGGCGGCCTCCGACGTGGTGCCCGGCACCGCCGACACCGCCAGCCAGCTCACCAAGAAGATCCGGCTCAAGGTGCCGCTGGTCAGTTCCGCGATGGACACCGTCACCGAGTCGCGTATGGCCATTGCGATGGCCCGCGCCGGTGGCATGGGCGTGCTGCACCGCAACCTGCCGGTCGCTGAACAGGCCGGTCAGGTCGAGATGGTCAAGCGGTCCGAGGCCGGCATGGTCACCGACCCCGTCACGTGCCGGCCCGACAACACGTTGGCCCAGGTCGACGCGCTGTGTGCCCGGTTCCGGATATCCGGCCTGCCCGTCGTCAACGACGACGGCGCCCTGGTCGGGATCATCACCAACCGGGACATGCGGTTCGAGGTGGATCAGAACAAACAGGTCGCTGAAGTGATGACCAAGTCCCCGCTGATCACCGCCCAGGAGGGCGTCAGCGCGTCCGCGGCGCTTGGCCTGTTGCGCCGCAACAAGATCGAGAAGCTGCCCATCGTCGACGGCCACGGCCGGCTGACCGGGCTGATCACCGTCAAGGACTTCGTCAAGACCGAACAACACCCGTTGGCCACCAAGGACAGCGACGGCCGACTGCTGGTGGGCGCGGCGGTGGGCGTCGGCGGGGACGCCTGGGTGCGGGCGATGATGCTGGTGGACGCCGGGGTCGACGTGCTGGTGGTCGACACCGCGCACGCGCACAACCGGCTGGTGCTGGACATGGTCAACAAGCTCAAGCTCGAGGTGGGCGACCGGGTGGAAGTGGTAGGCGGCAACGTCGCCACCCGATCGGCGGCCGCAGCGCTGGTCGATGCCGGTGCCGACGCGGTGAAGGTGGGCGTGGGGCCGGGCTCGATCTGCACCACCCGGGTGGTGGCCGGCGTCGGCGCGCCACAAATCACGGCGATTCTGGAGGCGGTCGCGGTGTGCTCACCCGCCGGCGTCCCGGTGATCGCCGACGGCGGGCTGCAGTACTCCGGCGATATCGCCAAGGCGCTGGCCGCCGGCGCGTCGACGGCGATGCTGGGCTCGCTGCTGGCCGGAACCGCCGAGGCTCCCGGTGACCTGATTTTCGTCAACGGCAAGCAGTACAAGAGTTACCGGGGCATGGGGTCGCTGGGCGCCATGCAGGGACGCGGGGGCGGCAAGTCCTACTCCAAGGACCGCTATTTCGCCGACGACGCACTGTCCGAGGACAAGTTGGTACCCGAAGGCATCGAGGGCCGGGTGCCGTTCCGCGGCCCGCTTGGCTCGGTCATCCATCAGCTCACCGGTGGCCTGCGGGCGGCGATGGGCTACACCGGCTCGCCCAGCATCGAGGTGCTGCAGCAGGCGCAGTTCGTCCGGATCACGCCGGCGGGACTGAAGGAAAGCCATCCGCACGACGTCGCCATGACGGTCGAAGCCCCCAACTACTACGCGCGGTGAGCAGCGAACAGGCCATGGTCGAGATCGGCATGGGCCGCAACGCCCGTCGTACCTATGAACTCAGTGAGATCAACATCGTGCCGTCGCGGCGCACGCGTTCGTCGCAGGACGTGTCCACGGCGTGGCAGCTGGACGCGTACCGGTTCGAGATCCCGGTCCTGGCGCACCCGACCGACGCGCTGGTGTCCCCGGAGTTCGCCATCGAGCTGGGCCGGCTCGGCGGTCTGGGAGTGCTCAACGGGGAAGGGCTGATCGGGCGGCACGCCGACGTGCCGGCCAAGATCGCGCAGCTGGTGGAGGCTGCCAGCAAGGAGCCCGAACCGGCCGCGGCGATCCGGCTGCTGCAGGAACTGCACGCCGCGCCGCTGGATCCGGACCTGCTCGGCGCGGCGGTGGCCCGCATCCGCGAAGCCGGAGTGACGACGGCGGTACGGGTCAGCCCGCAGAACGCCCAGGCGCTGACTCCGGTGCTGGTGCAGGCCGGCATCGACCTGCTGGTCATCCAGGGCACCATCGTCTCGGCCGAGCGCGTGGCCCGCGACGGCGAACCGTTGAACCTCAAGAGCTTCATCTCCGAACTCGACATCCCGGTGGTCGCCGGGGGCGTGCAGGACCACCGCACCGCATTGCACCTGATGCGTACCGGTGCGGCCGGCGTGATCGTCGGCTACGGCGCGACCAGGGGAGTGACCACCACCGATGAGGTGCTGGGCATCAGCGTGTCGATGGCAACCGCGATCGCCGATGCGGCTGCCGCGCGGCGCGAATATCTCGACGAGACCGGCGGGCGCTACGTGCACGTGCTGGCCGACGGCGACATCCACAACTCCGGTGAGCTGGCCAAGGCGATCGCGTGCGGCGCTGACGCCGTGGTGCTGGGCACTCCGCTGTCCGAGGCCGCCGAGGCGCTGGGTGAGGGCTGGTTCTGGCCGTCGGCCGCCGCGCATCCGTCGCTGCCGCGTGGGGCGTTGCTGCAGATCGCCCTGGGCGAACGCCCGCCGCTGGAACGGGTCCTCAACGGACCGTCGGACGACCCGTTCGGCACCCTGAATCTGGTTGGTGGGTTGCGCCGCGCGATGGCCAAAGCCGGCTACTGCGACCTCAAGGAGTTCCAGAAGGTCGGTCTGACGGTGGCCGGCTGACCGCCCCCACTTAGGGGTGGCTTACTGGCTACGTCTGTGTAAAGCCGGTCATACTGCAGCAATGAAGCCGGATTACGACGTCCTCATCATCGGTTCGGGTTTCGGCGGCAGCGTCAGCGCGTTACGCCTCACCGAGAAGGGGTACCGGGTGGGCGTGCTGGAGGCCGGCCGCCGCTACGAAGACGACCAGTTCGCCAAAACCTCCTGGGACCTGCGCAAGTTCCTGTGGGCGCCCCGGTTGGGGTGCTACGGCATTCAGCGCATCCACCCTCTGAAAAACGTGCTGATCCTGGCCGGCGCCGGGGTGGGCGGGGGTTCGCTGAACTACGCCAACACCCTGTACATCCCGCCGGACCCGTTCTTCAACGACCAGCAGTGGAAACACATCACCGACTGGCGCGACGAACTGATGCCGCACTACCAGCAGGCCCAACGGATGCTGGGCGTGGTCTACAACCCGACCTTCACCGACGCCGACCGGATCGTCAAAGAAGTCGCCGACGAGATGGGGTGCGGCGACACCTGGGTGCCCACCCCGGTCGGGGTGTTCTTCGGTCCGGACGGGGAGAAGGCGCCGGGCGTGACGGTGCCCGACCCGTTCTTCGGGGGTGCCGGGCCGGCCCGCACCGGATGCCTGGAGTGCGGATGCTGCATGACCGGTTGCCGGCACGGGGCCAAGAACACGTTGCTGAAGAACTATCTCGCGTTGGCCGAATCGGCTGGCACCGAAGTGATTCCGATGACGACGGTGAAAGGTTTCGAGCAACGCCCCGACGGGTTGTGGGAAGTCAAGACCGTCCGCACCGGCAGCTGGCTGCGCCGGGACCGCCGCACCTACACCGCGGAGCACCTGATCTTGGCGGCCGGCACCTGGGGCACCCAGCATCTGCTGTTCAACATGCGCGACAAGGGCAAACTGCCCAAGCTGTCCGACCGGCTGGGGGTGCTCACCCGGACCAACTCCGAGTCGATCGTCGGCGCGGCGACCTTGACGGTGAACCCGGACCTGGATCTGACGCACGGCGTGGCGATCACGTCGTCGATCCACCCGACGGCGGACACCCACGTCGAGCCGGTCCGCTACGGCAAGGGCTCCAACGCGATGGGGTTGCTGCAGACGTTGATGACCGACGGCAGCGGACCCGAGGGCACCGATGTACCGCGCTGGCGCCAGCTGCTGGACCAGGCCCGCGAGGATCCGCGCAGGATGTTGCGGCTGCTCTATCCCAAGGAGTGGAGTGAGCGCACCATGATCGCCTTGGTGATGCAGCACTTGGACAACTCGATCACCACGTTCACCAAGCGCGGCAAGCTCGGTATTCGCTGGTTCTCCAGCAAGCAGGGCCACGGCGAGCCGAACCCCAGCTGGATTCCGGTGGGCAACGAGGTGACCCGGCGCATCGCCGAGAAGATCGACGGGGTGGCGGGCGGTACCTGGGGCGAGTTGTTCAACATCCCGCTCACCGCCCACTTCCTGGGCGGTGCGGCGATCGGCGACAGCCCCGCCAACGGTGTCATCGACCCCTATCACCGCGTCTACGGTTACCCGACGATGTACGTCGTCGACGGGGCGGCGATCTCGGCGAACCTGGGCGTCAACCCGTCGTTGTCGATCACCGCACAGGCTGAGCGGGCGGCGTCGCTGTGGCCGAACAAGGGCCAGCAGGACCTGCGGCCACTGCAGGGCGACGACTACCGGCGCTTGGACCCGATCGAGCCGGAGCACCCGGTGGTGCCCGCCGATGCGCCCGGCGCGCTGCGCTGGTTGCCGATCGAGCCGGTCGGCAAGACGGGCTGACTAACCAGCCAAAGCCAACGGTGCACCGTTGAGCACCCGACTGCGTTGCCCGTGCACGTCGACGGGCACGTCGCCCATCAGGGTGACCCGGTGCATCAGCCGGTACTGGTCGTCGTAGTCGTCGACGGCTCGGTGCTGGGTGGCCCGGTTGTCCCAGATGGCTACGTCGCCGGGGGCCCAGTTCCACCGAATGGTGTTCTCGGGCATGGTGATTCGCCGCTGCAGCAGCTCGAACAGCGCGCTCGACTCCTGGCTGTCCAGGTCGACGAAGCGGCGCACGAAGTCGCCCGCGACCAGGGTGCGTTCACCGGTCTCGGGATGTACCCGCACCACCGGGTGCTCGGTCTGGAAATCGGGTGCTTCGAACACCTGCCGGAACGCTCGTTGGGCGTCGCTCAGTGCAGTCTGCACGTAGTCGTAGCGGTTGGTGTGCAGCGCCCACAGGTTGTCGACCAGACACTTCAGCGGTTGCGGCAACTCGGAGTACGCGGTGGCGGTATTGGCCCACAGTGTCGACCCGCCGTAGTCGGGCAGCGTGACCGCGCGCAGGATCGAGGCCGCCGGGTAGTTGGCCGCGAAGGTGACGTCGGTGTGCCAGCGGTTGGCCTTGCCGAACTCGGAGTTGATCGGCGTGATCACCGGCGCGTCGGCTGCGAAGGCGGCGGCCGCAGGGTGGCCGATCGGGGTGCCCAGCAGTGCCGCGAACTCCAGCTGCCCCTGATCTTCGAGGTGGTGCTGGTCGCGGAAGAAGATCACTTTGTGGGTGAGCAGCGCGGCGCGGATCTGTGCCACGGCGCCGGGGGTGAGGTCGCCGTCGAGGCGCACGTCGCTGATCTCGGCGCCGATGCGGCTGCCCAGCTTCTGCACGGTCATTTGGTTCGTCATGGTCGTCCTTTGGTGGAAATGTTGTAGTCAACTGACTACGTAATGCTGAGTGTAGTCAAGTGACTACGGCCCTGCAAGGTTTAATGTAGACGGGTGACTACGCGGGCGGCCGGGCCGGAGCGCGGCGGCATTCCCACGGGCCGGGAAGAGGTCGCGGCGGCGGTGCTGCAAGCGGCGGCCGATCTGTTCGCCGAGCGCGGTCCGGCCGCGACCTCGATCCGTGACATCGCTGCCCGGTCAAAGGTCAACCACGGGTTGGTTTTTCGCCACTTCGGGGCCAAAGACCAATTGGTCAGTGCCGTGCTGGACTACCTGGGCGCAGACCTGACCAGGCTGCTGCAGGCTCAGGCGCCCCCGGCGGACATCGAACGCGCTCTCGACCGTCAGACCCGGG
The DNA here is from genome assembly GCF_059813065.1 of Mycobacterium sp. NGS24. Lineage (NCBI taxonomy): Bacteria > Bacillati > Actinomycetota > Actinomycetes > Mycobacteriales > Mycobacteriaceae > Mycobacterium > Mycobacterium sp. NGS24. Next base: position 259,180 of record NZ_JCALDW010000003.1, read on the forward strand.
TGTGGGCGCGCACCCTGCTCGACGGGTATCAGGCCGAGCAGTTGCAGATGCGATTTCCCAACGTCGCACCACTGCTCGACCACGCGCTGAGTCGGCACGACGAGGAATCGGACGCACGGTTGGGTGTCGCCAATGCCCTTGCCCTGCAATTAGGTTGGCGGCTTTTCGAACCGATGCTGCGCTCGGCCACCGGACTCGAGGACCTCCCCGACGCCGATCTGCGGCAATCGGTGACCGCCGAGTCCGCGCGGTTGATCGAACCGCACTGACGTAGGGTAGGCGGGTGGCGATGGCTTCGGGGGGTGCCAGGCTGAGCGGCGACGTCCGGACGCTGATTCTGACCGACAACGTCCACGCCCACGCGGTGGCGGTGGAATTACAACGACGCCACCCCGGTATCGACGTGTACCAGTCGCAGCATGGCCGGTTGCCCGGCGTTGAGCGACTGAATGTGGTGGACCAGGCCAACGACGTCGTCGACCGGTACGACCTGTTGCTTTCCCTGCACTGCAAACAGAAGTTCCCTGCCGACCTGATCGAGCGGATCAGGTGTGTGAACGTGCACCCGGGTCTCAATCCCTACAACCGCGGTTGGTACCCGCAGGTGTTCTCGCTGATCAATGGGTTGCCAGTCGGCGTCACCATGCACGAGATCGACGAGGAATTGGACCACGGCCCGATCATTGCCCAACAGGAATGCAAGATCGAACCGTGGGATACCTCGGGCACGGTCTACGCCCGACTGATGGACATCGAGCGAGAGTTGGTGCTCGAGCACTTCGGCGCTGTCCGCGACGGTAGCTACCAGACCACGCCGCCGCCGGTCGAAGGCAACCTCAATTACAAGAAGGACTTCGAAAGACTCCGGCAGTTGGACCTGGCCGAGGAGGGCACCTTCGGCGATCTTCTGAACCGCCTGCGTGCGTTGACCCACGATGAGTTCCGCAATGCGTGGTTTCTCGACGGGTCGGGTCGCAAGGTGTACGTTCGCGTCGTTCTCGAACCCGAGCATCTCTGACGCAGCGCTGCAGACCCGGCCGGCGCGGCAGCATTATGTTAGCCTTACCTAATTTGCCGTGGCCGGTCGCTGTCAGGGATAGGGGTGGATTGCATGCCGCACACCGTCGACATGGTGTTCGTCGGCAGTGGGATCGCCTGCTCCATGACCCTGCTGGAAATGGCACAGGGCCTGCTGGACGGTCCGCCACCCCCCGCCAGGCTGCGCATAGCAGTGATCGAACGTGACCAACAGCTGTGGTGCGGAATCCCGTACGGGCGGCGCACCAGCGTTCGCTCGCTCGCCATCCAGCAGCTGGATGAGTTCATCGCCGAGCCGGAGCGTTCGGCGTACATCGCGTGGCTGCAATCCAACAAGTCGCGCTGGCTGAGCGCGTTTTGCGCCGACGGAGGCGATGCGGCGAAACGCTGGTTGCGCGACAACGGCGAAGCTGTGGAAGCCAACCGATGGGGCGAGCTCTATCTGCCCCGGCATGTCTTCGGCGTGTTCATCGCCGAGCAGGTCGAACGTGCCATCGCCGCGCTGGATGAGCGCGGACTGGCCGTGGTGGAAACCGTCCGCGCCGAAGCGGTCGGTATCCGGTCGGTGGACGGCCGCTACCGGGTCGAGCTGAACCCCCTCGGGCACGGTCCGGCCCGGCTCGAGGCCGACCGAGTGGTGTTAGCGACCGGCAGCCCGTTGACCAGGACGATCGTTGGTTGCGACGCCAACCAGCCGTTCACTTACATCAACGACCTCTACCTTCCCGATGAGGACGCCACGCTGCTGCGGGTGCGAGAAGCTCTCGATGGCGTCGAAGTGCCCGCGCAGCGCAACGTGTTGATCGTGGGGTCGAATGCCACGTCGCTCGAGGCCCTCTACCTGATGCGCCACGATGCGTCCATCCGCGAACGGGTCAGCTCCATCACCGTGATCTCCCGCTCCGGCGTGCTGCCCTACCAAATCTGCGATGGGTCAACAGACTTCGACTTTGCGCAACTGAACGCACTGTTGTCGGAACAAGTCGTTACCGCGGCGGAGCTGATGGGTGCGATCAGCGCGGATCTGGCGACGGCGGCGGCAAGGTCAATGAACCTGGCCGATCTCTACCACGGCGTGGACGCCTTGCTGGTGCAGGCTTTGACGAAGATGGACGCGATGCAGCAGGAAGAATTCTTCTGTGTGCACGGGATGAACTACACCAAGCTGGTGCGACGGGCGGGGCGCGATTGTCGAATGGCCGCAACGGAATTGGCCGCTGCCGGACAGCTGGCCATGCTCGCCGGGGAAGTGTTGCGGGTCGATGCGCGCGCCGCCGGCCGGGCCGTCGTGCGTTATCGGGACGCCGACGGCGAGCACACCCACCCTGTGGAGTTCGCCGTGGTGGTCAATTGCGGTGGCTTCGAGGAACTCGACAGCTGTTCCTCACCCTTGCTTGTCAGTGCGATGCAGAACGGGATCTGCCGGCCCAACCGCACCAACCGCGGCGTGCTCGTCAACGACGATTTCGAGGCCGCACAGAACTTCTACGTCATCGGCCCGTTGATCGGCGGCAACTTCAACCCCAGGCTCCGCTTCTGGCATGTGGAAAGTGCACCCCGGATCCGTTCGTTGGCGAAATCGTTGGCCGCTGTGCTGCTCGCGTCGCTGCGCGCGGCTGCCGATCTGGCGGACTCACTGGTGTGAGCAGAGCACACGACGTTGGACGGGTCATCCGCGGACTGCTGTACCGGGGACCCGGCGAATGCAACCTGTGTGGGGCGCGGGTCCGGTTCACGAGCATCAGCCGCCAACTCGGCCGAACGCTGGCCGAATACGAATTCAGTTATGCCTTAGACGATTTCGAGACCCTTAATCACCGCGACTACCTCTGCCCGCTGTGTGGTGCGTCTGATCGCGACCGGCTCTACAAACTGTACGTCGACCGCTTCCTGCAGCCTGATGGACTGAGGCGGATCGTCGACTTCGCCCCTGCGCCTTCGTTGTCGGCCTACTTGCGCGGTCGCTCCGACCTGCAGTATCGCACCGCAGACCTGATGATGTCGGACGTGGATGATGTCGTTGACATCATGGACATGACGGCCTATGTGGAGGGCGAATTCGATTTTTTCATCTGTTCGCATGTCCTCGAACATGTTCCGGACGATGGCCGCGCCCTGGCTGAGCTCTACCGGATCCTTGCGCCCGGTGGCCGGGGCATCGTGATGACCCCGGTGCTGCCCGACGGCAGCTTTGACGAGGATCCCACGGTAAGCGACGAACGGGAGCGATGGCGCCGCTTCGCCCAGGGCGACCACCTGCGTCTCTACGACCGATCAACGCTGTGCGCCCGAATTCGCCGCTGCGGCTTCGAGCTATCGGAGCTCGACCGCAACACCTTCGGCGATGAGACCTTCGCTCGACACGGTTTGGCGCTCAGCTCCGTGCTCTACGTGGTGCGGAAGCCGGCGATCGCCACCCGCTGACGGCGGTGCGGGTCAGCGAACAGTACGTCGCCGCGGGTTGATGCGGGCAGAGTAAGTGCGCGCATTCTTCTGCAACAGGGCCAAATTGTTCTGCAGTCTGTGCTCGATTCGCCTCAACGGCGTGTGATTCCAACGGTGTTGAAAAGACAGCATGGCTAACCGCGGGTGGTTGGCGATGGATTCCAGGAGAACGGCGCGCCCCGCGTCGCCCGGCACTCTTGCCATTTCGGCAAAAATGATGTCGGCGACTCGGCCAATGATCTGTTCGTACTCGCGGTTGTCGGGAAACAGATCGAGCATTGCCTCCACCGTCGCCGCCATGCCCCGGCCACGCGTCTCCCAGAATTTCTGACGGTTGCGGTCGGCGTCGTACCAAATACCTTGGGAATGGCGCCGATACACCGCCATAGTCTCGGGCAGCATCGCGATCTCGCCGTCGAGCGCGTGCAGTACGTGCAGATACCAGTCGATCGGCATGATGTCACGCGGCAGGTGGTAGTCATCTCGGCGGCGGTACATCACCGAGTTGGTCTGGATGAAATTTCCCGCCAGCAGCGCGCCCATGCTCAGGTTGCGACGTCGAAGCAGTGGCGGAAAGACTGAATCCGGCGTTTCGTCGTCGTGGATGACCAGCACCGGATGGAAGCAGACAGATACTTCTGGATGCAGGTCGAGGAAGGAGGCCTGTTTGGTGACTTTCTGCGGGTCAGTCCAGAAGTCGTCACCCTCGCACAGTGCGAGGTATTCACCCCGCGCGGCTGACAGAGTTTGCGCGAAGTTCGCGTGGATCCCGATGTTCTCCGGTCGAAGGATCGGCCGAATAAGGTCAGGGTAGCGGTCGGCGTATTCCTGAATGATTGCCGGAGTCGCGTCCGTAGAGGCGTCGTCGGCAACAATGACTTCGATGGGGAAATCGGCCTTTTGAGCGACGAAGCCGTCGAGCGCCTCGCGAATGTACGCTTCGTGATTGTAGGTGACCGACACCACGCTGACTTTGGGGATCACCTCAGCCACCGTGCGTCAGCCCTTCCTGGGCGGCTGCGATCACCCGCGCAACATCGTTGTCGGCCATGTAGTCGTGGACCGGCAACGACACGATTCGCGAACAGACGTCCGCGGTGACCGGTAGCTCTGTCGACGCGACCAGTTCGGCGTTCTGCACGAAATACGGATGCAGGTGTTGCGGCGGGTTGTAGTAGTCGCGCGCCCGAATCGCATACCTGCGCATGCTCGCCATGACGGCATGTTTCTGATCGGCGGACTCGCAGCAGGCGCTGGCGAAACAAAGGGCGGACGCCTCGGCGTTCTGCTGGAACTGCATGCCGAGGTGATCGAGTTCGGAGCGATAACTCCGCAGGACCTCGCGCCGACTCTGCAGCCGGTGGTCGAGCCCGACGAGTTGGCGCAATCCGATCGCAGCGCTGATCTCCTGCAGCTTGGCGTTGATCCCGAGCTGGCCGGACTTTCGCGCCTTGCCGAAACCGAAGTTCTGAAAGTTGTACGCCTGCTCGACGATTCGCGGGTCGCGGGATACCAGTGCCCCGCCTTCACCGACCGCGAACGGTTTGGTGGCGTGCAGCGAAAAGATTTCGCAGGAGCCGCGTCCGCCGACAGAGGTGCCGTCCGGGTAGGCGGATCCGAGTCCGGCGGCCGAGTCGATGACCATCGGGAGGTCCCACTCCCCGGCGAGCGCTTCCCACGCGCCGACGTGTGGGTTTCCGACGCCGAACACGTTGGCCAGCACGATTCCCGCGATTTTGTCGCGGTGGCGTTCGAGCACCGCGTGTGCCGAGCGCGTGCACGGTTGCCAGGTCTGGGGGTCGATGTCGATGAACCAGGGACGGTAGCCGGTCCACAGTGCGGACTGGGCCACCCCCACAAAAGTGAATGACGGCATCAGCACATAACGCTCTTGGGTGCCCGGCCCGAAAGTCAGGTGCATGGCGGCGATCAGTGCCATGGTGCCGTTCGCCAGCGTTGCGACGTGCAGGTCGGGGCCGAGGTAGTCGCCCAGGGCGCGGGCAAACTGCTGCTCCTTGGGGCCGAAATTGGTGTACCAGTTGGCGTGGGCGATCTGTTCGAAATCCTCGGCAAGTTCGGCCGGTCCCGGAAAGCTGGGACGGATGAAGGGGATTTCGGGTAACCCGGAGTCCGCCCGCGGAGTCGATCCGGAGCGGGGGCCCGCGGCGCGGGCTGCAGACAACCGGGTCAGCACCAAGCCGTGAAACGTGCGTATTCGTGAGTATGCAGATGTCAAGTCGTCTACCAGACAGGTTCGGGTCAGGCGCAAGAAATCGGTCGATTTGAGGCTAGCCTAACCTATTGCTGGCTGTCACATCGCAGTATCAAACAGAGGCCAAACGCATACGTTTGGAATGGAATATGGCTGGTTGAGACTACCGGCATGAGGTTACGTCGTTGCGGTCCTGGTCAGCGACCGCCGGTGCAGCGGCTCCCGGCCCGGCGGCTGCGGCGGCGGGGGCAGCAGCGCTTCACGCTCGCGCACCGGGAAGGTTTTGGTCTCTTCGGTACTCAGGGTGACGTCCTCGCCGGCGTGTTGGATCTTCAGCTCGGAGTGCGGCCCGTCGCGCAACGTGTAGGTGACATTCTCGTGGTCGGCATCCACGGTCACCCGAAAACCTTTCCAGCGCAACCGGAATCGCAGTCGGGAGATGCCGTCGGGTAGCTGGGGGTCCAGCGACATCACGCCCTCGTCGTCGCGCAACCCGCCGAAACCGATGACCAGCGCCATCCACGCGCCGGCCAACGACGCCATGTGCAGGCCGTCACGGGTGTTCTGGTGCAGGTCGCGCAGGTCGATCAGAGCGGCCTCGTAGGCATAGTCGTGCGCCAGTTCCAGGTGCCCGACCTCTGCGCACATCACCGCCTGCGTGCAGGCCGACAACGACGAATCGCGCACGGTGCGGCGCTCGTAGTAGTCGACGTTGCGGGCTTTCTGCTCTGCGGTGAAAGCGTGGCTCTGCCACTGCATGGCCAGCACCAGGTCGGCCTGTTTGATCACCTGAGCGGGGTAGATCTTGACGTAGGCCTCGTGCAGCAGCAACGGGTAGGTGGCGTTTTCCTCGAAGTCCCATTCGGCGAAAGTGGTGAAACCTTCGCACTGCTGGTGCACGCCCAGTTCCTCGTCGTACGGGATGTGCACGGAATCTGCGGCATCGCGCCAGGTCGCCATTTCTTCGGTGGTGACCCCCATTCCGGCCGACTTGTCCGGGTGGCGCTTGGCGGCGTCGGCGGCGATGCGCAGGTTGTTGGCCGCCATCAGGTTGGTGAACACGTTGTCGCGCACAATCGCGGTGTACTCATCGGGACCCGTGACCCCGTCCAGGTGCCAGACGCCGTTGCGATCGTGGTGTCCCAACGACATCCACAGCCGGGCGGTCTCGATCAGCACCGCCAGCCCGCATTCCTCTTCGAGCGCGTCATCGCCGGTGACCACGCGGTAGCGCTCGAACGCCATCGCGATGTCGGCGTTGATGTGCCAGGCGGCCGTGCCGGCCGGCCAATACGCCGAACACTCCTGACCGCGGATGGTCCGCCACGGGAAGGCGGCGCCGTTCAGGCCGAGTTCGGCCGCGCGCTCCTTGGCCAGGTCCAATGTGGAGGCCCGCCACCGCAGTGCGTCGGCGACGGCGTGCGGGACGGTATAGGTGAGCACCGGCAACACGAAAGCCTCTGTGTCCCAGAAGGCGTGGCCGTCGTAACCCGTGCCGGTGAGCCCCTTGCTGGGGATGGCGCGTCGCTCGGCGCGAGCAGCGGACTGCAGGATGTGGAACATCCCGAACCGCACCGCCTGCTGACTTTCCGGGTCGCCCTCGACCTCCACGTCGGCGGCGTCCCAGAACAGGTCCAGGTAGGCGCGCTGGCCGTCGGCCAGGCCCTCCCAGCCGCTGTAGCGGGCGCTGGTCAGCGCCGCGGCGGCCTGATCGCGCAGCGCCGGCCGGGAGCGCAGGCTGGACCAGCCGTAGGCGAGGTACTTGATGATGCGCAGCTTCTGCCCGGGCCGCAGACCGCAGATGATGGTGACCCGGGCCAGGTCGGCGCGGGCGTCGGTGGTGATCTCGTACCGTCCCTCGACCTCGACTTCGTGGTCCATCGCCGCGGCCATCATCAGCGCGCTGCTGCGCGTCCGGTGCATGAGAATTGCTCTGCAGTCTTTACTTTCGTGATCGACCGCCTCCAACGGGTTTTCCAGGATGGCCGCCACCCGCGGGTCGTCGGAAGTCTGCGGCTGGTCCTCGTTGGTGACCAGTTCGGACTGCACCGTCACCCGGGAGAAGTCGTCGATCGCCTCGACCACGTATTCGATGGCGGCGACGCTGCGGTGCACCAGCGACACCAGCCGGGTGGAGGTCACCTTGACCTGTTTCCCGGTGGGGGAGCGCCAGTGCGCGTAGCGGACCATCGTGCCGGCGCGTAGGTCGAGAACCCTTTCGTGGTCCAGTAATTCGCCGTAGCGAACGTCGAAGGGCTCGTCGTCGACCATCAGCCGGATGATCTTGCCGTTGGTGACGTCGACGACGGTCTGGCCGCCCTCGGGGTATCCGTATCCCGCCTCGGCGTAGGGCAGCGGACGGATTTCGTAGAACGAGTTCAGGTACGTGCCCGGCAAACCGTAGGGCTCGCCTTCGTCGAGGTTGCCGCGTAATCCGATGTGCCCGTTGGACAATGCGAACACCGACTCCGACTGGGCAAGCAGGTTCAGATTGAGCTGGGTCTCGCGAATCTGCCACGGCTCGACGGGAAATGCTTCCTCGGAGATCATGACTGCGCCCCCTCGTCGTCGAGAAGTTCCGCGAGATCGGACACCACCACGTCCGCGCCGTTCTGGCGCAACTCCTCGGCCTGGCCCACTCGGTCCACGCCCACCACGATGCCGAAGTTACCGGCCCGGCCGGCCTGTACCCCGGAGATCGCATCCTCGAACACCGCCGCAGCCTCCGGCTCGACGTCGAGCAACTCGGCTCCGCGCAGATAGGGATCCGGGGCCGGCTTGCCGGTGATGTTCTCCTCACGCAGGGTCACGCCGTCCACCCGTTGCTGCACGAACTGATCCAGCCCGGTGATCTCCAGCACGTCGCGGGTGTTGGCGCTCGATGACACCACCGCGATGGCCAGCCCCGCCTCGGAGACAGCCTCCAGATAACGACGCGAGCCCTCGAACACCTTCACCCCGTCGTCGTGCAGCACCTTCTGGAACATGTCGTTCTTTCTGGTGCCCAGGCCGTACACCGTGTCGGCCTCGCCGGAATCGTCGGGATCACCGTCGGGCAGTTCGATGTCGCGACTCTCGAGAAATGACCGCACTCCGTCTTCGCGCTTCTTGCCGTCCACGTACTCGCGGTAATCGGACTCCGGATCGAACGGCACGAACTCGCCTCCGTCGCGTTCGGCCCGTTCGGACAGGAAAGCGTCGAACATTTCCTTCCAGGCCTTGGTGTGCACGCCGGCGGTGTCGGTGAGCACCCCGTCGAGGTCGAACAGACACGCGCGCACCTTATCGGGCAGACCCAGCACGGGGGATCCTCACTTTCGCAGGAGTTCGGCGCTACCAGTTCACAGGTTGTCGCGCAATTCCGGTAGGTCTTTGCCGTTTTCGTTGCCTTTCGGTGCCTACCCAAGCGCCACCGAATTCATGCCTGCGGGTGCCGGCTATGGGCAGACACTAAACTCGGTGCCCGTGGAATCAGCCTCGCCGCGGCCCGTACTGGTAGTCGACTTCGGCGCACAATATGCCCAGTTGATCGCGCGCCGGATCCGGGAAGCGCGGGTGTTCTCCGAGGTGGTTCCGCACACCGCCGCGATCGAGGAGATCCGGGCGCGCGATCCGCTGGCGCTGGTGCTCTCCGGCGGGCCGTCCAGTGTCTACGTCGAGGGGGCTCCGCAACTGGATCCCGCGCTGTTCGACCTGGGCCTGCCGGTGTTCGGAATCTGTTACGGGTTCCAGGCGATGGCGGCCGCCCTGGGTGGCACGGTCGCTCAGACCGGCACCAGCGAGTTCGGCCGCACCGAGTTGAAAGTTCTTGGCGGCCAGCTACATTCGGATCTTCCTTCGGTACAGCCGGTCTGGATGAGCCATGGTGACGCGGTGACGGAGGCGCCGGCCGGATTCGACGTGGTGGCCAGCAGCGCGGGAGCGGCGGTGGCCGCGTTCGAGTCACCCGAACGGCGCCTGGCCGGGGTGCAGTACCACCCGGAAGTGATGCACACCCCGCACGGACAACAGGTGCTCAACCGGTTCCTGCACGAATTCGCCGGGATCGGCTCGGAGTGGACCCCGGCCAACATCGCCAACGCGTTGGTCGAACAGGTGCAAGCGCAGATCGGCGACGGCCATGCGATCTGCGGGTTGTCCGGCGGAGTGGATTCCGCGGTGGCCGCCGCACTGGTGCAACGCGCCATCGGCGACCGACTGACATGTGTGTTCGTCGACCACGGATTGCTGCGGTCCGGTGAGCGCGCGCAGGTGGAACGCGATTTCGTCGCCGCCACCGGGGCCAATCTGGTCACCGTCGACGCGGCGCAGACCTTCCTGGAGGCGTTATCGGGCGTGCACAACCCCGAAGGCAAACGCAAGATCATCGGTCGCCAGTTCATCCGGGCCTTCGAAGGCGCGGTACTCGACGTCGTCAAGGAAGAGGACGCCGAGGTCGAGTTCCTGGTGCAGGGGACGCTGTATCCCGACGTGGTGGAATCCGGCGGCGGCAGCGGCACCGCGAACATCAAGAGTCACCACAACGTCGGTGGGCTGCCCGACGATCTGAAGTTCACGCTCGTCGAACCGTTGCGACTGCTGTTCAAGGACGAAGTGCGCGCGGTCGGGCGGGAATTGGGGCTGCCGGAGGAAATCGTTGCACGCCAACCCTTTCCGGGTCCGGGGCTGGGGATCCGGATCGTCGGGGAGGTCACCGCCGGGCGATTGGAGACGCTGCGGCGGGCCGACCTCATCGTGCGCGAGGAGCTGACCGCGGCGGGCCTGGACAACCAGATCTGGCAGTGCCCGGTGGTGTTGCTGGCCGACGTCCGGTCGGTGGGCGTGCAGGGCGACGGACGCACCTATGGTCACCCGATCGTGCTGCGGCCGGTGTCCAGCGAGGACGCCATGACCGCCGACTGGACCCGGGTGCCCTACGAGGTGCTCGAGCGTATCTCGACCCGGATCACCAACGAGGTCCGCGAGGTCAATCGGGTGGTGCTGGACGTCACCAGCAAGCCGCCGGGCACCATCGAGTGGGAATAGTCAGCCTCATAACGCGCCAGCAGCCACACCAGCAACGCGCGCATAAAGCAGCCTCTTGCGTTGCTTGACGCTTGTCGGAGGGCCGGTGTTTACTCAGCATCATCGAACATATTTTCGAATGATCGAGTGTCTGGAGGCTGGTCATGTCCGCGGCTTTGGCCTCTGCCCATCCTCCGGAAAACCGGGCTGAACAGCTACAACAGCTGCGTCAGAAGATAGCCGCGCTGTCCGGTAAGCACACCGCCGCGGCGGACGAAGTGGTGCCCACCGGGCCGGCGCTGGTACCGCGGGGAACGGTGGCGGTGTTGTCCGGAGCGCGATCGTTGTTGCTGCGCATGGTGGCCGCGGTGACGGCGGACGGGGGCAACGCGGTGATCGTCGGCCAGCCCGATATCGGGTTGCTGGCCGCGGTGGAGATGGGGGCGGACCTGAGCCGGCTGGCGGTGATACCGGATCCCGGCAGCGATCCGGTGGAGGTGGCCGCGGTGCTGATCGACGGCATGGATCTGGTGGTGCTGGGGCTGGGCGGGCGCCGGGTGACCCGGACCCGGGCCCGGGCGGTGGTGGCCCGCGCCCGGCACAAAGGATGCACGGTGCTGGTCACCGATGGCGACTGGGAAGGCGCGTCGACGCGGCTGGAGGCCCGGGTCTGCGGGTACGACATCACTACGCCTTCCGGGACGGGCAAGCCCACCCCCGGCTTCGGGCGCATCAGCGGTGTGCGGCTGCAGGTGTGCACCGGGGGGCGCACGATCGGCCGATCGCGAACCGGGTGAGTTCGTGGTTGCCTCTCGGGTGTTGGCGATCTGGTGCATGGACTGGCCCGCCGTCGCAGCGGCGGCCGCCGCGGGTCAGCCGGTGACGGCTCCGGTCGCGGTCACCTTGGCCAACCGGGTGATCGCCTGTTCGGCGACGGCCCGGGCCGTTGGTGTGCGGCGCGGGCTGCGGCGCCGGGAAGCGGCGGCCAGGTGTCCACAACTCCACCTCGCGGCCGCCGACGCCGATCGCGACGCCCGGTTCTTCGAAGGAGTGATCGCCGCGGTGGACGATCTGGTGCCGCGGGCCGAGGTGCTGCGGCCCGGGCTCCTGGTGTTGCCGGTGCGCGGGGCGGCCAGGTTCTTCGGGTCCGAGCAGCTGGCGGCCGAGAAGTTGGTCGACGCGGTGGCCGCGGCCGGGGCGGAGTGTCAGGTCGGGATCGCCGACGGGTTGTCCACCGCGGTCTTCGCCGCGCGGGCGGGCCGGGTGGTGCCACCGGGAGACGATGCACGGTTCTTGTCGGTGTTGTCGATCCGCCAGCTGGCCACTGAGCCCAGCTTGTCCGGTCCGGGCCGGGACGAACTCGCGGATCTGTTATGGCGGATGGGAATTCGCACCATCGGTCAGTTCGCCGCGCTGTCCCGCACCGACGTGGCGTCCCGGTTCGGAGCCGACGCGGTGAGCGCGCACCGGTTCGCCCGTGGTGAACCGGAACGCGGCCCTTCCGGTCGCGAGCCGGCGGCAGAACTCGACGCCGAGCTGGACTGCGACCCGCCGATCGACCGCGTCGACGCCGCGGCCTTCGCCGGACGCTCGCTGGCCGCCACCCTGCATCAGGCACTGCTGGCCGCCGGAGTGGGGTGCACCCGGCTGGCCATTCACGCCGTCACCGCCTCCGGTGAGGAACTGACCCGGGTGTGGCGGTGCGCCGAGCCGTTGACCGAGGAGGCCACCGCCGACCGGGTGCGCTGGCAACTGGACGGGTGGTTGAGCCATCGGCGCGGTCGGCCGTTGGACGCGCCGGTGACAATGCTCCGACTGCAGGCGGTCGAGGTGGTCTCGGCCGAGGCGCTGCAACTGCCGCTGTGGGGTGGCCTGGGGGAGGAAGACCGGCTGCGGGCCCGCCGGGCGCTGGTGCGGGTTCAGGGTCTGCTCGGCCCGGAAGCGGTGCAGGTGCCGGTGTTGTCCGGTGGGCGGGGGCCGGCCGAACGGGTCACGCTGACCCCCTTGGGTGACGAGCCGGTGCCGCAGGCGGACCCCGACCGGCCCTGGCCCGGTCAACTGCCTGATCCGGCCCCGGCGGTACTGCTCGACGACCCGGTGGAACTACTCGACGAACACGGCACTCCGATCCGGGTGACCAGCCGGGGAATGTTCTCCGCCGATCCTTCGCAACTGAGCATCAAAGGCCGCGAGGACCGGCTGCGCTGGTGGGCCGGCCCCTGGTCGGTTGACGAGCGGTGGTGGGACGACCGGCCCGGGCAGGGGGGAGGCCGCATCGCACGCGCCCAGGTGCTGTTGGAGAGCGAACGTGCGCTGTTGCTGTGCTATCGGCAGCGCAAGTGGTACCTGGAGGGAATCTACGAGTGAACAATTTGACGGCGGTCCAATGAGAATCGGTTATCAACCCGGTAGACCAGCGGAAATACCCTCGCTGTAACAAAAAAGTAATGATGGACCCGCGGAGCGTGAGCCCGGGTGCTCAGCCGACCGAGCGCGTCCTGCGCTTGTTCAGGAAAGCCGACCACGACACCACGTCGGGGTTCTCCTTGAGCAGTGCCCGCCGCTGGCGCTCGGTCATGCCACCCCACACGCCGAACTCGACTTTGTTGTCCAGCGCGTCCGCCCCGCACTGCTGCAGCACCGGGCAGTGCCGGCAGATAGCCGCGGCCTGGCGTTGCGCCGCACCGGTCACGAAGAGTTCGTCCGGATCCTTTGTCCTGCACAGACCCTTCGATACCCAGGCCCGGTCCCCGGCGTCCTCGGCACTGCTCACCGCGACAAGGTTCAGCCGCCGAGCGGCCGGACGTGTTCCTGACACGAATGGTCCCCTTAAACTCCCGGCCGCGATTCGCGACCGCCTCCCTTGGGTGCAGATCGGCACTGTGACCTGTGCGTCGATGCAAAATCCTGTCACGCGTGATCTGAATCTCACCGTGCTTATAAGGTAAGGGGCGCGTACCAATTGCGCAACAATTCAACAAGACTTTTTGGGACGCAGGTACCATACTGTTAGTATGAAACGTCCGCTGCCACTTGAACTATTGGTCTGTTTGAGCCGGAAGCTGCGTGAGCTCACGGACACCAGGGCGGGATCGGACAGAAGTTCAGGCCCGGCGGCCACGGCGGCGGCGCCGGCGGGTTCTCGCCGTCCCAAATGTTCTGCGCCACGTTCCCCTGACCGGAGTAGACGTAGTAGTAGGTGTGGCAGATGCTCTCGTCCCATATCACCGGGTTCACCCGGCGATTGCCGGTCTGGACCGGGGGGTCACCGGGGCACCAGCGGCACGGACCCTCAGGATGGTCTTCCGGACAACCCGGCCAGGAATTCAGTGGCACCGGGACGGCGGGGGTGGCCCCGGCGCTGACGGGGTCTGCCACTGCCGAGACGTTGCCGGCCAGCAGCACTGTGGTGGCCAGTCCCACGATCAGTTTCTTCATGGTGCATCGCCGCCCTCTCGGTACGTCCCCGTGGCCGCGACGTTACGGAGCCGTCCTTGGAACATTCTTGGGACGGACCCGCCGCCTCAGGTCCCGGGCCGAAACGGTGCCACCCGCGCGATGAGCCGCTCGAAGAACACCGCCGGATTGACCCGAATGCCGATCCGCGCGTTGGGTTTACGAGCGCCGGTCCAGTCTGCGGTGGGCACGTCCGCGAAGTCCACCGTGGCGGTCCGGGTTTCGATCAATGCCGGGTCCAGCGCCACCGCCGCAGCCAGCGGATCATGCATGTAGGCCAGGTAGCCCACCCCGCGGTCGCGGTGGACCTCGAAGTAGAACCGCATCGCATCCTGGAGGAAGCGATGGACCGCAGCAGGTCCCGATAAAGCGGCCAGGAGCTGCGGGGTCATTGCGACCTGGCGGGTCACGTTCAGGCCGCACACGATGGGCAGCCGCTGGTGGGCCCCGAAGGCCGCGAACACCTCGGCCGCCGCCGTCGGGTCCACCCGGGAGTTCCATTCCGGCTCCGGTTCCCGGCTGTCCGGCGGGTACGAGCCGCCCATGATCACCAGGCGCCGCAGCAGAGTCGGCAGCTCCGGTTCGGCGCGCAGCGCCAGCGCCAGGTTGGTCAACGGTGCGGTGGCCAGGCCGATCAGCTCCCCGCGGTGGGCGCGGGCAGCGCGCACCCACGCGGTGGCCGCGTCGTAATCGGTGACCCGGCCACCGGCGGGCGGCAGCTCGGCATGCCCTAAACCCTTGGGCCCGTGGCCCTCCCGGCGAACAGGCAACGGACCGCTCAGTGGCTGATCGGCACCCCGCGACACCGGTACCTCGGCGGCGCCGCACATTTCGAGCAGGCCGAGGTTGTTCGCGCACACCTGGTCCACCGCGACATTGCCTGCCGTCGAGGCGATGCCGACCAGCGTGGCGTCCGGACTGGCCAACAGATAGATCAGTGCGAGGGCGTCGTCGATACCGGTGTCCACGTCGGCGAACACGGTGTGCACCGGCGTCACGATACGCTGACCTGATGCCTGACGAATTAGCGCCGCACTTCGACGATGTGCAGGCCCACTACGACCTGTCCGACGACTTCTTCCGGTTGTTTTTAGACCCCACCCAGACCTACAGCTGCGCGTACTTCGAGCGCGCGGACATGACGCTGGAAGAGGCGCAGCTGGCCAAGATCGACCTCGCGTTGGGCAAACTGGGGTTGCAGCCCGGCATGACACTGCTCGACGTCGGCTGCGGGTGGGGAGCCACCATGATGCGTGCGGTGCAGCAGTACGACGTCAATGTCGTCGGCCTCACTCTGAGCAGGAACCAGGCCAATCACGTCGAGAACCTGTTCGCGGCATCGGACAGCCCGCGTTCCAAACGTGTTCTGTTGCAAGGCTGGGAGCAGTTCGACGAACCCGTCGACCGCATCGTCAGCATCGGTGCGTTCGAGCACTTCGGCCACGAACGCTACGACGCGTTCTTCACCCTGGCGCACCGCATCCTGCCCGACGACGGAATCATGTTGCTGCACACCATCACCGGGCTGCACCCGTTGGAGATGAAGGAACGCGGCATGCCGTTGACCTTCGAATTCGCCCGCTTCGTCAAATTCATCGTCACCGAGATCTTTCCGGGTGGGCGGCTGCCGTCGATACCGATGGTGCAGGAGCGGGCCACCGCCAACGGCTTCACCGTGACCCGCGTGCAATCGCTGCAACCGCACTACGCGAAAACTCTCGACATCTGGTCGGCCGCACTCGAAGCCCACAAGGATGAAGCCATCGCGCTGCAGTCCGAGGAAGTCTACGAGCGTTACATCAAATATCTGACCGGGTGTGCGGAGATGTTCCGCATCGGCTACATCGACGTCAATCAGTTCACGTGTCAGAAGTGACTACCAGTGCACTCCCGGCACTAGTCGCACCGCCCGCCTGACCGGCTTGGGCACGCCCACGGTCTTGAGGGCCCGCACCGGGCGAGTCGGCCGCCGGCGGGTCGAAGACCGTTGCGGCACCGGCTTTTCCGGAGGGTCGATGCCGCGGGCCGCGGCGGAATCCGGGTAGCCCAGGTACAGCTGGTGCAGGATGCGCCGTGCGGTGCGCGGGGCGAAGTAGTTGCCGGCTTCGGCCAGGGTGCCAATCGGGGTGTCGATCCGGCTCGGCTTCTCGACGAGACCGCGAACCACCATCGCCGCCGCGCGCTCGGGGCTGATCGCGCGCGTCGGGTTCAGCCGCTGCGACGGCGCGATCATCGGGGTCCTGACCAGCGGCATGTGGATGTTGGTGAACGTGATGTGGTCCGAGAGTGTCTCCGTCGCAACGACTTCGGAGAACGCGTCGAGCGCGGCCTTGCTGGGCAGGTAGGAGCTGTACTTGGGGCTGCGGGCCTGCACTCCGGCGCTGGACACGTTGACCACGTGACCGAATCGGCGTTCGCGCCAGTGCGGGAGCAGCGCCAGCACCATCCGGACCGCGCCGAAGTAGTTGACCGCCATCACCCGTTCGTAGTCGTGCAGCCGGTCGGTGGAATTGACCACCGAACGCCGGATCGACCGGCCGGCATTGTTGACCAGGTAGTCGACGTGGTCGAAGCGGCCCAGGATGTCCTTGACAGTGGCGTCGACCGATGCCGAATCGGTGACGTCGCAGGCGAAGGCGTACGCCTGGCCACCCTGGGCGCGGATTTCGGCGATCAGTTCATCGAGGGCTTCGCCGTTGCGGGCCAAGGCGAACACGGTCGCGCCCCGCTCGGCGACGGCGATGGCCGAGGCCCGGCCGATGCCGCTGGACGCTCCGGTGATGATGACGTGCCGGCCGAACAGCGGCGCGTGCGGATCGGTGCGACGCGCCCGGTCCGGATCGAGATTCGCTGCCCAGTACCGCCACAGGGCGGGGGCGTAGGCGGAAAACTCGGGCACTTGAATTCCGCTGCCCTGCAACGCCTTCTGGGTTTCGTCGCTGACGAAGGTGGGGGCCAGGTCGACCACGTCGAGGACTTCGCCGGGAATCCCCAGCTGGGTGGCGGCCATGTTGCGTAGCACCCTGGCACGCCCGGTCGCCCGGAGTACCGAGGTGCCCACCGAGCGGGGCAGTGATCCACGCAGCGGTGGCAGCCCGGCCGCGCGTGCGATCCCGCGATAGATGCCCCGCAGACCGATGGTGGTGGGTGCGGTCAGGTGGAAGGTCTGCTGATCCCGGCCGTCGGCGTGCAGGAGCGCGACGAGTGCGTCGACCACGTAATCGACGGGCACGATGTTGGTGCGGCCGGTGTCGGGCAGCATCAGCGGAGTGAACGACGGCAGCACGGCCAGCTTCGCCAGGACGCCGAAAAAGTAGTACGGCCCGTCGACCTTGTCCATCTCGCCGGTGCGGGAATCGCCGACCACCACCGCCGGTCGGTAGATCCGGTACCGCAGCCCGGGGGTCGCCCGTACCAGCGCCTCAGCCTCGAACTTGGTCTGGTGATATGGGGTCGGCAGCTGCTGGCCGACGTCGAAGTCGTCCTCGGTGTACTCGCCGCGGAAATCACCGGCCACCGCGATCGACGACACGTGGTGCAGGGTGGCGTCGAGTCGCTGAGCCAGCGCGATCACGGCGCGGGTGCCCTCGACGTTGGCGGCGCGCTGCTCGGCCTCGCCCGCGGTGATGTCGTAGACGGCCGCGCAGTGCACCAAGTGCTCGACCCGGCCCAGTTCGGCGACGACCTGATCGGCGAGATTCAGTTCAGGCAGCTCGCCCACCAGCGGTTTCACCCGTTCACCCCACTCCTGGGTGAGCCGCTCGAAGCGGCCGAGCGACTGACGCCGCACCAATACCCACACTTGCGCATCGGGGTGCTGGTCCAACAATCGGGAAACGACGCGGCGCCCGATAAACCCGGTACCGCCGGTAACGACATACCGCATGCAGCCCATCGTGGCGGCACCGGCCGCCCGCGTCAACCGTGCGGGTCAGGTGAAACTGCGCACACCGTCCCAGTCCACCAGCTTCCAGCCGGTGACCGGGTTACCGGTGATGACGACCCGCCCGAGGTTGGGCAGCGGATGGTTGTTGAACAACGTGGTCTTGGGGTTCTTGACGTTCATCAACGTCCAGGCCATGATCGCGGTCCCCTGCGAGAACACGACGGGCTTGCTGTGACCGCTGTCGTAGATCTTGCGCACCGCGCCGGTGAACTCCGAATTGAACTTGGTGCCGCTGATCGAGCCGGGGATGCTGTTCTCCGCGTCGCCTTCGACCCAGCGCACCGGCGCCAAAAGGTAGGTGGACGCGGCCATCGACTCGGGCTTGCCGTTGAACCAACCGGCGCTGATGGACTGCAGGCCGCGCAGGATCTCGGCCTGCTTGTTCAGCTCACTGGCCAGCGGCGCCGCGGTCTGCTGGTCCGCGGCCATCGGGGAGGTGTAGATCCAGTCGAAGTCGGTGCGCCCGACCTGATGGGCGAGCTGCTGGGCCTGCGCCTTGCCCTCGGCGGTGAGACTGGGACCGGGCTCTGTGGTGTCGATGATCCCGTCGGCGTTGGCCTGCGACTGGGCGTTGCGAATGAAAGTCACGGTGATGTTGCGGGCCTGCGGGCCGCCGCCACCGCATGCTCCGAGGAGTACCGCCGCCACGAGCACGGCTACGACTTTGGGGGCCTGCCCGATCAGGGTGCGCTTCGCCATGGCGATAGCCTGCCCTGCCGACACCGTCGGTGGGAAGGGTTTGCAAGGCTTAGGTCACAGAAATGACGTGATTTAGTGATTTCGGGATGGACAGGAGTCTGCATGGCGATCGACCCCAGCGCGGTCGGAGCGACGACCGAGCCCCAATTGTTCGAGTGGACCGACCGGGACACGCTGCTCTACGCACTCGGTGTCGGCGCCGGAATCGACGAACTGCCCTTCACGACCGAGAACAGCCACGACATTCCGCAGCAGGTGCTGCCGACCTATGCGGTGATCTGCTGCCCGGCCTTCGGGGCGGCCGGCAAAGTCGGCAGCTTCAACTGGGCGATGTTGCTGCACGGTTCCCAGTCGGTGCGGTTGCATGCGCCGCTGCCGCCGGCCGGGAAGCTGTCGGTGACCAGCGAGGTCGTCGACATTCAGGACAAAGGTGAAGGCAAGAACGCTGTTCTGATGTTGCGCGGCGTGGGCAAGGATCCCGACAGCGGGACGCTGGTCGCCGAGACGCTGACCAACCTGGTCATCCGCGGCGAAGGCGGCTTCGGCGGCGAGAAAGGGGAACGACCGGCCGCCCCGCAGTTCCCCGACCGCGAGCCCGACGCTCGGGTCGACCTGCCCACCCGCGAGGACCAGGCGCTGATCTACCGGCTCTCCGGGGACCGTAACCCGCTGCACAGCGACCCGTGGTTCGCCACCAACCTGGCCGGCTTCCCCCGGCCGATCCTGCACGGGCTGTGCACCTACGGAGTGTCGGGCCGCGCGCTGGTCGCCGAACTGGGCGGCGGCGTCGCCGCCAACATCACCTCGATCGCCGCGCGGTTCACCAAGCCGGTGTTTCCCGGCGAGACGCTGTCCACCCTGATCTGGAAGACCGAACCGGGCAAGGCGTTGTTCCGCACCGAGGCTCTCGGGGCGGATTGGACCGATGGACCCGCCGCTCGGCTGGTGCTCGATGACGGTGAGGTCGAATACGCGTCTAACGCCTGACGCCGCGGTAGTAGTGGACATAGGCGGCGGCCGGCACCACCACGAACGTGAGCACGATCAACGCGATCGAGAAATAGTTGGCGCCGCCCTGCGCGGTGAGGAACAGGGTGCGGTAGTCGAAGGACACCGCCAACGCGACCGAGATCACCACCGCCGCCACCGGTAACACCCTGTCGGTGAACCGGTTTCGTTTCACCTTCGAGTGTCGTACGGTGTCTCGCGCCAGCGCGATCAGCGCGATCGGAACGACGATGAACTGGACGAAGCGGGCGATCACCGCCAGGCCGGTCAGGTTCTCGATGTCAAAGCGCAGCGCGAGGGGAAACGCCAGCGCCAGGGCCGCGGTGATCCCGAACGCAAGCATCGGGACGCCGAAGCGGTTCTTTCTCGACAGGCGCGCCGGCAGCGTCCGGGTGGCCGACAGCGCGGTCCACAGCCGCGGCGCGCCGAACGAGGCGGCGACATTGATGCCGAACATCGACACCAGGGCGCCGAGGGTGACCACCGTCCGGAAGGCGTCGTTGCCGATGGCCGCGGCCAGTTTCACCGTGTCGGTGGAATGCACGACCCGGTCCGATCCCAACAGCATCGCCACCGTCACCGCCAGCACATAGACGGTGCCGACCGTGAGGATCGAAATCGGGATGGCGCGGGGGAGGTTGCGGTCCGGTTCGTGCATCTCCTCGGCGGCGTTGGCGATCGATTCGAAACCGGTGAATGCATACAGGGCGGCCATCACCGCCAGGATCAATCCTGACACCGTGCTCTGGCCGATCTCGATGAACCCGAACAATGCGTAGGGTGCTGGCGCGAAGACCTCCGGCTGGCCCGCGGTGGCGTAGTTGTTGACGCCACCCGCGACGACGATCCAGAGCCCGCCGAGGATGAAGATCGTCAGCGCAAACACCTTGCCGACCGTGGAGATCCCGTTGGCCCATTCGATGGCCCGGTTGCCGAACAGGTTGATGAGCAGCAACACCAGCATGAAAATGAGGAACGTCAACGTCTTGACGCTGAACAGTTGACTGTCGTTAGCCCAATTTTCATGGGGGAAAACCACTTTCAGCAGTGTCGCGACGAACAACGACGCCAGGACGCCCCAGGCTATGGATGCCACCACGGCATGGGTGACGCCGACGTAGATGCCGATCCGCTGCCCGAAGGCGGCTGTGGTGTAGGCGTAGGACGCGCCGTTGGTTTTGACGTAACGGGCAGCCGTGGCGAAGACGACCGCCATTACCCCGACGAACAGACCGGCCAGCAGGTAGGCCAGCGGCGCCAACGGTCCCGCGAGCCGGATCACCGCGCCCGGAGTCAGGAAGATGCCGGCTCCGATGATCGCGTTGATCCCGAGCATGACAATGCTCCAGAAGCCGAGCTTGCTGATGCCCACCCTCCCTGTTCCTACGACACTGACCCGTCAACAGCCGAGTCGGCGAGCCAGTTCGTCGGTGAACTCGGCAACCTGTGCGGGACTGTCCAGGGCATACCGGGCGGCGGTGGCGCGATCCCCGTCGTCGTTGTGCCGCACCACAATCGGGATGCCGTCATCGCGCACCGCGTCGAAGGCGTCCTCGTCGGTGATGTCGTCGCCGAGGTAGATCGGCACCAACGGTCCGGATCCTGCCTCGTGCAGATGATCGATCACCCACCGCAATGTCCGGCCCTTGTCCCAGTCCAGGTCCGGGCGCAACTCGATGACTTCACGTCCCGTTGTCACGCGCAGCGCGTCGCGTTGACCGGCGGTGCGGACCGCGGCCGCCACGTCGCCGATCCGGTCGCGCGCGGCGTTGCGGTAGTGCACGGCGACCCCGAAGCGCTTGTGCTCCACCGTGACTCCGGGGATGTCGCCGAGTTTGTCCCGCAGCTGGGCGGCGGCTTGCTCGAGCACCGGGATGGCCGCTGCCGCTTCCTCGTTCTGGTGGTGGGTGCCGTCGGGCGCCGTCAGTTCGAATCCGTGGCTGCCCGCGTACCAGATGCCGGGCAGGCCCACGCGCCGGGCGACATCGGCGAGGTCGCGGCCGCTGAGCACCGCGACCGGACAACGGGCGGCCAGATGTTGCAGTGCTTCGGATGCACCGGGGGCCGGCTCGGCCGTATCCGGGTCGTTCACGATCTCTGACAGCGTGCCGTCGAAGTCGAAGAACACCGCGGGTCGGCTGACGGTGATCTCGCCGATGGCCCGCAGTGCGTCCGCCAACTCGGACATGCGCCGGTCCCCCTTGCGCACGGCTATCTCGGCGAGGTCGGCGACAACGGCGTCGGCTCCGGGTATCGCGTCGCGGCCAAATCCGATCACGAGCGCGAACCCCGCGTCCCGCGCGACATTGACCCGGGAGGCGTCGGATGCGACAACAGCACATCTACCCCGCGGCACGGCCAGTCGCTCGGCCGACTCGATCACGGGGTTCGGCGTGTAGGTAGCGGTGCGAACGCCCGCCTCACGCATGTCGTTCAGTACCGATTCAGCGAGCGGCAGGTCCGTGTCGAAGAGGACCGCGTCGATGCGTCGCGGGTCGATGGTGACCGGCATGTACCCACCCTCTCACGAGGGGGTTGCCGGTCGGGTCAGTGGCGGCGCACTCGCGCCGGTGGCGCGGACGGCCGCCACCGGACCGCGGCGCTGGGAACCGAAGGCCTTTTGCGTGGGCGTTCGAACGGCAGCACCGAGCTCCGGCCGAGCGCCAGCAGACGCGTCGTACCCTGTTCGATGCCGGCGGCAAGCTGCTCCAGCTGGGCGGCCGCCTGGTATTCGGCGGTGACACCGAAGATCAGATCGTCGGCGTAGCTCAGCACTGCGACCCCGGTGCTGAGTTGCGGCCCGGTCGGTGGGACCGGCAGCAGGCGCTGCAGTGGTTGACCCAGCAACTGCAACCGGTGCCGTGGTCCGGGCGCCCCAGTGCTCAACGTCACCGCATCGTGTTTGCGGAACCGAGACACCGATTGAATGATGTTGGTGTACAGCGCCCGTGGTGAACGTGCTGGGTGGGGTTGGACCTGCTGCCTCGACCCGGCGTGCACCGCCTGCAGCTGCCGGACGGGATCCTCGAGATCGACGGGGAGGTAGGTCAGCGTCGGGCCGACGGCCCGCAGCGAGTCCGCCCGGGGTTGCTCACCGCGGCTCACCAGCACGGTGCGGAAGCTTTCGGTGATCGCGGCGACGGCGACGTCGTTGGTGCTCACCCCGAACTTGCGGGCCAACCTGTCGACGGCGGCGCGGGGGACGCGCACCGTGCGATAGTGCCGCAGTGTGTTCGCCGGTCCGGCCGGCGCGGGCCAGGTGCTCGCGGCGGCGGCGACGTCGGCGGCAACCCGTGCCGCGATCTTGACCGCGCCGAACGGCAACTGCCACCAGGTGTCGCCGTCGGGTGGTGAAACCGGAGGCCGGGCAACGGCATCGGTGAAGGCAACGGGATCGCCGTCGTCGCAGAGCCGGGTGAGCAGATGCGCCGGCGGGAGGTCGCGCGCAAGGCCGTGGTGGATCTTCAGCAGGATTGCCCACTGGTTGCCCTCGAGGCGCTCGATGATCCAGCACTCCCACGGCGGGCGGCCGGGCTCCAGCGGCCGCTCCAGGGCGTGGGCGATGGCCCGGAACAGCTCGGCGTCGTCACCGGGGGGAGGCAGGGCGACCCGCTGCAGGTGCGGGGTGACGTCCGAACCCGGCTGAATGCGTTCGCTCAGCAAATTCTCGATGACGGTGTGATCGGGCTTGGTCCCGCGGATGACGGCCACCGCTCCCGTCGCCAGATCTGTGTGCCGGTCGTGTTCTGGGATCCGCAGCGGTCCCACGTGCACCATTGTCGTCGTCGTCATGCCAAGCCCCCACCGATGTCTGCAACAGTTGTACCAGTATCCGAGGGGGATGTGCACGCCGGTAGGTCAGCCAGGTTAAGAATGCGTTTATCAGATAAAGAGGTATTTAACTGGGGCGATATCACCGTAGCGCGTCATGTTCGCAAATTGTTTCGGCGGCGTTCCAAAGGTGTTCCGGTGCGGGTTTCGAACTGTTGGCGACGACGTGACACTCGAACAGATGTTCGATATACTGGTTCGGTGGGATGGCACAACGGGCCGCCGAGTTGGTCGGAGATGGAGCGGGTTCTCGACGGCAAACCGCGCCATGCGGGCCGGCCGGCCGCGGCTGTGCCGGCTGGTGATGCTCCGTTGTCGCAGAAGCGCGGATCGTATTCAGCAAAATCGGACGGGCGCCGGCGCCGGTCGTCGGTCGCATATGCCGAATTGCATGCGCATTCGGCGTACAGCTTCCTCGACGGGGCCAGCACGCCGGAGGAGTTGGTGGAGGAGGCAGCCCGGCTGGACCTGTGGGCGCTGGCGCTGACCGACCACAACGGCCTGTACGGCGCGGTGCGATTCGCTGAAGCGGCCGTCGAACTCGACATGCGCACGGTGTTCGGCGCGGAATTGTCGCTGAGCTGCCAGGCGCGCACCGAGCAACCGGATCCGCCCGGGCCGCATCTGCTGGTGCTGGCCCGAGGTCCCGAAGGGTACCGGCGGCTGTCGCGGCAACTGGCCACCGCACACCTGGCCGGCGGGGAGAAGGGCAAGCTGCGTTACGACCTCGACGCATTGACCGAAGCCGCCGGCGGCCACTGGCACATTCTCACCGGATGCCGGAAAGGTTCTGTGCGACAAGCACTCTCCGACTCCGGACCCGATGCGGCGCGGCTGGCGTTGGCCGACCTGGTGGATCGGTTCGGGGCACATCGGGTGAGCATCGAACTGACCCATCATGGTCAACCCCTCGACGACGAACGCAATGCGCTGCTGGCCGGGCTGGCGCCGCACTTCGGGGTCGGTGTCGTCGCCACCACCGGAGCGCACTTCGCCGATCCGTCCCGGCGCCGGCTGGCCATGGCGATGGGTGCGATCCGGGCCCGGCAGTCCCTGGACGACGCCGAGGGATGGCTGGCACCACTGGGCGGCTCACACCTGCGCTCCGGTGAGGAAATGGCCCGGCTGTTCGCGCACTTGCCCTTTAGGGGCACTGACGCGGTGACCGCGGCCGCCGAACTCGGCGAGCAGTGCGCGTTCGGGCTGGCATTGATCGCGCCGCAGCTGCCACCCTTCGACGTACCCGAAGGGCACACCGAGGACAGTTGGCTGCGCGCCCTGACCATGGCGGGTGCGGCCGATCGCTACGGACCGGCCGATCGGGCGAAAAGAGCATACGACCAGATCGAGCACGAACTGAAAATCATTGCCCGACTGAGTTTTCCGGGTTACTTCCTGGTGGTGGACGACATCACCCGGTTCTGTCGAGAAAACGACATCCTGTGTCAGGGCAGGGGATCGGCGGCCAATTCCGCGGTCTGTTACGCCCTCGGGGTGACCGCTGTCGACCCGATAGCCAACGATTTGCTGTTCGAGCGCTTCCTCTCGCCCGCCCGCGACGGCCCGCCCGACATCGACATCGACATCGAGTCCGACCAGCGCGAAAAAGTCATCCAGTACGTCTACGACAAGTACGGCCGGGATTATGCCGCCCAGGTAGCCAACGTCATCACCTACCGGCCGCGCAGTGCGGTGCGCGACATGGCGCGCGCGCTGGGTTTCTCGCAGGGACAGCAGGACGCGTGGAGCAAGCAGATCAGTCACTGGTCGGGGCAGCCCGCCGATATCGAGGGCATTCCCGAGCAGGTGGTGGACCTGGCCAACCAGATCCGGAACCTGCCGCGGCACATGGGTATCCATTCCGGCGGCATGGTGATCTGCGACCGCCCGATCGCCGACGTGTGCCCGGTGGAATGGGCGCGCATGGCGAACCGCAGTGTGTTGCAGTGGGACAAAGACGACTGTGCGGCAATCGGTTTGGTGAAATTCGATCTGCTGGGTCTGGGCATGCTCTCGGCGCTGCACTACGCGCGGGATCTGGTGGCCGAGCACAAAGGCATCAATGTGGACTTCGCCCGGCTCGATCTCTCCGAACCGGCGGTGTACGAGATGCTGTCGCGGGCCGATTCGGTGGGCGTGTTCCAGGTGGAGTCGCGCGCGCAGATGGCTACGCTGCCGCGGCTGCGGCCGCGGGTCTTCTACGACCTGGTGGTAGAAGTCGCGCTGATCCGGCCCGGGCCCATCCAGGGCGGGTCGGTGCATCCCTACATCAAACGTCGCAACGGTGTCGACCCGGTCGTCTACGATCACCCGTCGATGGAACCGGCATTGCGTAAAACGTTGGGAGTACCGCTTTTCCAGGAACAGCTGATGCAGCTGGCGGTCGACTGCGCCGGCTTCTCGGCCGCCGAAGCCGACCAGTTGCGGCGCGCCATGGGCTCCAAGCGCTCCACCGAACGCATGCGACGGCTGCGCGACCGGTTTTACGACGGCATGCGCACCTTGCACGGGGCGCCGGACGAGGTGATCGAGCGGACCTACGAAAAGCTGGAGGCGTTCGCCAACTTCGGTTTCCCGGAAAGTCACGCGCTGTCCTTCGCGTCGCTGGTGTTCTACTCGTCGTGGTTCAAGCTGCACCACCCGGCGGCGTTCTGTGCGGCGTTGCTGCGCGCCCAGCCGATGGGTTTCTATTCGTCGCAGTCGCTGGTGGCTGACGCGCGCCGGCACGGCGTGCTGGTGCACGGTCCAGACGTGAATGCCAGCCTGGCTTTCGCGACGCTGGAGAACGCCGGGCTGGAGGTCCGGTTGGGGCTGGGGGCGGTCCGCCACATCGGCGAAGACCTGGCTGAGAAACTGGTCGACGAGCGAAAAACCAACGGCCCGTTCATCTCCCTGCTGGACCTGACCACTCGACTGCAATTGAGCGTCCCGCAGACCGAAGCGCTGGCGACGGCCGGCGCGCTGGGCTGTTTCGGGATGTCCCGGCGTGAAGGGTTGTGGGCGGCCGGGGCCGCGGCCACCCAACGGCCGGACCGGTTGCCCGGCGTCGGCTCGTCCTCACACATCCCCGCGCTGCCCGGAATGAGCGAACTGGAGCTGGCGGCTGCCGACGTGTGGGCCACCGGCGTCTCCCCGGACAGCTATCCGACGCAGTTCCTGCGGGCCGACCTCGACGCACTGGGGGTGGTGCCCGCCGCCGCATTGGGGGAGGTGCCCGACGGGGACCGGGTGCTGGTCGCCGGCGCGGTGACCCATCGGCAGCGGCCCGGCACCGCCCGGGGGGTGACGTTCGTCAACCTCGAGGACGAGACGGGCATGATCAACGTGCTGTGCACACCGGGGGTGTGGGAACGCCACCGCAAGCTGGCCCACACCGCGCCGGCGCTGCTGATCCGCGGTCAGGTCCAAAACGCCAGCGGCGCAATCACTGTCGTGGCCGATCGGATCGGCCGCATCACTTTGGCGGTGGGCTCGAAGTCCCGGGATTTCCGGTGAGTTTGTGCTGGTGCGCGAGCACCACCGCGTGGATACGGTCGCGCACACCGAGTTTGGCCAGGATGCGCGACACATGCGTCTTGACCGTCTCCTCGCTGACCACCAACTCCGCGGCGATCTCGGCGTTGCTGTGGGCCTCGGCGACCAGCAACAGCACCTCGTACTCCCGGGCGGTGAGGGAGGCCACTGCGGCGGGAGTGGGCACCGGTGCCAGCGAGTCCGCGACCCGGGCGGCCAGTCGGCGGGTCATCGCGGGATCGATGACGGAGTCGCCGCGCGCCACGATCCGGATGGCGCCCACAAGTTCCTCCGGCGGAAGGGATTTCAGCAGGAAGCCACTGGCCCCGGCCTGCAGTGCCTGCGCCAGCACCGTCTCGCTGTCGTAGGTGGTCAACATCAGCACCCGGGTGTCGCCGGCCGAGACGATCGGGGCGATGGCCGCGATCCCGTCGAGTTTGGGCATCCGCACATCGAGCACGCACACGTCGGGACGAAGTCGCAACGTCTGCTCGATCGCGGTGCGCCCGTCGCCGACATCGGCGACGCACGAGGTGTCGGGATGCGCGTCGATGATGGCGCGTAGTCCGGCACGGAACACCGCATGATCGTCGGCGATCAGCACGCGGATGGTCATGGCGTCGCGATCGGCAGCGACACCATGGCGCGCCATTCGTTCTGGCCACCGCATTCCAGCCTGCCGCCGAACAACTCGGCGCGGCGCCGGATCCCGTCCAGGCCATGATGCAGCGAATCACCGGAATAAGGTTGCACAGCAATGGGATTGGTTTGCACAATCTCGAGCCGTGCACCGGCCCGGCGCACCTCCAGACGGGCGGTGCCATCGCCGTGGCGCAGCGCGTTGGTGAGGAGTTCCTGCACGATCCGATACACCGTCACGTCCAGTGACGGCGGCAAGACCAGCGGGTCGGTGGGCAGCACGAGTTCGACCGTAAGGCCCGCCCTGCCCACCGACTCGACGAGTTCGTCGATACCGCCCAGGCCGGGCTGGCGGTCGCCGGCGTCGTGTCGGCCGTGCAGCAGGTCGAGCTGGCGGCGCAGATCCACCATCGCGGCCCGGCTGGAGGATTCCACCGCCGACAGGGATTCGGTGACCGCGGGCTGGCCGCCCGCCAAGGCGATCCGGGCCGCACCGGCGTGCACGCCGATGGCGCTGACGTGATGGGAGATCACGTCATGCAGGTCGCGCGCGATGGCTTCGCGCTCGTCGGTCAGTGCCCGTTCCAGCGCGAGGCGCTGCTCCTGAGCACGCAACCGGTCGCGCTGTTCGAGTTCGGTGACGTAGATGCCCCCGGTCGCGGTGTACCGGCCCACCAGCCAGGGCACGAACCCGTTGGACCCGGCGATGATCACCAGCAGCCGCCAGTCGTCTCGGCCGGCTGCATTGAGGATCGCCGCCCATCCCACCGCCCCCACCAACAGCGGAACGATCACCAGCGAAACCCGAGTGGACAACCAGGCGCCGGCGCGGAACCCGGCCACCAGGATGCCGATATCGCTGACACCGGTGGCCCGGCCGTGGTGGTAGAGCAACAGGCACGCCAGCAACCTGGTCACGACCTGCGTCACGGCGACCAGGGCCACCGAGGCGGGCGGACCGGCCAGGGCCAGGTCTGCCGCCGCCAGCAGCCCCGCCACTGCCGTCGCGGCAACCGGCGCTTCGCCGTAGATCCCCGAGACCAGAAAATAGGTGACGTCGACCGCGGCGGCGATCACCCCCACCAGCAGCGATTGACGCGTCAACGACCGGCGCACCTGTTCCAGCGGCAGGTCGGCGGTGCGGGCCATGGGAGGCCACACTACCGCTGCGCATCCCCCACGAGAGGGATGCGCAATCGCTCCGGTGCGCGATGTCTGGCCGATCGATTGTTCATAGCGTGGCGGCATGCAAGCCACCACCATGCTGATCCTCGCGACGGTTCCCGCCTTCGTGCTGTTGTCGTTCCTGGAATGGGTCGACGTGCGCCGCGACCCCGCCGAGTCGGCGTTCTCGGCGCGCGACACCGCCGGCAACTGGGCGACCTATCTGCTCAACGCCACCTTCAGAATCCTCGGGCACTACGTGCTGCCGTTCTCCACGATCGTCGCGGCCGGCGCGCTGACCCCGCTGCACCTGTCGCCGCGGCACTGGTGGGTGTGGGTGGCGTGCCTGGTGGTCACCGACTGCTGCTACTACTGGGCCCACCGCGGCGATCACCGCATCCGGCTGCTGTGGGCCGCGCACAGCGTGCATCACTCGAGTACGCATTTCAACATCTCGACCAACCTGCGGCTGCCGTGGTTCCACCCGGTGTCCTACGCCGTGCGCAGCATGGCCTGGCTGCCGGCCGCGCTGCTGGGATTTCCGGCATGGATGATCTTCCTGGTCAACACCGCCGGTTTGGTCTTCCAGATCCCGTGCCACACCGAACGGATCGGAAAGCTCTGGCGGCCATACGAATTCCTGTTCAACACCCCGTCACACCACCGGGTGCACCACGGCTCCAACCCGGCCTACCTCGACAAGAACTACGGCGGTGTGTTCATCATCTGGGACCGGTGCTTCGGTAGCTATGCCGAGGAGGTCGAGCCGGTGCGTTACGGGCTGACGCACCGCATCGACACCGACAATCCGGTGAAATACAACTACCTGGAGACGGTGTCGCTGATGCGCGACGTATCGCACGCCGAGTCGTGGCGGGGCCGGTTCGGCTACATGTTCGGGCCGCCGGGTTGGACCGAATCGCGGGTGCCCGCGCGACTTCTGGAGAATTACGCTCGGAGTCCCGGAACCCGTTGTGGCAGTTCGACGGTCGTGGCCGACGATCAGCGCGGGTAGGGTGCCCCACATGACCCTCGACCTGACCGTGGACGAAGTCCTGCGCACCACCCGCTCGGTCCGTAAGCGCCTCGATTTCGACAAGCCGGTGTCGCGCGACGTGCTGATGGAGTGCCTGGAGCTGGCGCTGCAGGCACCGACCGGTTCCAATTCGCAGGGCTGGCAATGGGTTTTCGTCGAGGACGCGGACAAGAAGAAGGCGATCGGCGACGTCTATCTGGCCAATGCCCGCGGCTACCTCAGCTCGCCGGCCCGCGAATACGCCGAGGGCGACACCCGCGGCGAGCGGATGGGTCGGGTGCGTGAGTCAGCGATGTACCTCGCCGAACACATGCACGAGGCGCCGGTGCTGCTGATCCCGTGCATCGAGGGTCGCGAGAACAAGTCGCCGCTGGGCGGTGTGTCCTTCTGGGCGTCGCTGTTCCCGGCGGTGTGGAGCTTCTGCCTGGCGCTGCGGTCGCGCGGGCTGGGCTCGTGCTGGACCACGCTGCACCTGCTCGGTGACGGCGAGCGCCAGGTCGCCGACGTGGTCGGCATCCCTTACGAGGACTACAGCCAGGGCGGCCTGTTCCCGATCGCCTACACCAAGGGCACCGACTTCCGGCCCGCCAAGCGGCTGCCGGCCGAAAGCTTGACGCACTGGAACAGCTGGTAACCGTCGGGGGACGCGTCTGTCCCCTATTTGGTGGACACCGGATTCGTCTCCCGGTATCTCCCATCGGAGGACACCGCCGGGGACCCGAGTCGGGCAGTCTCAATGACAACGAGTTACACCGAAGTCGGCATCACCGCCGACACCCCTCAAAGCTGTGGCATGTTTCTCTGCCCCCAGAAACATGGCCACTTGGAAGCAGGCCCGTGTTCGCACGGGCCTGCTTCTGCTTGTGGCCGGCAAATTCGAGAGTTACACGGCACCGGAGTAGCCGTGCTGGCGCCACGCCTCGTAGACGGCGACGGCCGCGGCGTTGGACAGGTTCAGGGACCGCCGCCCGGCCAGCATCGGAATCCGCACCTGCTGGGTGATGTGCGGATCGGCCAGGGTTGCCGCGTCCAGCCCGGTGGGTTCGGGCCCGAACATCAGCACATCACCCGGCAGGTAATCGACCGCGGCGAACGGCGTGCCGGCCGCAGCGGTGAAGGCGAACACCCGCGCCGGCGACAACGCCGCCCACGCCGATTCGAGCGATGTGTGCACAGTGACGGACGCCAGGTCGTGATAGTCCAGCCCCGCCCGCCGCAGTTTCGGCTCGGACAGGTCGAAGCCCAGCGGCTCGACCAGATGCAGTTCGCATCCGGTCGCCGCCACCGTCCGAATGGCATTGCCCGTGTTCGGCGCAATCCGGGGAGAAAAGAACAGCAGCCGGAACATGCGTCGATCATGGCAAATTTCGTCGGCTGTCTTTTCGCAGAAGTGGGTAAACAACGCGTTAGCTCGTTGTCAGATCTGCATCGGTATCTAGTCGAAAGGGCGTCAAATGGCTCGTCACGAGGGCGGCAGGTGGGACGTAGGTGTCAAGAAGGGCGACGTTTATGTTGCGCGTATCTCCGAGGACGACGAAGGCCTATTCGAGGATCTGATCTCACCCGACGAAGCGCGGCATTTGATCGATCTGCTGACGAAGTACGCCGACAAGGCCGACGAATACGACCCTGACAAAGACGACGACAAAGACGACGACGACGACGACAAAGACGACGACGACGACAAAGACGACGACGATGACGATGACGACGATGACGATGACGATGACGATGACGATGATGACGACGACGACGATGAAGACGAAGACGATGATGACGACAAGAAATCGAAGAAGAAGAAGTCGGATTAGGGTCAGCTGCTGCGCCGGGTGACACCGGCGCAGCTTCTGCTCACCAAGAACTCTTTTAGAACTCTCCAAGGCCCCTGCAGAAATCTCGGTGTCAAGCAAGCCGACACCGAACCAGGGGGCACCGAGAATGACCGTCGAATCAGTGCAGGTGAACAGCGTCTACCCGCACACCGACAGCCGTTACGAGAACGTAGAGGCCACGGTTACCTTCGCCGTGGACCCCGCCCACCTGGCCAACGCGCGCATCGCCGACCTCGAGCTGGCCGCCCGCGACGCCGACGGCCTGGTCCGCTACGACGCGGACCTGCGCCTGATCCGCCCGGTCGACGGCGGCAACGGCAAGCTGCTGTTCGTCGTCCCCAACCGCGGCGTGCCGACCAACGCCCCCTGGCTCAAGGGCGGCTTCCTGCTCGACCGGGGCTGGACGATCGCCTCGTGCGGCTGGCAGTGGGACGTCCAGCGCGGGCCGGCCACCCTGGGCCTGACCGCGCCGCAAGCCGATGTCGAGCCCGGCTTCCTGCGCCTGGAGTGGCGCTCGGACAGCGTCAAGGACGACCACGTGCTCAGCTTCACCGCGCCCGAGATCGAGTCCATCCCCGGCGCCGACGTGCTGTTCAGGTTCACCGATTACCCGACCGTCGACGTCGACGACCCCCACGCCGTGCTGACCGTGCGCACCGCACCTGACGCCGAGCCGACCGTCATCGACCGGGACACCTGGCGCTTCACCGACGAGACCCATGTCGCGCTGGACGGCGGATTCCAGCCTTTCCGCTGGTACGAGCTGACCTACCGCACCGCGCTGGCCCCGGTCGCCGGCACCGGCCTGCTGGCCATCCGCGACATCGTCAGCCACCTGCGGGCCGACGGCATCGAGCACACCTTCGCCTACGGCGTCTCCCAGGCCGGACGGCTGCTGCGCCAGTTCGTCTCCGACGGTCTGAACGTCGACGAGGCCGGACTGCAGGTCTTCGACGGCGTCTTCAGCGACTTCGCCAGCGCCGCCCGCGGCCAATTCAACCAGCGCTACGCCCAACCCTCCGCCCCGGGCGGCAGCGGTCGCGGCAGCAACGACCCGCTGAGCAACGCCGATCTGCTGGCCGTGCAGCGCGCCCTCGGCGGGGTGCCGAAGACCATCTTCACCAACAGCGCCACCGAGTACTGGCAGGGCGACGGCGCGCTGGTCCACGTCGACCCGCACACCGGCCAGGACCTGCCCGAGGACGCCGACGTGCGCACCTACCTGCTGGCCGGCACCGACCACTTCGGCAGCAGCAAGATCAAGGACGCGCTGCCCGCGGCCAACCCGGTGCACCACCTCGACGTCACCCCGGTCACCCGCGCCCTGCTGATCGCCCTGGAGAACTGGGTCGTCGACGGCGTCGAGCCCCCCGCCAGCGCGGTGCCCCGCACCGCCGACGGCACCGCCGTCGCTCGCAAGGACGTGCTGTCACACTTCGGCTACACCAACACCCCGTCGCCGGCCTGGCTCCCGGCGGCGCGCCGCGGCCAGTCGCACGTGGACCTGGTGTCGGCGGTCGACCAGGACGGCAACGAAGTCGCCGGCATCCGGCTGCCCGCCGTCGCTGCCCCGCTCGCGGTGTACACCGGCTGGAACGCCCGCCAGTACACCCAGGACCTGCCCGACGTGCTCTACGAGCGCATCGGCAGCAAGCTGGCCTTCGCGCCGGGCCGGCCGTCGGTCACCGACCGCTACGCGACCGGCGACGACTACGCTGCGGCGGTCCGTGCCGCCGCCGAAGATCTGGTGGCACAACGGTTCCTGCTGGCCGACGAGGTCGAGTCGGTGATCCGCAAGACCGTCGCGCAGTACCCCGCTTAGCGATGTCCTGCCCAGCCCTGACTTTCAGCCTTCATTCTGATTGGCGGGTGCTGCGACGATGTCGCCGCTACGCTCACTGCTCGTGGCGGAAACGTTGTATGCGCCCTGCGGTGACCTCAGTCTCGCCTATCAGGTGGTCGGCGACGGGCCCGTTGACCTGGTCTGGGCCGGGTCGTTCGCCAGTCACGTCGAGTTGTATTGGACAATGCCCGAATTCGGTTCGCTGATGGAGAAGCTGGGCACGTTCGCTCGAGTCTTGTTGTTTGACAAGGCCGGCGTGGGGTTGTCAGATCCAGTGCCCAAAGTACGTACGCTCGACGAGCGTGCGACCGAGATCCAGGCCGTGATGGACGCCGCCGGATTCGAAACGGCCGCCCTCCTCGGGGTGAGCGAAGGCGGTCCGGCGGCCATCCTCTTTGCCGCAACGCGTCCGGAACGAACCCGGGCGTTGATCCTGACCGGTACGACGTCGTACTCCGTTACAGACGGGTGGGGCGACCTGGACTGTGATCCGGCAGAACTGCGGGCACGTATCTTGAGTGAGTTGGGCGAAAACTACACGCCATCGGTGGCATGGATTGCCCACAGCCAGGAATTCGGCCGCGCCGTCCGATATGCATGGGGGAGCGGGGCGGCACTCAAATGCATCATTTCGTCGGTCCGATCGACACGCCAGCTCGGAATGTTGGAGCGCATGTGCGCCAGCCCGGGGATGGCGCGGGCAACAGCGGAAGCGGGATTCCGGATCGACGTGCGGCCGATCCTGCCGACGATCACGGCACCGACACTCGTTTTCCACGCCCGCGACGATCCCGCGCTGCCCGTGCAATCGGGCAGATACCTAGCCGATCACATTCCCGGCGCACGCATGCTCGAGCTCGATGGAGCAGACCACGCGCCATGGTTCACTGAGCCGGACAGGATCGCGACCGAAATCGAAGAGTTGCTCACCGGCAGCCACGGCCAGACGGCACCGTCACGTCGTGCCCTGCGCACCGTGCTGTTCACCGACATCGTCGCCTCGACCGAACGTGTCGCGGCCACCGGCGACGAACGGTGGCGCGCGGTGCTGCAGCGCTTTGGAGCAGTCACTGCCGAACTCACCAGCCGATTCGCCGGCACAGTTGTCAAGAGCACCGGTGACGGCCACCTCATCACATTCGACGGTCCGACGCAGGCCATCCGCTGCGCGGAGATGTTGCGCCGCGATGCCGAGACGCTGGGAATCGAGGTCCGGATAGGTATTCACACCGGTGAGTGTGAACTGCTGGACCGCGATATCGGGGGGATCGCGGTTCACATCGCTGCACGCATTCTCAGCCAGGCTGGTCCCGGCGAAATCCTTGTCTCGCGCACCGTGCGTGACCTGGTCGTGGGTTCGGGAATTGGCTTTGAAGACCGTGGCAACGTCGAGTTGCGCGGAGTGCCCGGCAGCTGGCAGCTGCTGGAGGTCGCTCGCGGCGGCGCGCGCCCGGGATCGGTCGAGGCGGCACTGGTGTCAACACCCACCCCGGGACCCGGGGCGGCGATGCGCCGCTCGGACCGCGTCGCGGCCCTGATGGCCAAGCGCACGCCATGGATATTGCGTGGGATAGCCCGTTTCGGCGCTACCCGATAGAACGGTTTTTCCTGCTGACCGGCCCGTCGTCGAATCCGCTGCGCCGAACTTTATCTACTCAGTAACAATTATGGAGACCTCAGCTGCGGGCTGTCATACTCGTCGGATCGTCAGGCATTCCATTCGCGGCCAGCTGCCGGCGAATACAGCAGCAGGAAGTTCGATGAGCCTCTCGTTTCACTCGATGCCCCGGGAAAGCGCGCCCACGTGACCATGTTCGCCCGCCCGACCAACCAGGTCGCGGCGGTCCCGCCCGAGTTCGCACCCGCCCCGGCCGCCGCGAACGTGTCGGCCAAACGACCGCGGTCCTGGTCGCTGCGCAACTGGCCGGTGCGCTGGAAGGTCTTCGCGATCGCGGTGGTTCCGCTGGTGCTGGCGACCGTCTTCGGGGCGATGCGGGTCGAGGGCGCGCTGGCCAATTCGAACGGCTTGCGGCTGGCCGCGGCCCGGGCCGAGGTGATACCGGCGATCACCAAGTACATGTCGGCGCTCGACGTGGCGCTGCTGGCCAGCTCCACCGGGCGCGACGTGGAGGGTGCGAAGAAGAACTTCGCCGCCCGCAAGAACGAACTGCAGACCCGGTTGGCGGACACCGACGTCATACCCGATGTCCGGACCGGCGGGGACACCTTGCTCAACGGCGGGCAGGCCCTGCTGGACAAGGCGCTGAGCAACAGCCTCGGTCTGCGCGACCGCATCACCACCTACGCCCCCCTGCTGCTGACCGCCGAGGACGCGATCACCGCTTCGGTGCAGGTGGACAGCGAGCGGATCCGGTCCCAGGTGCAGGGCCTGAGCCGAGCCGTCGGCGCGCGCGGACAGATGACGTTGCAGCAGATTCTGGTCATTCGCGGCGCCGACCTGCCCGAGCCGCAACTGCGCAACTCGATGATCACCCTGGCCGGCACCGAACCGTCCACGCTGTTCGGGATGAGCGAAGTGCTCGGGGCCGGTTCACCGGATGCCAAGAACCTGCAGCAGCAGCTGGTCACCCGGATGTCGATCATGTCCGACCCGGCCAGCGACCTGGTCGAGAACCCCGACCTGCTGCGATCGATACAGACCACCCAGGGAATCGCCGAACAGGTCATCGGCAGCGCCACCGCGGAGGTGACCAGATCGGTGCAGGGGCAGGCCACCGAACGCCGCGACGCAGCCGTCCGCGACGCGGTGCTGATGCTGCTCGCCATCGGGATCGCGCTGCTGATCGTGCTGTTGGTGGCGCGTGCGCTGGTCAAGCCGTTGCGGATGCTGCGCGACGGCGCGTTGAAGGTGGCCCACACCGATCTCGAGGGTGAGATCGAACGGGTCCGCGCCGGCGCCGAACCCGTTCCCGAACCGTTGGCGGTGTACACCACCGAGGAGATCGGGCAGGTCGCCCACGCCGTCGACGAACTGCACACCCAGGCCCTGCTGCTGGCCGGTGACGAGGCGCGACTGCGGCTGCTGGTCAACGACATGTTCGAGACGATGTCGCGGCGCAGCCGTTCCCTGGTGGATCAGCAGCTGGCGCTGATCGACCGACTGGAACGCAACGAGGAGGATCCCGAGCGGCTCGACCACCTCTTCCGGTTGGATCACCTGGCCGCCCGGTTGCGCCGCAACAGCGCCAATCTCTTGGTGCTGGCCGACGCGCAGATCACCCGTGACCAGCGCGATCCGGTGCCCCTGTCGACCGTGATCAACGCCGCGGTCTCCGAGGTTGAGGACTACCGCCGGGTCGAAACCGGCGCGGTGCCCGACTGCACGGTGCTGGGCGCCACCGCCGGCGGAATCATCCATCTGCTCGCCGAGTTGATCGACAACGCGCTGCGCTATTCGCCGCCCACCTCCCCGGTGAAGGTGTCCGTCGTCCGCGGCAGTGAGGGCGGCGTCCTGCTGCGCATTGCAGATTCCGGGCTGGGCATGACCGACTCCGACCGGCGGATGGCGAACATGCGGCTGCAACCCGGCGGCACGCCGGAGCCGACCCCGGAAAACGCCCGGCACATGGGCCTTTTCGTGGTCGGCCGGCTGGCCGCCCGGCATGGGGTCCGGGTGGGGTTGCGGGGACCGGCCGGCAGCGAAGCGGGCGGTGGCACCACCGCCGAGGTGTATCTGCCGGTGACGGTGCTGGTCGGCGCCACACCGCCGGAGCCCGCCCCGCCGCCGCAGCGGCAGTTCTTCAAGGTGACGCCGCCGGCCGAGCAGGGCGCGGCCCCCGTGTCGCCGGCCGCCACCGGGGGGCAGCCGGTCACGGCGTTACCCCGCCGCAGTCCGGGGTCCAGCGGCATCACCTCCGACGCCGTGGCGGGGGCCGAGCAGCCGCCACCCAAGCAGAAGCGTCCGTTGCCGACACCGTGGTGGGAGAAGGGGCCGCAGCAACCGGTGACGCCGGCCCAACCGGCCGCGCCGCAACCCGCCACGGCCGCGTCGGACACCTCGGCGTTCTTCGCCCGGCGCCCGTCCCCGCCGGCCCCGCCTACCCCGAAACCGCCGCCGCCGGACCTCACGCCCTCGGGCCCGGATGACGACGACGTGATCTATCAACGGATGCTCTCGGAGATCATGGGCGACCCGCACGACCTGGTTCAGAGCCCCGACCTGGATTGGCAGACGGTGTGGGACCGCGGCTGGACCGCGGCCGCCGAGGCTGAGGACAAGCCGGTCGAGACCCGCACCGATGCCGGTCTGCCGATGCGCACCCCGGGCGCCCAGCTGGTACCCGGCGCGGCCGAGGCCGACGACCGCGAAGTGTCCAACGGCGGCTTGCACCGCAATCCCGAAGCGGTCCGTGCGTCGATCGGCAGCCACTTCAGCGGCGTGCGTTCCGGCCGGTCGCACACCTCCGGCGCCGAGGGGGGCGAGCAGCAGTGACGGTCCAATCGTCCTACAGTCCGCTGGACTGGCTGGTGTCGAAGTTCGTGCGTGAGGTTCCCGGGGTGGCGCACGCGCTGCTGGTGTCGGTGGACGGGTTGCCGGTCGCGGCCAGCGAGCACCTGCCCCGGGAACGGGCCGACCAGCTGGCCGCGGTGGCATCCGGGCTGGCCAGCCTGGCCACCGGCGCCGCGCAGCTGTTCGAAGGCGGGCAGGTGCTGCAGTCGGTGGTCGAGATGCAGAACGGGTTTCTGCTGTTGATGCGCGTCGGCGACGGGTCGCATCTGGCCACCCTGGCCATGCCGTCGTGCGATATCGGGCAGATCGGCTACGAGATGGCCATCCTCGTCGAACAGGTGGGCAATGTGGTGCAGTCCGCCCGCCGCGCCGAACCCGAGCCGCGATGGACGAACGCGACCCACCGCTAGCGCCGCCCAGCCTGGTCCGCCCTTACACTTTGACGGCCGGGCGCACCGGCACCGACGTCGACCTTCCGCTGGAGGCGCCGGTGCAGACGCTGCCGTCCGGGCACGCCCATGGGTGGCCCGCCGACGACGTGCGCGGCCGGATTGTCGGGCTGTGCGTGAGCAGCCCGTCCGTCGCCGAAGTGTCGGCCCGGCTGGATTTGCCGGTCGGTGTTGCGCGCGTCCTGATCGGGGATCTGGTCACCGACGGTTACCTTCGGGTGCACAGGACCTTGACCGACCGCTCGACCCGCGACGAGCGGCAGGAACTCATAGGGAGGACGTTGCGTGGTCTCAGAGCACTCTGAACACGGAACCGCGTCGACGAAGATCGTCATCGCGGGCGGGTTCGGGGCCGGCAAGACCACCTTCGTCGGCTCGGTCTCGGAGATCATGCCGCTGCGGACCGAGGCGATGGTGACCGACGCCTCGGCCGGCGTGGACATGGTCGAAGCCACCCCCGACAAACGCACCACCACCGTCGCCATGGATTTCGGTCGGCTGACCCTGGCCGAAGATCTGGTGCTCTACCTGTTCGGCACCCCGGGACAGCGGCGGTTCTGGTTCATGTGGGACGACCTGGTGCGCGGCGCGATCGGCGCGATCGTGCTGGTCGACCTGCGACGACTGCAGGACAGCTTCGCCGCCGTCGACTTCTTCGAGCACCGCCGGCTGCCGTTCCTGGTCGCGGTCAACGAGTTCGACGGTGCCCCGCGATATCCCGTCGGGGAGGTGCGCAAAGCGCTGACGCTGGCCGAGCACATTCCGGTGATCAGCGTCGACGCCCGCGACCGCCGGTCGGCCACCGACGCGCTGATCGCGGTGAGCGAGTACGCGCTGGCCCGACTGGCCAGCTGAGCGCGTTGCCTCCGCAGTGGACTGACCGCGAATTCACCGGCGCGGACTTCCGCGACGTTGACGACGGAGACCTCAGCCGGCTGCTCAC
This sequence comes from Mycobacterium sp. NGS24, assembly GCF_059813065.1. Lineage (NCBI taxonomy): Bacteria > Bacillati > Actinomycetota > Actinomycetes > Mycobacteriales > Mycobacteriaceae > Mycobacterium > Mycobacterium sp. NGS24. The sequence goes on from NZ_JCALDW010000003.1 coordinate 298,709, forward strand.
CGAACGCGTGGTGTTCACCGAATGCGACTTCAGCGGCGTCAACCTGGCCGAGTCGCAGCACCGCGGATCAGCGTTTCGTAACTGCACATTCACGCGAACTACGTTGTGGCACAGTACTTTTGCGCAGTGCAGCATGCTCGGATCGGTGTTCGTGCAGTGCCGGCTGCGGCCGGTGACCTTCGACGAGGTGGACTTCACGCTCGCGGTGCTCGGCGGCAACGACCTGCGCGCCGTCGACCTCAGCGGGTGCCGGCTACGCGAGACCAGCCTGGTGGAAACCGACCTGCGCAAGGCCGTGCTGCGCGGCGCGGACCTGCGCGGTGCGCGGACGGTGGGCACCCGGCTCGACGAGGCCGACCTGCGCGGCGCTGCCGTCGACCTGTCGTTATGGACGACAGCGTCGCTGGCCGGCGCACGGGTCGACGTGCCGCAGGCGATGGCCTTCGCGCTGGCGCATGGGCTGCGGCTGGACGGCTGAGTCAGCGCTTGAGCCGGATCCGCCACCACACGATGCCCGAATAGACCACCGACAGCACGGCCAGCATCGCCATGTCGAACAGCCAGGCATCTTTGGTGTGCGCCCAGTGGCTGTCTTCGGGGCTGAGTGAACCGGGCACCAGCTCGCGCAGGTTCACCGTGGCGGCGGAGGCCGCATAACCCCAGCGCGCCGGGATCGCCCAGGACAGCTGGTCGAGGAAGATCCGGTTCGTCACCGGGATCATCCCGCCGGCCAGCACCAGCTGGAGCATCAGCGACACCACCAGCAGCGGCATGATCTGCTCGTTGGAGCGGGCCACCGACGAGAGCACCAGGCCGAGGATCGCCGAGGCCACGCAGGTCGCGGCGATAGTGGTGAACAGCTCGAAGCTGGGGTTACCCAGCACGAGGGCCTTCTGGGTGGGAGCCCCTTTGCCGACGATCACGATGAGCGTGGCGATGGCCGCCTGCAGCACCGCGAACACGGTGAAGACGGTCAGCTTGGCGCCCAGGTACGCCCAGGTGGACAAGCCGACCGCCTGTTCGCGTTTGAAGATCGCCCGTTCACCGATCAGGTCGCGGATGGTCAGCGCGGTGCCCATGAAGACGGCGGCGATGGAAAGCAACGTCAGGATCTGGGCAGCTTCGTCCGGGGTGTCACTGGTCGGTGCGGCCCGGCCGAACCCGGTGTTGCCCGGCACAGTCAGCGACAACCCGCCCAGGATGAACGGCAGCACCGCAAGGAAGATGAAGTACGCCCGGTCGGCGACCACCAGCCGAACCTGCCGGCGGGTGATCGTGGAGAACTGACGACGCGCGCTGGTGTGCGCCGGGGCACCGAGTTCGGCCGGTGCGGTCGCCTCCGCAGCCGGCAGCGGCTGATTCTGGGCCAGGAAGCGCCGATTGGCTTCGTCCGGGTCGGCGCCCACCTTGGCGAAAATGTGGGCCCAGTTCGTCGTCCCCATCACGTCGCCGATCTGGGCGGGCGGGCCCAGGTACGCCGTTTTGCCGCCCGGGGCCATCAGCAGCACCTGATCGCAGACGTCGAGGTAGGTCAACGAGTGCGTCACCACCAGCACCACCCGACCGGCGTCGGCGAGTTGCCGCAGCATCGTCATCACCTGCAGGTCCAGGGCGGGGTCCAGACCCGAGGTCGGCTCGTCCAGGATCAGCAGCGACGGTCCGGTGAGCAGCTCGAGCGCCACCGAGGCGCGCTTGCGCTGTCCACCGGACAGGTTGTCCACGCGGGTGTCGGCGTGCTTGGTGAGCCCGAGCTCGTCGAGCACCTGCGCCACCACCTGGGCGCGGTCCTCTTTGCTGGTATCGGGCGGCAGGCGCAACTCCGCGGCGTAGCTGAGGGCCTGGTTGACCGTCAGCTGCCGGTGCACCACATCGTCCTGCGGGACCATGCCGATCCTGCTGCGCAACGACGCGTACTGAGTGTGAATGTTGTGACCTTCGAAGGTCACGGTGCCCGAGCTGGGCGTGGTGTAACCGGCGATCAACCGCGACAGGGTGCTCTTGCCGGCCCCCGAGCCGCCGATGATCGCGGTCAGCGTCCCCGGCCGCGCGGTCATCGCGACGTTCTCCAGCAGCCGCTTGCCGTCGATCGCGAACACGATGTCCCGGACTTCCAGACCACCGGTGCGGGTCGCGGCTTCGGTGCGGCGCACCAGGACACCGCCGGTCAGCACCAGGTCGACGTTGCCGATGGTGACGACGTCACCTTCGCTGAGGATCGCCGACCCGATCCTGATTCCGTTGACGAATGTCCCGTTGACGCTGCTGTCGCGGATTTCAGTGCCCAGCGGCGTCTGGGACATGACTGCGTGATAGCGCGATGCCAGCACATCGGCGATGACGATGTCGTTGTCGGCCGCGCGGCCGATCCGGGCGGTTCCGCCGCCGGCTGCGGGGCGGCTGACCGGGGGACCCTGCGACACCGTGAGGGCCTCGGTCGGGTGGGCGGCCGGCGACTGCAGGACGGGTTGAGCCTGCTGGGTGGGTGGCTGCAGGGTGGGCTGGGCTTGTTGGGTGGGAGGCTGGGTGGCCGGCCCGCGCCGTTCGGGGGAGATGAGCGGAATGGCCGAGGTGCGTTGTGCGGCATCCCGCGGCGGCGCCTGACCGCCGGGTTGACGCATCGGCGGGGCTCCCGCGCCCACCGCGGCGGGATTGATCACGGCAAACCGCTCCGTCGGCGGCAGAACGCCGACGTTGCCGTGGTGGTGGCCGACCGCGAAGGTGACGCGGGGTCCATCCGGCCTGCCGAGGTTGAGCGCCTGGCCGTCCTGGATGTCGAGCGTCTGCATCCGGCGGCCGTTAGCGAAGAGCCCGTTCTGGGAGTTGTTGTCGATCGCGATCCAGCGGCCCTGGTCGAAACGCAGCACCAGGTGGGCGCGCGAGACGAGAGGGTGCGCCACCCGCAGATCGGCGCGCAGGTCACTGCCGACGATGACGTCCGATCCGGGCGCGAAGTCCCGGTGTGAACGCTCCGTGCGCACGGTCAGGACCGGTGATGAGGATGGCTGCATCAGCCTAGATTAGGGGTGCAATCCGCGTCAGCGGCGCTTTAGGCGAATTCTCCACCAGATGATGCTGCTGTAGATAATGCACAACACCGCGAGCATGCCCATGTCGAACAGCCACGCGCTGGGCGTGTGGTTCCAGTGCTGGTCCTTGGGGTCGGTCGGACCCGGGGTGAGCCGGTGGGTGTCGATGGTCGACGACGCCGCAGCGTACCCCCACCGCGCCGGGGTGGCCCAGGACAACTGGTCCAGGCCGGTGCGGTTGGTCACCCAGATCATCCCGCCGGAGAACACCAGCTGCGACATGATCGCGGTGACCAGCAGCGGCATGATCTGGTCCTGGGACTTCGCGATCGCCGACAGCGCCATACCGAGAATCGCCGAGGCCACACACGTGGCTGCGACGGTGACGAACAGTTCCAGCCGGACGTCGCCCAGCAACACCGCGTCCGATATCGGCTTCCCCCAGCCGATCACCGCGATCGTGGTGGCTATCGCCGCCTGCATGGTGGCGAAGGCGCAGAACACCACGATCTTGGCGGCCATGTAGGCGCCGGTGGACAGCCCGACGGCCTGTTCGCGTTTGAAGATGGGACGTTCCCCGACCAGGTCGCGGATGGTGAGCGCGGTCCCCATGAACACCGCCCCCACGTTGAGCATCACCAGGATCTGCCCGGGCTGATTCGGTGCGCTGCTGTAGGGGTCGGCCATGTCGAATCCGGTCTTGCCGCGGACCGTCAGGGTCAGCACGCCGATCAGGAACGGCAGCAATGCCAGGAACACGGTGTAACCACGGTCGGAGATGACCAGCCGAACCTGGCGACGCGCGATCGTGGAGAACTGACGGAAGCCGCTGTTATGCACCGGCTCGCCCAGGTCGGCGGCCGGGCTGGCCGGCGCCGGACCCGGTGGCTGTTGTCTGGCCTCCAGGAAACGGCGGTTGGCCTCGTCCGGGTCGGCGCCCACCTTGGTGAAGATGTCGGCCCAGTTGGTGGTGCCCATGGCCGCGCCGATCTGATCGGGCGTGCCCAGGAACGCGGTCTTGCCGCCCGGCGCCAGCAACAGGATCTGGTCGCAGACGTCAAGGTAGGACACCGAGTGGGTGACCACCAGCACCACGCGGCCCGCGTCGGCGAGCTGGCGCAGCATCATCATCACCTGCCGGTCGAGCGCCGGGTCCAGGCCCGAGGTCGGTTCGTCGAGAATCAGCAGGGACGGCCCGGTGAGCAACTCCAACGCCACCGAAGCACGCTTGCGCTGGCCGCCCGAGAGCTTGTCCACCCGGGTGTCGCCGTGCTTGGTCAACTCGAGTTCCTCGAGAACCTGGGCGACCACCTGGGCGCGGTCGGCTTTGCTGGTGTCGGGCGGCAACCGCAGCTCGGCGGCGTAGCCGAGCGCCTGGTTCACCGTCAGCTGGCGGTGCACCACGTCGTCCTGGGGGACCATGCCGACGCGGCTGCGCAGCGAGGCGTATTCGGCGTGGATGTCGTGGCCCTCGAAGGTGACATTGCCGGTGGTCGGGCTGGTGTAGCCGGCGATCAGCCGCGACAGCGTGGACTTGCCGGCACCGGAACCACCGATGATGGCGGTCAGCGTGCCCGGCCGCGCGGTCAGCGAGATGTGGTCGAGCAGCTGCTTGCCACCCTCGACGGTGAACGTGACGGAGTTGACCTCCAGGCCGCCGGTACGCGTGGCCGCGGCGGTGCGGCGCACCAGGGTGCCGCCGGCGAACACCAGGTCGACGTTGCCGATGGTGACCACGTCACCGTCGGTCAGGATGGCCGAACCGACCCGCACGCCGTTGACGAAGGTGCCGTTGACGCTGCTGTTGTCGCGGATCTCCGCGCCCAGCGGCGTCAGGGTCAGGAACGCGTGCTGACGGGAGGCCAGGACGTCCTGGATGACGATGTCGTTGTCGGTGGAACGTCCGATCGTGACGGACCCGGCCGGTTTCTCGTGCGAGCCGGTCCGGGTCATCAGGGCCTGGAACATCTTGGTCGCGATGTTGCCGCCCTCCGGCGGCTTGGCGCCGGCCGACGGGCCCGGGCGCAATGGCGGCCGCGACGGTCCCGGCGGTCCCGGCGGTCCCGGCGGGGCGAAGTTGGGCGACGACGACGGCGGGGCACTCACCGGATAGCCGGGCGGGGCCCACGGCTGGCCGCTGCTGGGGTACATCGGTTGCCCCGGCGGCGGCCCACCCGGATGCGGCCGCAGCGGCGGTGGTCCGCCCCGGCTCGGTTGGCGCCCGCTGGGCGGCGCCGCGGGCGGGGGACCCGGTGGGGGCGCGGCCGGCCACGCCCCGGACGGGCCGGCGACGGCCGGGATACGCATCGATTCGGTCTGCGGGGGACGCCCGGCCGGCCCGTGGTGCCGCCCGACCTCGAAGACCAGCAGCGGTCCGTCCGGGTTGCCGATGTTGACGGCCTGACCGTCGTGGATGTCGACCATCGGCACCCGCCGGCCGTTGGCGTAGGTGCCGTTGAGCGAGTTGTTGTCGATCGCCAGCCAGCGGCCCTGGTCGAAGCGCAGCAACAGGTGCGCGCGCGAGATCAGCGGGTGGGTGATTCGCATGTCGGCGCGCAGATCGCGGCCGACCACCACGTCATGGCCTGCGGCGAACGTACGCTCCGAGCCGTCGTGGCGGACGGTCAGCGCTGGCGGGACGGGCGGAGACATTCAGACAACTTTAGCCGGTAGCCCCTCACTCAACGCCTGTCAGGCGCGCCGGTCACCACGCAGTGCGTCCGGGTGTAGATGGTCGGCATGCACTTGTTGCAGTGCGTGCACGCCGAATGCACCGCGGCGCCGTCAGCCGCGATGCGGTTGATCAGGTCCGGCTCGGCCAACAGCGCGCGTCCCATCGCGACGAAATCGAAACCCTCGGCCATCGCCAGATCCATGGTCTCGCGGTTGGTGATACCGCCCAGCAGGATCAGCGGCAACGTCAACTCGGCGCGGAACAGCTGGGCCTCGCGCAGCAGGTACGCCTCCCGGTACGGATATTCGCGCAGGAACTTCTTGCCCGTCAGCCGCATACCCCAGCGCAGCGGCGGCTTGAAGGCGCCGGCGAATTCCCGCAACGGCGCGTCGCCGCGGAACAGGTACATCGGGTTGACCAGCGAACTGCCGGCGGTGAGTTCGATCGCGTCCAGGCCGCCGTCTTCCTCCAGCCACTTGGCGGTGGTCAGCGCCTCTTCGTTGGAAATGCCGCCGCGCACCCCGTCGGACATGTTCAGCTTCGCGGTGACCGCTATCGGCCGCGGCCCCTGGTCGACGGCGCGACGCACGGCCAGCACCAGGCCGCGGGCCACCTTGGCCCGGTTGGCCAGCGAGCCGCCGAATTCGTCGGTGCGACGGTTGATCAGCGGCGACAGGAACGAACTGGCCAAGTAGTTGTGGCCGAGGTGTATCTCGACGGCGTCGAAGCCGGCTTCCACCGCGAACCGGGCGGCCCTGGCGTGGTCGGCCAGCACGTCGTCGATGTCGTCGGCGCTGGCCTTCTTCGCGAAGCGCATGCCGATCGGGTTGAAGAACCGCACCGGGGCCAGCGCGGGGGCCTTGTTCGAGCGGGCGTTGGCGACCGGGCCGGCGTGGCCGATCTGCGCGCTGACCGCCGCGCCTTCGGCGTGGATCGCGTCGGTGAGCCGCCGGAAGCCGGGCACCGCCTCCGGGCGCAGCCAGATCCCGTTGCCTTCGGTGCGTCCGCCCTGGGAGACCGCGCAGTAGGCGACGGTGGTCATGCCGACACCGCCGGCGGCCGGCAGGCGGTGGTACTCGATCAGGTCGTCGGTCACCAACGCGTCCGGGGTGCGCGCTTCGAAAGTCGCGGACTTGATGATGCGGTTGCGCAATGTGATCGGACCGAGCGTGGCCGGGCTGAGCACGTCTGGGGCAGCAGACGACATGAGAGGGACCATGCCAGACTGTCTGGCGTGGGCGCAATCACGCTGGACGGCAAGGCCACCCGGGACGAGATCTTCGTCGATCTGACCAAACGGGTGGCGGCTTTGAACGCTGCGGACCGCACCCCCGGATTGGGCACCATCCTGGTCGGCGACGACCCCGGCTCCCAGGCCTACGTGCGCGGCAAGCACGCCGACTGCGCCAAGGTGGGCATCACCTCGTTGCGCCGCGACCTGCCCGCCGACATCTCTGCCGAGACGCTCAACGACACCATCGACGAACTCAACGCCAACCCCGAGTGCACCGGCTACATCGTGCAGTTGCCGCTGCCCAAACACCTGAACGAAAACGCCGCACTCCAGCGCGTCGACCCGGACAAGGACGCCGACGGGCTGCACCCGACCAACCTGGGCCGGCTGGTGCTGAACGACCCCGCGCCGCTGCCGTGCACGCCGCGCGGCATCGTGCACCTGCTGCGCCGCTTCGACGTCGAGATCGCCGGCGCACACGTGGTGGTGATCGGCCGCGGCGTGACGGTGGGCCGGCCGCTCGGACTGCTACTCACCCGTCGCTCGGAGAACGCCACAGTAACGTTGTGCCACACCGGAACTCGTGACCTGCCCGCGATCACGCGGCAGGCTGACATCATCGTCGCCGGCGTCGGGGTGTCGCACCTGCTGACCGCCGACATGGTGCGCCCCGGGGCCGCAGTCGTCGACGTGGGCGTCAGCCGGGTGGACGGCAAACTCACCGGTGACGTGCATCCCGACGTGTGGGAGGTGGCCGGTCACGTGTCGCCCAACCCGGGCGGGGTCGGTCCGCTGACCCGCGCCTTCCTGCTGACCAACGTCGTCGAGCTGGCCGAAGGGCTGGCCGGATAACGATGACGATCCGGACCATTCTGGGACGCGCGGTCCGCGCCCAGTGGCCGATTCTGCTCGTCGGACTGATCTTCCTGGTGGCGTTCGTACTGGCCGGGGCGAACTTCTGGCGCCGCGGCGCGTTGCTGATCGGCATCGGTGTCGGGGTGGCCGCGGCGCTGCGGCTGGCCCTGCCCGAGGAGCGGGCCGGCCTGCTGGTGGTGCGCAGCCGGGGGACCGATCTGCTGACCACGGCGTCGGTGGCTGCCGCGATGGTCTACGTCGCGTGGACCATCGACCCGCTGGGCACCGGCTAGCTACATCCCGGGCAGGCCCGCGGGCAGCCCCGGGATGCCCGCCATGCCCGGGATCTGCTGCAGTGCGCCCGGCATCCGGCCGCTGGCGATGTCGGCCATCGCCGAGGGGCAGTACATCTGGATCGCGATCGTGGTGAACATGCTGGCCATCTCGGGCGACATACCGTTGCTGCCCCGGACCCGCGTCGCGGCCGCGGCGAAGTTCCCGCCCGGCTGGGCCAGCATCGGGCAGACGGACTGCCCCAGCGCTTCGGTGTCCATCGGATCGCCGATGTTGACGCCGGCGTTGGACAGGGCGGAGATGAACGCGTCGTCGACGGGACTCGCCTCGGCGGGGGCGGCGAATGCCGCGGCCGCGGTGAGCAGCCCGGCGGTTCCGGCCAGTAGCCGGACGGTCAGTGGTTGGTGGCGCCATGGCATCATGTCGGCTCCCGATAGTTGGAGAGCACCCAGGCGGCACTCAGTGACTCTACGAACCTTCGTCTACGGCGGTCTCATTCAGGACACGAAGGTGTAAAGGTTTGGCCCGCCCGGCGTTTCGGGTGCGCTACGACACGATCGCGTCACGCTGTGCCGCGACACGTTGGCAGGCAATGGGTTTGGCCGGGTCGGCGATCGACAATGCGACTCATGATCTCGCGGCAGGCCTTTCTACGCGGCGCAGTCGGAGCATTGGCCAGCTCGGCGTTGTTCCCGGCGGTGCGGGCCTGGGCTGAGCCGACCGGTGCGTGGAGCAGCCTGGCGTCCGCCATCAGCGGCAAAGTGTTGCTGCCCTCCGACGCCGGTTTCGCCGGTGGCAAGCAAATATTCAACTCGCTGTACAACGGTTCCAGTCCGGCGGCGGTGGTGCTGGTCACCTCGCCGGCGGACGTCCAGAAAGCGGTCGCGTTCGCGGCGGCCAACAGACTCAAGATCGCTCCCCGCGGCGGTGGCCATTCCTATACCGGCGCATCCAGCGCGACCGGGGCCATGGTCCTCGACCTGCGCGGCCTGACCGGCGGGGTCAACGTCGACAACGGTGCTGGCACCGTGACCGTGCCGGCCGCAACCCAGCTCTACGCGATCAACCAGGCCCTGGCCGGTGGTGGCCGTGCGATACCGACCGGCAGTTGCCCCACCGTCGGGGTGGCTGGTCTGACGCTCGGCGGCGGCATGGGGGCGGACTCCCGGCATGCGGGCCTGGCCTGCGATGCCTTGCGGTCGGCGACGGTGGTGTTGCCCAGCGGTCAAACGGTCACCGCGTCCGAGCAGGAGAACCCGGAGCTGTTCTGGGCGCTGCGCGGCGGTGGCGGCGGCAACTTCGGGGTGACCACCTCGCTGACCTTCACCACATTCCCCACCGCCGACTCCGACGTGGTGCGGGTCGATTTCGCGCCGTCGGCCGGCGCGCAGGTGCTCACCGGATGGCAGACCTGGCTCGGGTCGGCGGACCGGAACACCTGGGGTCTGGTCGACCTCTCGGTCAACGGCACCCAGGGCGCCTGCCACGTGCTGGCCACCTGCCCGGCCGGTACCGGACCGGCAGTGGCCGAGGCGATCAAAGCCGCGGTCGGAGTGGCGCCCACCGCCACCGAACACAAGACGCTCGGGCGCATGGAACTGGTGACCTACCTGGCCGGTGGCAGCGCGACGAGTTCGCCACGCGGATTCGTGGCCGGCTCCGACGTGATCGGCACCCTCGATTCGGCGGCGGCGCAGGCGATTGTGGGTGCACTCGGGAAGTGGCCGCCCGAGGGTGGCCGGGCCTCGGTGATCGTCGACACGCTGTCTGGCGCGGTCGGTGACGTGGACACGGCGGCAACGGCGTTCCCGTGGCGACGCGCCGCTGCCGTCGCGCAGTGGTATGTCGAAACCGGCAGTGGGTCGACGTCGACAGCCAGTACCTGGGTGGCGACCGCGCATCAGACGGTGAAGCAGTATTCGGTCGGCGGCTACGTCAACTATCTGGAAGCCAACACCCAGGCGGCGCGATATTTCGGCTCAAACCTGGCGCGGCTGAGTGCCGTTCGGCAACAGTACGACCCCGGCCAGCTGATGTACTCCGGGCTCAGCTTCTGAATTCGCCTGCTACGCTTCTGAACTCACCAGCTGCCGAGTGTGCCGTCTGCGACGCGACACGCCGCGGGTGAGTCGTGGAATGCACAGTCGACGGGGGCGGGGCTAGGGCGGTCAGCCCAGCGTCGCCCGTACGCAGACGGTGACGTAGGGCAGCGCTAAGCCCGCCGACCCGGCCAGTGCCGGGTGGGTGGCCAGCAGCTGGCGGACCCGGTCCAGCGTCTTGGACCGCACCTCGGTCGGCGAGGTGATGCAGTAGGTGCGGGATGCCACCAGATCGATAAGTGCCTGGGGCGTAAGGTAACTGGTCCACTCCACCTGGTGACGTTGCACGTCGGTGAACGGCTCGGGCAGGGTCACCAGGTCGTTCACCGGGTCGGCGTCGCGCCCGATGATATCGCCCAGTTCACGCACCCAGCCCATCCGGTCGTCGCGGGTGTTCCACACCAAGCCCAGCCGGCCGCCCGGCTTCAACACCCGCGCCACCTCCGGGACGGCCCGGGCCGGGTCGACCCAGTGCCACGCCTGCGCTACCAGCACGGCGTCAACGCTGTTGTCCTCCAACGGGATCTCTTCGGCGGTACCCAACAGCGCCACCGTCTCCGGCAGCGATGCGGTGAGCACTTCCAGCATCTCGGGAACCGGGTCGACCGCCACCACATCCAAGCCGCGTTCGACCAGCCGGGTGGTCAGCTTCCCCGTCCCCGCTCCGAGGTCGAGAACCTTGCGTGCCCCGGCCGGCAGCAGCCAGTCGATCGCCTCCGGCGGATAGGTGGGGCGGCCCCGCTCGTAGGCGGCCGCTGCTGAGCCGAACGACAGGGAGCGGTTGCGTCTGGATCGGGTCACCGCGAACACGCGCCTTGCGCCAAAGCCAATGTCTCCCGGATCAATTCGCCGACAGCTTCGGTCTCGACCAGGAACCCGTCGTGTCCGCAGACGGAGCTGACCACCCGGACGTCGGTGCAACCCGGCAACAGCTCGGCGAGCTCGTCCTGTAACCGCAACGGGTAGAGCCGGTCGGTGGTGATGCCGCCCACCACCACCGGGACCGGGCAACTGGTCAACGCCGCATGCACCCCGCCGCGACCGCGTCCGACGTCGTGGCTGTTCAGCGACTCGGTCAGGATCACATAGCTGCCGGCGTCGAACCGGGCCAGCAGCTTTTCGCCCTGGTACTCCAGGTAACTCTGGACGGCGAACCGGCCGCCGGCCGCCGGATCCTCCCCGGGCTGGGGGTCGTTGCGGAACCTGGTGTCGAGTTCGATCTCGCCCCGGTAGGTCAGGTGGGCGATCCGGCGCGCGATGTTCAGACCGTCCTCGGGTGCGCGCCCGGTCTCGTAGTAGTCGCCACCCTGCCAGTTGGGGTCGGCCTTGATGGCTGCGATCTGGGTGGACTGGGTGCCGATCTGGTCGCCCGTCGCCCGGGCCCCCACCGCGAGCAGCAGTCCCGCCCGCACCCGGTCGGGGTGGCCGACGATCCATTCCAGCGCACGGGCACCGCCCATGGACCCGCCAACGACGGCGGCCACCTGAGTTATTCCCAGCGCGGCCAGCGCGGCGATGTCTGCTTCCACCTGGTCGCGCACCGTGATGAGCGGAAACCTGGAGCCGTAGGGCTTGCCGTCGCGGGCCAGCGAACTCGGGCCGGTCGAGCCCCGGCAGCCGCCCAGCACGTTGGTCGAGACCGCGCACCAGCGATCGGTGTCGATCGGTGCACCCGGCCCGGCGACGCCGTCCCACCAGCCGGGGGTCGGGTGGCCGGGGCCGGCGGGGCCGGTGATGTGCGAATCGCCGGTGAGCGCGTGCAGCACCATCACCACGTTGTCCCGCTCCGGCGACAGCTCGCCCCAGCGCTGTATCGCGATGTGCACGTCGTCCAGCACGCCGCCACGTTCCAGCGGCAGCGAACCGATGCCGACGACGCCGATTTCACCTTCGGTGGGCAGCGTCTGGGTGGGCACGTCGGAGATCGTCATGTACAAGTCCCTCAGAATGCCGCCACGGTCTGCGGGTCGCTACCGTTGGCCGCGGGTACCCCGGCCGCCGCGAAACCAAGCTCCAGATCGGCCAGGATGTCGTCGATGCCCTCGATGCCGACAGCCAGTCGCACCAGGCCCGGGGTGACGCCGGTGGCCAGCTGCTCGGTGGGACTGAGCTGGGCGTGCGTGGTGGAGGCGGGATGGATCACCAGCGAGCGCACGTCGCCGATATTGGCGACGTGGCTGTGCAGCTGCAGCGCATCGACGAACGCCTTGCCGGCCGCCACGCCGCCGGCCAGCTCGAAGGCCAGTACCGCCCCGGTTCCTCTGGGCGCCAACTTCTTTCCCAGCTCGAACCACGGCGAACTGGGCAGCCCCGCGTAGTTGACCGAGATCACGTCGTCGCGGGCTTCGAGGAACTCCGCGACCCGCTGGGCGTTGGCGACGTGTCGCTCCATCCGCAGGCTCAGCGTCTCGATGCCCTGCGCCACCAGGAACGCGTTGAACGGCGACGCCGCCGAGCCGAGGTCGCGCAGCAGTTGCACGCGGGCCTTGAGCGCGTAGGCCGGCGGACCCAGTTCGGCGAACACCACACCGTGGTAGCTGGGGTCCGGGGTGGTGAAGCCGGGGAAGCGGCCCTGCGTCCAGTCGAAGGTGCCGCCGTCCACAATCACCCCGGCGATCGCGGAGCCGTGGCCACCCAGGTACTTGGTGGCCGAATGCAGCACGATGTCGGCGCCGTGGGCGAGCGGCTGAACCAGATACGGCGTGGCCACGGTGTTGTCCACGATCAGCGGCACCCCGTTGCGGTGCGCCACCTCGGCGACCCCGGGGATGTTCAGCACGTCGATCTGTGGGTTGGAGATGGTCTCGCCGAAGAACGCCTTGGTGTTGTCCCGGACGGCGGCCTGCCAGGAGTCCAGGTCGTCGGGATCCTGGACAAAACTGACCTCGATGCCCAGCTTGGCCAGCGAGTAGTGGAAAAGGTTGTAGGTTCCGCCGTACAGCCTGGGGCTGGAAACGATGTGGTCGCCGGCGCCGGCCAGGTTCAGGATCGCGAACGTTTCGGCGGCCTGCCCGGAGGACAGGAACAGCGCGGCCACCCCGCCCTCGAGTGCGGCGATGCGCTGCTCGACGACGTCGGTGGTGGGGTTGCCGATGCGGGTGTAGATGTTGCCGGGCTCGGCCAGGCCGAACAAGGCGGCCGCATGCGCGACGTTGTTGAAGGTGTACGAGGTGGTCTGGTAAATCGGCAGCGCCCGGGCGTTGGTGGCGGGATCGGGGTGCTGGCCGGCGTGCACCTGTTTGGTTTCGAACGACCAGTGCGCGGTCGGGTCTGCGGTGCTGTCGGTGGTCACGAGAATGCTTCCCCTGTCTGGCTCAGGGGCCCGTTCGTGGCGGACCCGCGCTTGCCGGATAGCCAGTTGTGGCTACTCAACCTGGTCATCACCCGGGGCACCCCACCGCGGTTGGAGGGTTGCCGGCCAGCAAGCCGGGGCTTGACGCTGGCGCTCATGACCGACTCGCAGCTTAACGCATGGCGGCGATGCGCTGCCAATTCCGCAGCACGGCGGGGCGGGACCGGCTAGCTGGCCGGCGGCTCGGCGACGCGGGAGGACTGCACGCACTCGTCGAGGAAGTCCAGGATGACCTCGGTGACCCGACCGGGCGCCTCGAACATGGGCACGTGACCGACGCCTTCCAGCTTGGTGAAGCGGTGGTCGTCGGGCAGGTTGTTGCGGAAATGCCGGCTGAACCGGGGCGACGGGACGATCCGGTCCTTCGTGCAGATCACCAGGTGCGCCGGCACGGCGTTCTCAGCGAGTTCCTGCAGGCCGGGCATCAGGAGCGCCTTCACCAGCAGCTGGAAGTAGGCCGGGCAGTGCGCGACGTCGTCGATGACGACGCTCAACTCGCGCTCGCTGACGCCGTCCGGGGACGCGCTGAGCGCGTACGTGGACAGGTGGCGGCTGAACGGGATGTGCAAGGCCTTCGGCCCGAGCAGCCACGCGACCACCAACAGCGGGATGCCGAGGATGAATTTGCCGATCACCTCGAACTTGGCCGGACTCCACCGCGTCCAGCCCCCGGCCGGTGCGATGCCCATGACGCTGCGCGCCCGCCCGCGGCGTTCCAGCTCGAAGGCCACCCAGCCGCCCAGCGAATTGCCGACGATGTGGGCGGTGTCCCAGCCGAGTTCGTCCATCTGCTTCTCGACGTGATCGGCCAGGACCTCAGAGGACAAGAAGTAGGTGCCGGCCCGCGGGCCGCCGTTGTGGCCGGCCATGGTCGGCGCGAACACCTCGTAGCGGCCGGTCTCGGCGATCTGCTGCGCGACGACCTCCCACACCGTCTGGGACATCAAAAACGGGTGCAACAGCAGCACCGGCTCGCCCGAACCCAGGTGGATCGGGTCGCGGGTGGCATCCGCCTCGGACGCGCCTTTGAGGAAGCGTGGCATGAATCCGACAGTAAATGCGATACCGCTGGTATCGCAAGCGGATCCGGTCGGCTCGAGGTTCACCGGGGGTGGTGTCGTCGCCGGTGGTGACTGACGCCGCTCAGACTGCGCAATGTCCGTGAAAAGATCGAAGGCATCATGAGCACCCCCAGCGGATCCCGCCGCATTTTCTCCGGCGTCCAGCCCACGTCCGACTCGCTGCACCTCGGCAACGCACTGGGCGCGGTCGCCCAGTGGGTCGGTCTGCAGGACGACCACGACGCGTTCTTCTGCGTGGTGGACCTGCACGCCATCACCATCCCGCAGGACCCCGCGGCCTTGCGGCGCCGCACCCTGATCACCGCCGCGCAGTATCTGGCGCTGGGCATCGACCCCCAACGCGCCACCATCTTCGTGCAGAGTCACGTCCCCGCACACAGCCAATTGGCGTGGGTGCTGGGCTGCTTCACCGGCTTCGGCCAGGCCTCACGGATGACCCAGTTCAAGGACAAGTCGACCAAGCAGGGCGCCGAGTCCACCACCGTCGGCCTGTTCACCTACCCGGTGCTGCAGGCCGCCGACGTGCTGGCCTACGACACCGATCTGGTGCCCGTCGGGGAGGACCAGCGCCAGCACCTGGAACTCGCCCGCGATATCGCGCAGCGGTTCAACAGCCGCTTCCCGGACACCTTCGTGGTTCCCGACGTCTTCGTCCCCAAAATCACCGCCAAGATCTACGACCTGCAAGACCCCACCTCCAAGATGAGCAAGTCGGCGTCCACCGATGCCGGCCTGATCAGCCTGCTCGACGACCCGGGCAGATCCGCCAAGAAGATTCGTTCCGCGGTGACCGACAGCGAGCGGGAAATCCGCTACGACCCGGTAACCAAACCGGGGGTGTCGAACCTGCTCAGCATCCAATCGGCAGTCACCGGACGCGGTATCGAGGCGCTCGTCGAGGGATACGCCGGCCGCGGGTACGGCGACCTGAAGAAGGACACCGCCGAAGCCGTCGTCGAATACGTCCGTCCGATCAAGGCGCGGGTCGAGGAACTGACCGCCGATCTCGCCGAGTTGGAAGCGACGCTGGCGACCGGTGCGCAGCGCGCCAACGAAGTCGCCAGCAAAACCGTGCAGCGGGTCTACGATCGGTTAGGTTTCCTACCGCTAAAGGAATAGGTAGTCGATGGACGAGCAGCCTGAGCCAGGATTTCTGGATCGGCTGCGGGCCAGGCTGCCCTGGCTGCCCCACATGATCAAGGCGTACCAGCGCTTCGCCAAGCAGAAGGGCACCTTCTTCGCCGCGGGCCTCACCTACTACACGATCTTTGCGCTATTCCCGCTGTTGATGGTCGCTTTCGCGGTGGCCGGCTATACGTTGAAGCGCCAGCCGCAGCTGCTGAACAGCCTGGACGACAAGATCAGGCAGGCAGTGTCGGGGGAACTGGGACAGCAGATGGTCGAACTGATGAACTCGGCCATCGACGCGCGCGCATCGGTCGGAGTGATCGGGTTGCTGACCGCGCTGTGGGCGGGTCTGGGCTGGATGTGGCACCTGCGGGAAGCGTTGAGCGAGATGTGGGAGCAGCAGGTCGATCCGGACGGTTTTGTGCGCACCAAACTCTCGGATCTGCTCGCGATGCTGGGCACCTTCCTGGTGCTCACGGTCACCGTGGCGCTGAGCGCGCTGGGCCAGACGGGACCGATGAACGCGGTGCTCAAATGGCTTCACATCCCGGACTTTTCGATCTTCGACGAGATCTTCCGCGGCGTCTCGCTGTTGGTGGCGTTGCTGGTGTCGTGGCTGCTGTTCACCTGGATGATCGCCCGGCTGCCGCGGTTGCCGGGCAGCTTCGTCACCTCGATGCGGGCCGGGTTGATGGCTGCCGTCGGATTCGAACTGTTCAAGCAACTCGGATCGATCTACCTGCAGACCGTGGTGCGCAGCCCGGCCGGGGCGACGTTCGGGCCGGTACTGGGACTGATGGTGTTCGCGTTCGTCACCTGGTCGTTGCTGTTGTTCGCCACCGCCTGGGCCGCGACCGCCTCCGACGACGAGCGCGAAACACATGTGGATCCGCCCGCGCCCGCGATCATCCGGCCGCGGATACAGGTTGAAGAAGGTCTGAGCGCGCGCCAGACGCTGGCCGCACTGGGAGCGGGAGCCATTGGGGCACTGACCTTTTCGCGGCTGTTCCGCCGACGTCGCTAGCCGACCAGCTTGAGTCCGACGATGCAGGCGACGACGCCGGCAATCAGGCCCAACTTGATCAGCGAGGCGGACTCGTCACCGCTGAGCATCGCGTACCCCACGGTGAGCACCGCACCGATGCCGACCCAAACGGCGTAGCTGGTGCCGGTGGGCAGGCTGCGCATGGCAACGGCCAGCCCGGTCATCGAGAACAGCAGGGCCGCAGCGAAAATAAGCGACGGACCCAGGCGGGTGAATCCCTCAGACTTGTTCAACGCGGTCGCCCACACCGCTTCGAGCACTCCCGACACCACCAAGACGAGCCAAGCCATCGCGCACCTCCGCAGCGCCGTCTTTGCTGGCCGGGTACGGTGCCCCTCGTCCGGATGATTGACCTGTTCGATGTTAGCAAACGGGGGCGGGGCGCTGCCGCCATACGCCGGCAAGCATGATCCCGGTGACTTGCGAATCATGATCCAGCACAACAAGATCAGCGTTGAGTTGCGGCCGGATCGACCCCACCTGACTCAGTCCCAGGGCCCGGGCCGGGGTCGTCGAGGTGGTGTGCACCGCGGCGGCCAGCCCTGAGGTGGTTGCCACCGCCCGGAAGAGCCGGTCCATGGTGGCGGTACTGCCGGCGATGGTGGCGGTGCCGCGCACCCGCGCCACTCCGGCGGCGACCACGACCGGCACCGATCCCAGCGCGAACTCGCCGTCAGCGCAGCCGGCCGCGGCTGTCGCATCGGTCACCAGAGCCACCCGGTTGGCGCCCGCGGCTGCGATCACCGCCGCCACCAGATCGGGATGCACGTGCACGCCGTCGGCGATCAGCTCCACCGTCACCCGGGGATCCTGCAGCAACGCCAGGACGGGTCCGGGATCTCGGTGACCCAGCGGTGGCATCGCGTTGAACAGGTGGGTGCCCACGGTGGCACCGAGCCCGATTGCCCGTCGGGTCTGCTCGTAGCTGGCATCCGTATGGCCAACGGCAACAACGATATTAGCGTCGAGGAAGCGCCGGATCGCGGCGTCGCCGCCCGGGAGTTCGGGGGCCAGCGTGACCATTCGGATGGTGCCGTCGGCGGCCTCGAGCACGGCGTCGACCTCGGCGGGATCTGGCGGGCGGATCTGGGTGGGGTCATGCGCGCCGCACCGCGCCACGCTCAGCCACGGCCCCTCCAGATGGATACCGGCGATGGCGCCCGAGCGCGTCAGCCCGGCCAGGGTGCGGACCGACGTCAGCAGCTCCGCGGGTGCGGCGGTGACCAGACTGGCCAGCGTGGTCGTGGTGCCGTGGCTGCGGTGAAAATCCACCGCCGCGCTGTCGGCCGCGGTGAACGCGGCGCCGCCACCGCCGTGCACATGCATGTCGATAAAACCCGGCACCACAACCGAATCCGGCAGGTCGATGTCGGCAGCCGCCGGCGGTGTACCGGTCCCGCACGCCGCGATGCGCGCTCCGCCGATCTGCACCCAACCGGGCCGGCACACTCCTTCGTCGGCGACCACGGTCCCGGCGCTGATCAGTGTCACGGCCAGTCCTCAGCCGGCCAGCGACCACCGTTCTCCCAGAAGTACCGGATCTCCTCGAGATCACGGCCTTTGGTTTCCGGTGCGTATCGGTGCACGACGACCAGAGCGAGCACCGCGAAGGTACCGAACGTCGCGAAAACCGTTGCGCCGCCGAGCAGATTCAGCATCGTCAGGAAGAAGGCGGCGATCAGGGCGTTGGCCATCAGGTTGGCGGTCAGCATCACGCTCGACCCCATCGACCGCAGCGGCGCCGGAAAGCTCTCGCCGGCGAATACCCAGACCAGCGAACCGAATCCGAAGTTGAACCCGACGGTGAACAACAGCACCCCGCCGAAACCGAGCAGCAGCGCAAGACTGTTCTCGTGGCCGATGTCCTTGGGATAGAACGCGACCAGCACCGTGTCGGCGACGATCATCAGCGCGATGCCGGACAGCAGGATCGGCCGCCGGCCCACCCGGTCGACGAGGGCGAGCGATACGCACACCGCTGCCAGCGCTGCGACCTGCACCATCGCCGGCAGCGCCAGCTTGCCGAAATTGCCCTGAAAGCCCATGTCTTCGAACAACTTCGGGCTGTAATAGACGATCGCGTTGATGCCGGTGATCTGTACCAGGAAGCCGAGGGCGACCACGAACAGGGTGGCCCGCAGGTACGGTCGCCGCAGCATCTCGCCGATGGTGCCGCGCCCGGCCTGCACGGCTGTTTCGATCTCGGTCAACTCCGTCTCGACGGTCTCGGCGGGCTCGATGCGCAGCAACGCGCGGCGCGCCTCGTCGGCGCGGCCCTGCAGCAGGTACCACCGCGCGGTGTCGGGCATCCGCAGCAGTAACGGCAGCAGCAGCACGGCGGGCACGCTGGCCAGGCCCAGCATCCAGCGCCACGCCTGGGTGCCGGCCAGCAGGTAGCCGGTCAGGTAACCGAGGATGATGCCGCTGAGCGTGGCGAATTGGTAGGCGGTCAGCAGCCGTCCGCGCACTTCGGCCGGCGCCGACTCGGCCACGTAGACCGGCACCACCACCACCGACACCCCGATGGTGACCCCCAGCAGGAACCGCGCCACCAGCAACGTCGGCAGCGACACCGCCGCCGCACCCAGCAGTGCGAACGCCGCGTACCCGATCAGGATCGCCACCATGGACTTCTGGCGGCCGATCCGGTCGGCCAGCACGCCGCCACCCAGGGCCCCGGCGATCTGGCCGATCACGACCATGGTCGTCACCAGTCCCTGTTGCGGGATGGTGAGGCCGAACTCGTCGGGCAGGAACAGCAACGCGCCCGCGATGCTGGACAGGTCGTAGCCGTAGATCACCCCGACGCTGGCGGCGGTCAGGCCGACCAGCAATCCCCGCCGTCGAGCGCTCAGACCTTTACCTTTGCTCGCAGGATCTTGATCACTTCGGCGGGGTTCTCGGGGGTGATGCAGGCGCGAACCCAGCGGCCCGTTCGCAGCATCAACACGGTGGACTTGCGGCCCCGGTGGATGTCGAGGGGAAACCAGTAACGGGGGTCGACGGTGCCCCAGATGCGCCCCTTGCTCGACGCCCAGCCCATCTTCTTGGACTTGATGCTGGTGATGTCGGCGTACTCGATCCGCTTGTCATTGGCGAACGGGAAGTAGTAGCGGCGGACGGTGATCCCGTCCTCGTCCAGCGCGAGGCCGGAGTCCTCGTAGAGGGCGGTCATTGCGGTGAGTCTAGTGCTGCGTTCGGCGGTTCATCGAGCGCGCGACCAGGATCAATCCGAACACGACGACGGCACCGATCACCGCCACCCCGACCCGGATCGGCAAAGCGTCGGCGGGGGACATCAGGCCGGCGGCCTGGGTGTTGTCCGGGGCCCGGCTGGCGGGGTTGTTGTTCGGGGTCGCCAGCGACGGGTCGGGTTCCACCAGCGAACCCACCTGCGTGCCCTGCGCGGTGCTGAAGCCGTAGTCCAGCAGGTGGGCGGCCTGCTCCCACGGCGCAATGGGCTGCCGGGTGCCGTGCAGCAGGATCGCCATCAGCCGTCGGCCGTTGTGGTTGGCCGCGCCGACGAAGGTCTGGCCGGCGTCGTCGGTGTAGCCGGTCTTGCCGCCCATCGCGCCGGGGTAGTGGTAGAGCAGTTGATTGTCGTTTTCCAGCTCGTAGCCGGGGTGGTCGCCGTGTCCAGGGAAGTTGAAGGTCCGGGTGGCGACGATGTCGGCGAAGATCGGGTTGCGGTAGGCGTACCGGTAGAACAGGCCGATGTCGTAGGCCGAGGTGCTCATGCCCGGGCCGTCCAGTCCGGACGGGGTGGCGACGCGGGTGTCGTGACCGCCCAGCTTCGCCGCCAGCACATTGAGCTTGTCGAGGGCGGCCTGCATGCCGCCGAGTTGCATGGCCAGCGCGTGCGCGGCGTCGTTACCCGAATGCATCAACAGCCCGTGCAGCAGTTGGTTGATGGTGTAGGTGCCGCCGGCGTCGACGCCTACCTTGGTGCCCTCAGCGGCCGCGTCGTCGTCGGTGCCGGGGACGGCCTTGTTCTGGTTGAACGCGTTGATGGACGCCATCGCGACCAGCACCTTGATGATGCTGGCCGGGCGGTGTCGCCCATGCGGATCCCGGGCGGCGATCACCGCACCGCTGTCGATGTCGGCGACCAGCCAGGCCTCGGCGGAAATGTCGCCGGGTACCGGCGGGGTGTCGGGGGCCGCGACGATGCCGCAGCCGGCCAGCGCGTTGCCGCCGATGGGAGTGGGGGGCAGCGACAGCGGCAGCGGCGGGTCACCGGCGCGCGGCACCTCGGAGGAGTCGACCGCGGGTGGGGTGTTGATCTTGTACGGGCAGGTAGCCGCGCCCGGGTTCACCTCGGCGCTGGGTTCGGCCTGCGCGACCGGCAACGCCAGCGCGCCTGAGGCCGCGAAAAGCGCTGCGGCCAGACACGACGCTGCACGTACAGAGGTCCGGTAGAAGGGCATCGGTGAGCAGACTAAGTGATCGGCAGCGGGAAGGCAGGTTGCCGCGCTGTGACGGCTGGGGCGGAAGTTATCAGGCGGGCTGTTGAGGGCGCGGTTGCTGCCGGTAGTCGTCGCGCTGGTGGGAGTTTGGGTGTCGAGTGCCACTCCTGCGTGACGCTCGGCGGGGTGGGGAGCTGCGCGGCGGGGTGGGGAGCTGCGCGGCGGGGTGGGAGCTGCGCGGCGGGGTGGGGAGCTGCTCGGCGGGGTGGGGTGGTCTTGGGCGCGGGGAGGAGAGCCGCTCGGCGAGGGCGAGGGAGTCGAGGAGCGAGCACGTTTGACACTGTCGAAAATCTATATGACACTGTCATTACCATGACCTTGCTCACCTTGCCCGAATTCGCCGCCGCGGCCGCCGCGGCCGTGCAGGCCTCCGGCGCTGTGCCGGAGAACCGGCAGGCCAAGGCGGTTCCGGCGCAGCGGATGGTGCGCTACTACACCGCCCGGGGTCTGCTACCGCGCCCCGGCAACCGGGGCCGCGCCCTGACCTACGGCCGGACCCACCTGATTCGCCTGGTGGCCATCAAGCGGCTGCAGGGCCAGGGCCTGTCGCTGGACGAGATCGCCGCCCGACTGGAGACCATGCCGGCCGCGGACGTGGAGGCCCTGGCCGCGATACCACCCGCCGCGATACCGGCCGGTCTCGGCGACCCCGAGCCCACCCCGGAACCCGCCCGGGCGGCCGGGCCGTTCTGGCGGACCGTGCCTGAGCCGGTGGCCGATGCACCGGCCGTCACCAGGCTGCAGGCCGTCCGCCTGTCCGACACTGTCACCTTGCTGGTCGACGGCCCGGTGCCCCCACTCGATGCGCTGCGCCGCGCCGCGGCGCCGTTGCTGGATCTGCTCGCCACCCCAGGAAAGGACTCTCAATGAGTGCTCAGTTGTTGCCCCTGCTGCCCGTCCAGCCCGCCCGGCCGGCCGAGACCGGGCGGCCGACCTGCGGTCAATTGAGCGCCGCGGACGGACGAGTCCTGCCGCTGAAGGCGATCAGCGTGAACACCGCCATCGTGGGCATGACCGCGACGTCGACCGTGCGGCAGCGGTTCGTCAACGCCGGCGACACCACCATCGAGGCGACCTATGTGTTCCCGCTGCCGGCCCGCGCGGGCGTGACGGACTTCGCCGCCGACCTCGCCGGGCGGCGGGTGATCGGGGTGCTCAAGGAGCGGGGTGCGGCGCGGGTCGACTACGAGCAGGCCCTGGCTGCGGGGCAGCGTGCCGCGATCGTCGAGGAGGACCGCTCCGACGTGTTCTCGGTGCGGGTCGGCAATATCGGGCCCGGCGAGGAAGCGGCCATCGAGATGCGGCTGACCGGCCCGCTGTCGTTCGAGGACGGCGAGGCCACCTTCCGCTTCCCCCTGGTGGTCACGCCGCGATACACCAAAGGCGACGCGCTCCCCGGCGATCAGACCGGCCCGGGGGAGGCCGCCGACACCGACCTGGTTCCCGACGCGTCCCGGGTCACCCCGCCCCGCCTGCTCGACTCCGACGAGCGCCCGGAGCTGAAGATCTCGCTGAGCGTGGACGGTGCCGGGCTGGCGGTGTCCGATCTGCGGTGCAGCCTGCCGATGGCACGCGGCGACGACGGGCGGTGGCGCGTCGAAGCGGGTGCGCGCGCCGACCGCGACTTCGTGCTGCGGTTCCGGGTCGACCGCAGCGAGCTGTCGTCGTCGGCGCTGCTGGTGCCCGATCCGGCGGGCGACGAAGGCACCTGGTCGGTGACACTCGTGCCTCCTGTTGAGACATCCAGTGCGCCAAGGGATGTGGTGGTGTTGCTGGACCGCTCGGGCTCGATGCACGGCTGGAAGATGATCGCCGCCCGCCGCGCCGCGGGCCGGATCGTGGACATGCTCGACGCCGGAGACCGGTTCTGTGTGCTGGCGTTCGACGACCGGATCGACGCTCCTCCGCAGCTGCCGGGCGACCTGGTCGAAGCCGACGACCGCAACCGGTTCGCCGCGGCGTCGTGGCTGGGTTCGCTGGACAGCGGCGGCGGGACGGTGATGGACGAACCGCTGGTCAAAGCGGCCGACATGCTGGCCGCGTCCGGCGCGGGCCGGCAGGCCAGCGTCGTACTCGTCACCGACGGCCAGATCAGCGGCGAAGATCACCTGTTGCGCCGGTTGGCACCGGCGGTGGGGGAGACGCGTATCTACTGCGTGGGCATCGACCGCGCCGTCAACGCCGGCTTCCTGGACCGGTTGGCAAAGTTGGGCAACGGACGATCGGAGTTGGTCGAATCCGAGGAACGCCTCGACGAAGCGATGGCCCGATTGGCCCGCACCATCGGCCGCCCCGCGCTGACCGGGCTGCGGGTGAGCGCCGCGGGCGTGCAGCTCCTCGACGGGACGGTCACGCCCGGTCGTGCTCCCGACGCGTTCGCCGGGGTGCCCTGCGTGATCTCCGGGCGGTACCGGGGTCTGACCGAGGCCGAGTTCCGGGTGGACGCCGACGGCTTCACGACCGCCCTGCCCGGCCGTGTCGCGCCGGAAGCTGTTGCAGTACAGACGATTTGGGCACGTTCGTTGGTACGTGACCTGGAGGACGAGTACGCCGCATACCGCGCTGACGACGACCTGGCCGCGCAAATCGTCGCGCATTCCATCCGGTTCGGGGTGCTGTCGCGGTTCACCGCCTTCGTGGCGATCGACCCCCAGCAGACCGATGCCGGGCCGCTGACCGAGGTGATCCAGCCCGTCGAGGAGCCCTCGGGGTGGGCGACGAACGTCGGGTTCGCCCCGGTCGCTCGCGTCTATGCCGGCGTGCCAGCGGGTGCCCCGATGCCCGTGCTGGCCGCCGCGCCGATGGCTGCTCCCGCACCGAAACGCCGCGCACCGCGGCGGTCGCTGGACAACTTGCTCAAACAGGTGGAGAAGGGCACCCAGGTTCGGCGTTCGGGACTCGAGGCGGTGCTGGCCGAACTCGAGCAGCACCGCGACGCCACGACGGAACCCGACCTGCGCGCGGCGCTGGTGCAGTTGTGCAATGCCCTGGCGCGCTTTCTGAAGAGCCGGAAACAAGCGCAGTCGGGGGAGGTGGTGGTGGCACTGGAGGCGGTCAAACGGCTGCTCGGCGACACAGACCGCGGGCGGCGCCGCACCATGCGCAGATTCTGGGAATGAACCGCGCCGGCTACAGCTGAGTGGCCGCCAGGTCCACGTACGCGAGGGCGGGGAAGCTGATCGTGCCCATCCATAGCCGCCCGGCCGCTTCGACCAGACCGGTCACGCTGCCGAAGTCGGGATGTGTGGTGCGCAGACCGGCGACGGCCGCACCGCTGTCCGGGTCGAACGCGACCGCCCAGATTTCCGGTTTGATTCGTG
Source organism: Mycobacterium sp. NGS24 (assembly GCF_059813065.1). Lineage (NCBI taxonomy): Bacteria > Bacillati > Actinomycetota > Actinomycetes > Mycobacteriales > Mycobacteriaceae > Mycobacterium > Mycobacterium sp. NGS24. The sequence goes on from NZ_JCALDW010000003.1 coordinate 323,284, forward strand.
GTTGGAACCGCTCGGGCAGGCGCCACAACACTTTGCGGATGATCGGCGCGCGCGGGAACAACCGTTCCAGCGCGGGGTTGGCCTCGGTGACCAGCGCCGCCCAGATGCGGCCGTCGGCACCGGTGGACAGGTTGTCGGGCATCCCGGGCAGGTGCTCGGCCAGCGGCGTCACCGATCCGGCCTGCGGACCGGTCAACCAGTATTTGGACAGCCGGCGGGCCTGGGTCTCGGCGAACACCAACGCGGTGCCGTCGGCCGTCGGCGTCACCCCGTTGGCGAAGAACAGTCCGTCGAGCAGCGTGGTGACGGTGCCGTCCGGGTCGAGCCGCAACAGCCCGCCGGTACCCCGTGCCTCCACGATCGGGGCGGTGTAGTCATCGAAATGGTAGTCGCTCGTCGATTCGGTGAAATAGATTGTGCCGTCGGATGTCTCGGTGACATTCGAGCAGAACTTGAACCGTCTGCCACCCACCGAATCGACGATCACGTCCAGCGTGCCGCCGGATGGGTCCAGAGCCAGCAATCCGTGATGGCTGTCGCAGACCAAAATTCGGCCATCGTGCGCGACGTGCATACCGAGCGGCCTTCCCTCGGTGTCGGCGACGACGTCGGGGCGGCCCTCGGATAGCCGCACAATGCGCCCGTCCTCCAGCCCCGTCCACAATCGGCCGGCGGCGTCGACGACGACATCTTCGGGTCCGTTGCCGGGCAGGGGGACCACCGTGACACTCGGTGCCGGCATGGCCGGTAACGGGTCGATCGGCGGTGGTTGCCACCGGACCGGGTGAATGCGTGCCTTTGCCACGGCTAGAACCGTTCCGAGATCGGAGTCAGCACGCTGCGCAGGATCGTTTCGATCGCGTCGAACTCGGCCGGGCCGCTGATCAGCGCCGGGGCCAGCTGGATCACGGCGTCGCCGCGTTCATCGGTGCGGCAGTACAGTCCCGCTTCGAACAGCGCCGACCCGACCTCGGCCAGCAGCTTGGCGCGCTCCTCGTTGCTGAACCGCTGTTTCGTCGCCTGGTCCCGGACCAGTTCGATGCCGAAGAAGAAGCCCTCGCCGCGGACATCGCCGACGATGGGCAGGTCGTAGAGCTTCTCCAGGGTCGCCCGCAGTGCGGGGGACTGCTGCTTGACGTGGTCGGTGAGACCCTCGCGCTCGAAGATCTCCAGATTCGCCAGCCCGACGGCCGCGGAAACCGGGTGACCGCCGAATGTGTAGCCGTGCCGGAACGTCGTCTTGCCGTCATTGAACGGCTCGAAAACGCGGTCACTGGCGATGGTCGCACCCAGCGGCGAGTAGCCCGACGTCATGCCTTTGGCGCAGGTGATCATGTCCGGTACGTAGCCGAAGTCATCGCAGGCGAAGATCGACCCGATCCGCCCGAACGCGCAGATCACCTCGTCGGAGACCAACAGCACGTCGTATTCGTCGCAGATCTCGCGGACCCGCTCGAAGTAGCCGGGCGGCGGCGGGTACGAACCGCCGGCGTTCTGCACCGGTTCCAGGAAGACCGCCGCGACGGTGTCGGGCCCCTCGAATTCGATGGCCTCGGCGATCCGGTCCGCAGCCCACCGGCCGAAGGCCTTGATGTCGGTGTCCAACGGTTCGGGCGCGCGATAGAAGTTGGTGTTCGGCACCCGGAACCCGCCCGGCGCCAACGGCTCGAAGGCTTCCTTGTACTTCGGCAGGCCGGTGATCGCCAGCGCGCCCTGGGTGGTGCCGTGGTAGGCGATGGCCCGCGAAATCACCTTGTACTTATTGGGTTTACCGGTCAGCTTGAAGTACTGCTTGGCCATCTTCCACGCGGTCTCGACCGCTTCGGTGCCACCGTTGGTGAAGAACACCCGGTTCAAGTCGCCCGGCGCGTAGTGGGCCAGGCGTTCGGACAGTTCGATCGCCGGCGGGGTGGTGTTGCCCCACAGCGGGAAGAACGCCAGCTGCTCGGCCTGCCGGGCCGCGGCCTCGGCGAGTTCGGTGCGGCCGTAGCCGACCTGCACCACGAACAGACCCGACAGCGCGTCGAGGTAGCTCTTGCCGCGGTCGTCGTAGATGGTGACGCCGTCACCGCGGGTGATGACGGGCGGCGTTATGCCATTGCCGTGCTGGGCGAAGTGCAGCCAAAGATTTCTGGACATCGTGTTCGCGAGCCTAGCGGTCCGGGGGAATACTGCACTGAGAGTGGGCAAGCGCAGGACCGGGGGCGATCCGATGAACGATCACACACGCCGCTATCGGCGGCTGCTCGGTCCGGGCGGCATGGGCCGGGTGTGGCGTGCCTTCGGCACCGCCACCGAGCGCGCCGTCGCGGTCACGATGCTGGCCGGGCACATGTCCGACGGCGAGAGCTCTCTCCACCGGATACGTCGTCAGCGACGCCACCGCAGCGGCTCATGACATCCACCCAGGTCGACGAATTCGAATCGCTACGGCCCCACCTGATGTCGGTGGCCTACCGGTTGACCGGCACCGTTGCCGACGCCGAGGACATCGTTCAGGAAGCCTGGCTGCGGTGGCACACCCAGGACAGCGTGATTGGGGACCTGCGGGCCTGGTTGACGACGGTGGTGAGCCGGCTGGGGCTGGACAAGTTGCGCTCGGCCTCGCACCGGCGCGAAACCTATACGGGCAACTGGCTGCCCGAGCCGGTGGTCACCGGTTTCGACCCGGCAGATCCGCTGTCGGCGGTGGTCTCGGCCGAGGATGCCCGCTTCGCCGCGATGGTGGTGCTGGAAAAGCTCAACCCCGATCAGCGAGTGGCCTTCGTGCTGCACGACGGTTTCGCGGTGCCGTTCGCCGATGTGGCCGACGTGCTGGGCACCACCGAAGCCGCGGCCCGCCAACTGGCGTCGCGGGCCCGCAGAGCGGTCGCGGCCGCGCCGCCGCCGAAGCCGGATCCCGGGCACGCCGAGGTGGTCGGCAAGCTGATGGCGGCGATGGCGGCCGGCGATCTGGAGGCCGTGGTCGCGCTGCTGCACCCCGACGTCACCTTCACCGGCGACTCGAATGGCAAGGCGCCCACCGCAGTTCAGATCATCCGGGGTGCGGACAAGGTGGTCCGGTTCATGCTCGGGCTGGCCGGCCGGTACGGTGACGCGTTCTACACCGCCAATCACCTGGCTCTGGTCAACGGCGAATTAGGTTCGTACACAACGGGTTTCCCTGCTGCTGAGGGACGCCGCGAGATGGCGCCGCGGATCACCGCGATGACGGTGCGCGACGGCAAGGTGGTCGCCCTGTGGGACATCGCCAACCCCGACAAGTTCACCGGATCCCCGTTGCGCCGGTGATGACTAAAGGACGATCCCGGTGGCCGGGCCGAGGATGATCTGCTGGCCGCCGGGCGCCACGTAGGGGCCGGTGGGCCCGTAGATGCCGTACTCTGCGGGATCGGTGCTCGGGCCGAAACCGTTGTAGATGTCGTTGATCCAGCCGCCGGCCAGGGTGTGGACCGCCGCGGTCGCACCGGGTGGGGAGAACCCGGTGAGCAGTTGGGCGGCGAAGTCGACCAGCGGGTTGCCGCCCAGCATGGAGTCGACGTGTGAGCCGCCGACGATCTCGACGCCGCTGAACTGCCCCGGATACAGGCTCACCAGGGTATCGGTGGTGGCGCCGTAGGCATTCCACGGCTGCGGCGGCGCAACCACCGCATACAGCGGAATGCCGGCGGTCTGCAACGTGGTCGCCGCGTCGGCGAACGCCGCGTTGTTACTCGCGACGCCGTCGAACATCACCACGCCCTGCAGGTTGTTGGTGCCGCTGCCGAGGGCCGAGAGGTAGTTGCTGGCCGCCATGGTGGCCAGGCCACCGCCGGCGGAGTGTCCGGTGAGGATGAACTGCTGCGGCAGCGTGCCCAGGTAACCGGCCTGGTGCGCGGCGGTGTTCAGCGCCGGCTGGCCGCCCAGGAACAGCGAGCCCACCCCCTGCTGCATCTGCGGGCTGTTCAGGTACACACCCAGGGGCAGTGGGATCGACGGGATGGTGGGTGTGACCACGACGCTGTTGGTCTGCTGTGCGAGGTTCATGGCCAACGGCTGGTAGAACCAGCCGATCGCGGCGAAACCGTGCTGCAGGTAGACGGTGCCGGTGGGGGTCACCGCGCCGCTCGCCTGGGTCGGGAAGTACCAGAACGCCGGCGCCGGGTAGTTGAACTGGGGAACCGTGAGCCCCAGGAAGGAACTCGGGCCGACCGGGATCTGCAGGAACGAGAACCCGATCCTGACCCCGCTCACCCCGTTGGTCCCGGAAACGGCGACCGTGGCGGGGAAGTTCAGCACCCCGCCCAGGCCGACCGCGTTGGTTCCCCAGTTGAGCAACGCGCCCAGCGTCGCGGTGTTCACGCCGATGCTGGCGCCGAACAACGGGCGCCCGATCAGCAACTCGATGGGTGCGAAGAACCCGGCCTGCTGCAGCGCGGCCAGCAGCGGCAACACATTGGCGGCCTCGGCGGCAGCGTAGGCGGCCGACGCTTCGCTCAACGCCCGTGCGAATTGCGTCTGCCACAGGGTGGTCTGGGCGCTGAGCACCTGGAACTCCTGGGCGTGGCTGCCGAAGAGACTCGCGATGGCCGCTGACACCTCGTCACCGGCCGCCGCGAGCACGTCCGTCGTCAATGGCGCCGCGGCAGCGGCTGCCTCCCGGAGGGCGTTTCCGATCCCGGTCAGCTCACCGGCAGCTGCGGCCAGCGCCTCCGGCGCTGCGATCAACGACATTGTCGAATCGTAGGCAGGTCAGGCCCGATTCGACCGAATTTCCGCCGAGTCGGCCCACGGCACCCGGCAGGAGTCCCCCGAACTGAAACCCTGCTCGGTGATGCCCAGCGCCGAGTACATCCGGGCGCGCATGTTCTCGATGCCGATCTGGTAGGTCAGCTCGATCACGCCGGCGTCGCCGAAGCGGGCCCGCAGATCCTCGACCTGCTCGTCGGTCACCGCATGCGGGTCGGTGGTCATCGCGTCGGCGTAGGCGATGGCCGCGCGTTCGTCGTCGCTGAAGGCCGGCGAGGTGGCGTAACGGTCGATGTCTTTGAGCCGCTCGATGTCCAGGCCGTCCAGCCGCTGCAGCATCGACCCGAAGTCGACGCACCACGAGCAGCCGACGGTGCGGGCGGTCCAGAAGACCGCCAGTTCGCGCACGCTGGCCGGCAGCGTCCGCGACGCGCTCTGCAGCAGGGTCTCGTGCACGGCATTGGCGACCAGCAGGCGCGGATGGTGCGCGGCGACCGTGAACGGCTCGGGAACCTCGCCGAACCGCCGTTTGGCGACCCGGTACATGGCGCGGACGAGCAGGCCGGCGCGCTTGGGGGGCAGGGGCTGGATGCGGGTTTTCTGTGTCATACCGATCAGACGAGGCAGGTCGGAAGGATGTGACACCTTCGGCGCAAGAAAATTCCAAGGATCCGACAAGAATGCTCCAAGGGCTCCGGCCGAGTCTTGCCCGATGGAACTCACAACCTCGTCGTACTGGGACATCGTCGAAGCGTCCCTGCTGACCGACCTGGAGGAGCTGGCGCACACCGAGGTGCTGGTCGCCGACTCGCGGCTGGACCAGTCGGGCGTGCGTGCCGCCGTGGACGCGGTCTTCGACGCCAACCCCACCCTGGGCGCGGTGTTCGAGCCGAGCATGGAGCGCTGGCTGGCCCGGCCGGGCGGTGGCTGGAGTTGGGCGGTCGAGCCGCCGGGGGTCTTGGTGGACGAGGTGATTGCGCGGCAACGTGCCGGTTACGACAAGCGCACCGGCCGACTGTTCGCGGTGTCGCTGCTGCCCGGTTCGCCGGAGCGGTTGGTGCTCACCGCCAGCAGGCTGTGCGTGGACGAGGCGTTGTGGCAGAGCGTGGTCGATGCGCTGGTGACCGGGTACGTGGGCGCTACCCTCACGCCCGACATCACCTTTCGGGCTAAAAGTCGCGCCGCACGCTCATGGGCGTGGTGGCGGGCAGATCGCCGCCCGCGATCACCGCTCGCGCTAGCGGGGTGAGTGCTTCGAACAAGGCCCGCAGTTCGTCGTCGTCGAGACCGTCGAACACATGCAAAGCCATTGTGTCCGTGACGGTTTCGATCTGATTTCGGAACTGGCGACCGGCCTGGGTCAACGCTCCGTCGGCGTCGATGAGACCGCGGGCGGCGAGGCTGCGCCGGCAGGCGTCCCACTCCTGATCGTCGTAGTGACGAGCGCGCTTCATGTAGTCGGCGGGCACCTGCCCGGCGGCGGTGTGCAGCACGTTGGACTCCCGTCCGGAGATGCCCGCCGCGGCCAGCACCGCCACGTGCCCGTCGCCGCGGTGTTCACGCAGCAGCGTCACCGCATGCCAGAGTGCGGCCACCGGATCGGACGGCACCGGCAGCGCGACGTTGGCCGCGAACAGCGGGCGGGCGTCCACCGGGGCGCGCTGCGCCGCGCGGATCGCCAATTCCGCTGCAGTGCGGACATTTTCGTCGTCGAGAAGGCCCACCCGGTGCAGGGCGGCGACCGTCGACTGCTGACGTGCGCGCAACGCGGCGTCCGGCCCGGCGATATCCCACGCCGCCGGAAGGGCTTTGGCCACCCGCGCAGGCGCGAAGTTGTAGAACACCGCCGTCACGACCTGTGGCGCCACCACACCCAGCGGTGCCGACCGGGCGGCGAAGTACCCCATCCAGAACCCGCGGTAACCGAGGTCGTCCAACCCTGCGCGCACCTCGGGCGCGAAGTACGTCACGGCGTGGATGGGTTCGAAGCGGTCGTAGAACTGTCGGGCCAACTCGGTGGTGCGTTGCATGCTTGCAGCTTCCTTGATGCCGTTAGGCTGCGCTAGTGGCGGATGGGGAGGCCTTCGGGCGGTATCGGCTGCTCGAGGAGCTCCGTTGGGCCGGGGCCGGGACCGTATACCGGGCTCGGGACACCATGATGACGCGCGACGTGGCCCTCAAAGTGCTTCCCGCGGAGTCCGCCGGCGATCCCGAATATCGGGAGCGGTTCCGCTCCGAGGTTTCCATCGCGGCCCAGCTGAACAATCCGAACGTCATCCCGGTCTATGAAGCCGGCGAGATCGACGGTCGCCTCTACCTGGTGATGCCCATCCTGGACGGCATCGATGCGCGCAGTCTGCTGGACCGCGACGGCGCGATGAGCCCGGCACTGGCGGTGCGGGTGATCGAGCAGGCTGCGGTGGCGCTGGAATCCGCGCACCGATCCGGGCTGGTGCACGGTGACGTGAAGCCGTCGAATCTGTTCGTCGTGGGCGGCGAATTCGTGTATCTGATCGACTTCGGGGCCCACGCGGCCGGCGCCGCCGTGGATAGCGGAAGCTGGCCGTATCTGGCCCCGGAGCGACTGCGGTCCCAGACCAGTGCCCCCGGCGCCGCCGGCGACATCTACGCCCTCGCCTGTGTGTTGCACGAATGCCTGACCGGACAGCAGGCCGTGCGCGGCGACAGCTTGGAGGAGATCGCCGCCGCGCATCTGCACGGCGCGCCGCCGAAGCCGTGTGACATCGACCCGTCGATCCCGGTCGGTTTCGATGACGTGGTCGCTCGCGGCATGGCGAAGAACCCCGATGACCGTTACCAGTCCGCACGCGAATTCGCCCGTGCCGCAAGAGCTGCGCTCACGCCTGCCGGGGGTGCGTCGGCGGTCTCGGCCGACCAACGCGAGTTCGGCCGCTATCACCTGCTGCAAGTCCTCGGCGCGGGCGGGATGGGTGCGGTGTACCGGGCTCGCGACACCGAACTGCACCGGGACGTCGCCGTCAAACTGCTGCAGCCGGGTCTGGCCGTCGAGCCGGGCTATGAGGAGCGATTTCGCCGGGAGGCGTACGCCGCCGGCCGGCTGGCCAGTCCGAACATCATCCCGATCTACGAGGCCGGCGAAGTCGACGGCCGGTTGTATCTGGTGATGCCGATCATCAACGGCGTCGACGTGCACACCGTGTTGCAGCGGGACGGGGCCATGGACCCGGACCGGGCGGTGCGGGTGATCGAGCAGGTCGCGGGCGCGTTGGAAGTGGCGCACAAGTCCGGGTTGGTGCACCGCGACGTCAAGCCGTCGAACCTGTTGATGGTCGACGAAGACTTTGTGTACCTGATCGACTTCGGGCTCGTCCACGACTCCTCGGCCGCCCGTCTGACGGTGACCAACATCGCGCCGGGGACCCCGGCCTACATGGCGCCGGAGCGCTTCACCAGCGGGTCGATCACCGACGCCCGGGCCGACGTGTATTCGCTGGCCTGTGTGCTCTACGAGTGTCTGACCGGTCAACTGCCGTTCGCCGGCGACAGTATCGGGCAGCTGGTGGGCGCGCATCTGTCCACCGATCCGCCCCGGCCGAGCAGCTGCAACCCTGCCCTCGCCGGGTTCGACAACGTGATCGCGCGCGGCATGGCCAAGGATCCCGATGCCCGCTACCAGTCGGCCAGCGAGCTCGCTGTCGCCGCCCGCAAAGCCCTCACCGACCCCGGCGAACCAACGCCGGCACCGATCGACGACCCGGTACTGGACGCCACGATGCTGGCGGCACCGCAACCGCGACGCAACCGTCGCCGTGTTGTCGCCGCCGCGGCCGCCCTGCTGGTCGTCGCGTGCGGCGCGGCATTCTTGGTGACCCACAACAGATCTCGTCCCACCCAGTCGGCGGCGCAGACGGTACTGCCGTTCAGTGACCTGGACGGGCCGCTGGGGATCACCGTCGACGCGAAGGGCACCGTCTACGTCACCGACACCGGCCACAACCGCGTCGTGCAGCTGGCGACCGGCTAGACCGAACAGACCGTCGCGCCGTTCTCCGGGTTGGACCACCCCACCGACATCGCGGTCGACAACCAAGGCACCGTCGTGGTGGGCGAGAACCGCCGAGTGCTGCAGCTGACCGCGGGATCGACCGATCAGACCGTCCTGCCGTTCGCCGGCCTGGCCGAACCCAGTGGCGTCGCGATCTCCACCCGCGGCCCAGACCTTGCCGTCTACGTCGTCGACTCCCGGCTCAACAAGGTGCTGACGCTGCGCGGGCCGGCCGTGGACCAGACCGAGTTGCCCTTCACCGGCTTGAACCATCCCTCGGCGGTGGCGCTGGACGGCAACGGGACACTCTTCATCGTCGACCGGAACAACGAGCGGGTGATCAAATTACCCGCCACCGCGACGGTCGCCACCGTGCTGTCCTACGCGGTCGGTCGGCCGGAATACATCGCCGTCGATGCCGATGACGACCTGTACGTCACCGACACCCGCCACAACAGTGTGTTGAAGCTGGTCAAGGCCTCCAACACGATGATCACGCTGCCGTTCCAGGGACTGAGCAATCCGCAGGGCGTCGCAGTCGATGCCGCCGGGAATGTCTACGTCGTCGATTCCGGCAACAACCGGGTGCTGAAACTGCCGCCGAGCTGACTCAGCGCGTGAACATCACGGCGCGTTTGACTTCCTGGATCGCCTTGGTCACCTCGATGCCCCGCGGGCAGCACTCGGTGCAGTTGAACGTGGTGCGACAACGCCACACCCCGTCGACCTCGTTGAGGATGTCCAGGCGTTCGGCGGCCGCCTCGTCGCGACTGTCGAAGATGAACCGGTGCGCGTTGACGATGGCCGCCGGCCCGAAGTAGCTGCCTTCGTTCCAGAACACCGGGCAGCTGGTGGTGCAGCAGGCGCACAGGATGCACTTGGTGGTGTCGTCGTAGCGGGCGCGGTCGGTCGGGCTCTGAATACGTTCGCGCGTAGGGGGATTGCCGCTGGTGATCAGGTACGGCTTGATTGCGCGGTAGGCCTCGAAGAACGGTTCCATGTCGACCACGAGGTCTTTTTCCACCGGCAGCCCGCGGATCGGTTCGACGGTGATGGTGAGTTTCTTGCCGGGCTTCTTGGGCAGCAGATCGCGCATCAGCACCTTGCAGGCCAACCGGTTGACGCCGTTGATCCGCATCGCGTCCGAGCCGCACACCCCGTGCGCGCACGACCTGCGGAACGTCAACGTCCCGTCCAGGTAGCCCTTGATGTACAGCAGCAGGTTCAGCAGCCGGTCGCTGGGCAGACACGGCACCCGGAAGCTCTGCCAGCCACCGGTGGCCGCGAACTTCTCCGGGTCGTCCGGGTTGAACCGGGCGATCTTCAGCGTCACCATCACCGCGCCGTCCGGGACCGGCGGCAGCGGGGGTTCGAGCGTTTGGACCTCTGGCTCGGCAGTCATCAGTACTTCCGCTCCTTCGGCTCATACCGGGTCTGCACCACCGGCTTGAAGTCCAGCCGGATGTCGCTGATCAGGTCGGCACCTTCTTTGTAGGCCATGGTGTGGCGCATGTAGTTGATGTCGTCGCGGTTGGGGTAGTCCTCGCGGGCGTGTCCGCCGCGCGACTCCTTGCGGTTCAGCGCACCCACCACGGTGACCTCGGCGAGCTCCAGCAGAAAGCCGAGCTCGATAGCCTCCAGCAGGTCGCTGTTGAACCGTTTCCCCTTGTCTTGCACGGTGATTCGGGAGTACCGCCCTTTGAGCGCATGGATGTCGGTGAGTGCCTGCTTGAGCGTTTCCTCGGTGCGGAACACCGCGGCGTTGTTGTCCATGGTCTGTTGCAGGGCACCGCGGATGTCGGCGACCCGCTCGTTGCCGTGCTCGGAGAGGATGTCGGCGACCCAGCCCTGCACCATCGCCGCGGGTTCGGGCGGCATGTCGGAGAAGTCATGCCCCCGCGCGTACGCGGCGGCGGCCAGGCCCGCGCGGCGCCCGAAGACGTTGATGTCCAGCAGCGAATTGGTGCCCAGCCGGTTGGCGCCGTGCACCGAGACGCACGCGCACTCGCCGGCCGCGAACAGTCCGGGCACGGTGTTGGTGTTGTCGCGCAGCACCTGGCCGGTGACCGTGGTCGGAATGCCGCCCATCACGTAGTGGCAGGTCGGGTAGACCGGGACCAGTTCGTGCACCGGGTCCACACCCAGGTAGGTGCGGGCGAACTCGGTGATGTCGGGCAGCTTGGCTTCCAGCACCTCCTCGCCGAGGTGACGGACGTCGATGTAGACGTAGTCCTTGTGCGGGCCGGCGCCCCGGCCTTCCAGCACCTCGAGCACCATCGACCGGGCGACGATGTCGCGCGGCGCCAGGTCGACGATGGTCGGGGCGTAGCGCTCCATGAAGCGTTCGCCCTCCCCGTTGAGCAACCGGCCGCCCTCGCCGCGCACCGCCTCGGAGATCAGGATGCCCAGACCGGCCAGGCCGGTCGGATGGAACTGGTGAAATTCCATGTCCTCCAACGGGAGTCCCTTGCGGAACACGATCCCGATGCCGTCCCCGGTCAGCGTGTGCGCATTGGAGGTGGTCTTGTACATCCGGCCGGATCCGCCGGTCGCCAGCACGACCGCCTTGGCGTGGAAGACGTGGATCTCACCGGTGGCCAGTTCGTAGGCCACCACCCCGGTGGCGACCGGCCCGGTGGGGGTCTGGGTGAGCACCAGGTCCAATGCGTAGAACTCGTTGAAGAACTGCACATCGTGCTTGACGCAGTTCTGGTACAGCGTCTGCAGGATCATGTGGCCGGTGCGGTCGGCGGCGTAACAGGCCCGCCGGACCGGGGCCTTGCCGTGGTCGCGGGTGTGCCCACCGAACCGGCGCTGGTCGATGCGGCCCTCCGGGGTGCGGTTGAACGGCATCCCCATCTTCTCCAGGTCCAGCACCGCGTCGATGGCCTCTTTGCACATGATCTCCACGGCGTCCTGGTCGGCGAGGTAGTCGCCGCCCTTGACGGTGTCGAAGGTGTGCCACTCCCAGTTGTCCTCTTCGACGTTGGCCAGCGCGGCGCACATGCCGCCCTGGGCGGCGCCGGTGTGGCTGCGGGTGGGGTAGAGCTTGGTCAGCACTGCGGTGCGGACGCGGGGGCCGGCCTCCACCGCGGCCCGCATCCCGGCTCCGCCCGCCCCGACGATCACCACGTCGTATCGGTGTTGCTGGATCAAGGCGCCCCTCTCAGGAGATGTTCGGGTTGAAGGTCACGATCACGTAGGTGCCCAGCACCAACGTGAACCCCATCGACAGCAGCAGGATGCTGTTCAGCCAGAAGCGGGTGACGTCCTTGCGGGTGTAGTCGTCGATGATGTTGCGCAGACCGTTGCCGCCGTGCAGTTGCGCCAGCCACAACAGGGCCAGATCCCAGAACTGCCAGAACGGCGACGCCCAGCGCTGGGCGACGAAGTTGAAGTCGATGCGGTAAACACCGTCGTCCCACATCAGCATGATGAACAGATGCCCGATCGCCAGGAGCACCAGCGCGATCCCGGAGAACCGCATGAACAGCCAGGCGAATTTCTCGAAGTTGGGGATGCCGGCGCGACGCCGCGGCGAGCGCGGGTTGTCCAGGCTGGCCGGCCGGTCGTAGCTGCGTTGCCGCACCGGGGCGACCTGGCCCGGGCCGAGCTGCAGATCGGGTGTGCTCATCGCAGGTGATCCCAGGCGTGAATGCCGATGACCACCCCGGCCATCACGAACGGCACCAGGAACCCGACGGCGACGATCCACAGCATGGTGCGCTGGTGGCGCGGACCTTCGGCCCAGAAGTCGATCAGGATGATCCGGATCCCGTTGAGCGCGTGGAAGAGCACCGCCGCCACCAGACCGAATTCCATCAGCCCGACGATCGGGGTCTTGTAGGTCGACAAGACCTCGTTGTAGGTCTGCGGGCTCACCCGGAGCACGGCGGCGTCCAGCACGTGCACGAACAGGAAGAAGAAGATCGTGGCGCCGCTGATGCGGTGCAACACCCACGCCCACATGCCGGGGTCGCCCCGGTACAGGGTCCGCGGCGGCCTTCGTTTGCGAGAGGATCCCAGCGGTGCCGGGTCCGCGGTCGTCGTCGTCTGAATCACCCGCCTTCGAAAGAGGCCTGGAAGCGGCCCGGGAAAAGCCTTGCAGAACCGCTACCAAACATAACGCCGCGAGGTGGCCCGTAGTCCCGAACCATCCGATCAGAATCGCATGTTGTTTTCAGGTTAGGGTGGCTTTACCTGAAGGCAGTCATTGGTTGAGCGGGGTTGCGCAGTGCCTGGCATTGATTGGAACATGTTGCGGGACAAAGCAATCGGTGCGGCCGCGCTGGCGTACGCCCCGTACTCGGGGTTCCCGGTGGGGGCGGCGGCGCTGGTGGACGACGGCCGGGTGGTCACCGGTTGCAATGTGGAGAATGTCTCATATGGCCTTGGTCTCTGCGCGGAATGCGGGCTGGTGTGCGCGCTGCACGCCACCGGTGGGGGCCGACTGATCGCGCTGGCCTGCGTCGACGGGCGCGGTGCGCCGCTGATGCCGTGCGGGCGTTGTCGCCAGGTGTTGCTCGAACACGGCGGTCCGCAACTGCTGATCGACCACCCGCGTGGGCCGCGACGCCTGGCGGAGCTGCTCCCGGACGCGTTCGGTCCCGACGATCTGGGTCGGGAATCGTCTTGACAGACTTCGCATTTGACGCACCGACGGTGATCCGCACCAAGCGGGACGGCGGCCGGCTCTCCGGGGCCGCGATCGACTGGGTGATCGACGGCTACACCGGCGGCCGGGTGGCCCCCGAACAGATGTCGGCGTTGTTGATGGCGATCTTCCTGCGCGGCATGGACCGCGGCGAGATCACCGATTGGACGGCGGCGATGCTGGCGTCGGGCCCACGACTGGATTTCACCGAGCTGGGCCGGGTGACTGTGGACAAGCATTCCAGCGGCGGTGTCGGCGACAAGATCACGCTGCCGCTGGTGCCCGTCGTCGTCGCCTGTGGCGGCACGGTGCCGCAGGCGGCCGGACGTGGGTTGGGCCACACCGGCGGCACCCTGGACAAACTGGAATCCATCCCCGGGTTCACCGCGGACCTGTCCGGTCAGCGGGTGCGCGAACAGCTGCGCGACGTCGGCGCCGCCATCTTCGCCGCCGGTGAACTGGCGCCGGCGGATGCCAAGCTGTACGCGCTGCGCGACGTCACCGGGACCGTCGAATCCCTGCCGTTGATCGCCAGTTCGGTGATGAGCAAGAAACTGGCCGAGGGTGCCGGCGCGCTGGTGCTGGACGTCAAGGTCGGTTCCGGGGCTTTCCTGAAGACCGAGGCGGAGTCCCGCGAGCTGGCGCACACCATGGTCGAGCTGGGGCTCGCGCACGGCGTCCCCACCCGCGCGCTGCTCACCGACATGCAGTGCCCACTGGGGCTGACCGTCGGCAACGCGCTGGAGGTGCAGGAGTCGCTGGAGGTGCTGGCCGGTGGCGGGCCGCCCGACGTGGTGGAACTGACCGTGCGGCTGGCCGCCGAGATGCTGGAGCTGGCCGGCCTGGACGGCCGCGATCCAGCACAGACCTTGCGCGACGGGACCGCGATGGACAGCTTCCGTCGGCTGGTCGCCGCGCAGGGCGGAGATTTGGCGAAACCGTTGCCGGTTGGTGGGCATTCGGAAACCGTCGCAGCCACCCGGGGCGGCACAATGGGCGACATTGACGCGATGGCGGTGGGGTTGGCGGCGTGGCGGCTCGGCGCGGGCAGGTCCCGGCCGGGTGCGCAGGTACAGCATGGCGCCGGGATCCGGATCCATCGCCGCCCGGGCGATCCGGTGGCTGCCGGCGAGACGTTGTTCACCCTGCACACCGAGACGCCCGGGCGGCTCGGTCCGGCGCTGGCCGAACTCGACGGCGCCTGGCACGTGGCCGACCACCCGCCCGAGCGCAGGCCATTGATTATCGATCGGATCACACCATGAACCTGGACCTGGAACAGATCCGCACGGCGCCCAAGGCGCTGCTGCACGATCACCTCGACGGCGGGCTGCGGCCGGCCACGGTGCTGGAGATCGCCGCTGAGATCGGCTACGACGGGCTGCCGGTCACCGACGCCGACGCGCTGGCGACGTGGTTTCGCACCCAGTCGCACAGCGGCTCGTTGGAGCGTTATCTGGAACCGTTCTCGCACACCGTGGCGGTGATGCAGACGCCCGACGCGCTGTATCGCGTGGCCCACGAATGCGTGGAAGATCTGGCCGCGGACTCGGTGGTGTACGCCGAGGTCCGGTTCGCCCCCGAGCTGCACATCAACCGCGGCCTGTCCTTCGACCAGGTGGTGGACGCGGTGCTGGAGGGCTTCGCGGCCGGCGAAAAAGCATGTGCCGCAACTGGTCACGGTATCAAGGTGCGCTGCCTGGTGACCGCGATGCGGCACGCCGCCATGTCCCGCGAGATCGCCGAGCTGGCGATCCGGTTCCGGGACAAGGGCGTAGTCGGATTCGACATCGCCGGAGCCGAGGCCGGCCACCCGCCGACCAGGCACCTGGATGCGTTCGAATACATGCGGGATAACAACGCGCGCTTCACAATCCACGCGGGGGAGGCATTCGGCCTGCCGTCCATCCATGAGGCGATCGCGTTCTGCGGCGCCGACCGGCTCGGTCACGGCGTGCGCATCGTCGACGACATCGAAATCGTCGATGGTGCGGTCAGGCTGGGTCGGCTGGCATCACTGTTGCGGGACAAGCGGATTCCGTTCGAGATGTGCCCCAGTTCCAACGTGCAGACCGGTGCGGTCGCCAGCATCGCCGAGCACCCGTTCGACCTGCTGGCCCGCAGCCGTTTCCGGGTGACCGTCAATACCGACAACCGGTTGATGAGCGACACCACGATGAGCGAGGAGATGTTCCGTCTGGTCGAGGCGTTCGGCTACGGCTGGAGCGATCTGCAGCGCTTCACCATCAATGCGATGAAATCCGCCTTCATCCCGTTCGACGAGCGGCTGGCCATCATCGATGACGTGATCAAGCCGCAGTACGCGGTGCTGATCGGCTGAATACGATCAATGGTGTGCAGCTGCCCGAGCGTGTTCGCGTCGACGAGGCGTCGACGTTCACCCTGCCCGACGGACGCAGCTTGGCCTATCTCGAGTACGGCGACACCGCGGGTTATCCCGCGTTCTACTTTCACGGCACCCCGAGTTGCCGGTTGGAGGGCGCCTTTGCCGACGGTGCTGCGCGCCGGCACGGCATCCGGCTGATCGCAGTGGACCGGCCCGGGTTCGGGCAGTCGACCTTGCAGCGTGGGCGCCGGTTCCGGGACTGGCCGGCCGACGTGTGTGCCCTGGCCGACGGGCTCGGACTGGGCGAGTTCGGCGTCGTCGGGCATTCCGGTGCCGGGCCGCACCTGTTCGCGTGCGGGGCGCTGATCCCGCCGGCGCGGCTGAAGTTCGTGGGAGCGCTGGCACCGTGGGGTCCGCTGGTGACACCGCGCATCCGGGCCAGTCTCAGTCGGACCGACGCGCTCTACTTCCGTGCCGCACAACGCGGTATCTGGATCTTCAACGCCGCGTACGTGCCGCTGGGCTGGTGTGCGCAATTCGCGTCGGGCCTGTTCGGCCGGCTGGTGACACTGTCACTGCCCGACATCGACCGGGACCACATGCGCGACGAGCTCTTCCTGCGGCACTTCGGCGCCGTCCAGCGTGAAGCGTTCCGGCAGGGCGGCCGGGGCGCCGCGTACGAGTCGTTTCTGATCTACCGGCCGTGGGGGTTCGAGGTCGGTCAGGTCGCGGTGCCGACGCATATCTGGCAGGGCGACGAGGACTCCTTCATCCCGCGGGCGATCGGCGAATATCTCGAGGACGCGATCCCCGAGGTGGATCTGCACTGGGCCCCCGGCAACGGTCATTTCGCACTCAAATACTGGGACGACATCCTGGCGGCGTGCGTCGCCGGTCTAGATCCCCAGTAGCGACCCCAGGTAGGCGAAGGGCAGATAGATCGCGAGCGCGGCGTAGATCGGGATCAGCATCAGGAACAACACGTAGTAGAGAGCGGCCGCGAGCTGGAAAAACAGCGACGTCACGTCGCCGATGATCGAGGTCACGACGTCGGTCAACGTGGCGGCGGGCAGCGGCTGCAGCGATGCCGCGCTGGCGGACTCGGCGCCCGCGTAGGCGCCGGCTGCCGCCCCGAGCTGCTGCACGAACTTCTCGTGATAGGCGGCAACCTGCCCGGCCACGCTCTGGTAATCCCGGCCGAATTCGGCGAACAGTTGCGCGACGGCGCCGGACACTTCGTCGGCGGCCGAGGGAACAATGCCCTGGGTGGGCGCCGTGGCGGTGAGGTGCGCTGCGCGCAGCGCCGAGTCGATGGCCGCCAGATCGGTCGCAGCCTGCGCGATGAGCTCCGGCGCCGCAACCACCACGTCAGCCATACCGGTCTCGTCCTATTCGCGCCGCAGCCGCGAATCCACGAAGGACTCCAGCTTTTCCCAGCCCCGCACCGCCGCGGCGTACGGTCCGGCGGGTTTGCTCACCGAGTCCGGCTCCAGCACGTAGGCGATCAGCTTGCCCAGCGGCTTGTTCGTCTCCAGCGCTTTGTCGACGGTGCTCTCCTCGGAATAGTCCCCGATGTCGCGCAGCAGCTCGACGGCGAGGTCGAGCTGTTCGCGGTCCACCGCTTCCGGTCCGTCGGTGAAGTCGTCGGCCAGTCCGCTGAGCACGTAGACGTTCTCGTCGGTGATGTCGACTTTCAGCGAGCCGTCGGTGGCGGCGGTCCGGATGTCGTCGTAGGTGCTCAGGTCCGACAGGTCGTGATCGTGCTCGTCGGCGAGGTAGCGCGCCAGCGCCCGCTCGGAGCCGAACACGCTGATCCGGCCGTTGCGGCCCAGGAAGATCGGCCGGTCGTCCAGATAACAGCGCAGGGTATAGAAGGTGCCCGAGCTGGTCATGATCTGGATCGGGTCGATGCCGACCTGCGTCCAGAAGTCGTCGGTGCCACCGAGCACCACGGTGTCGCCTTCGGCGCGGCCTTCTTCTTCTTCGTCGTCGTCGTCTTCTTCGGCTTCGTCTTCGTCTTCGTCTTCGTCGGCCGCAGCCTCGTCGGCCTCGTCTTCCGGCTCGGCGGCCTCGTCGGCGTCCTCCGTGACGGCCGGCTCTTCGTCTTCTTCGATCTCCTCGTCGAGTTCTGCAGCCGCCTTGGCCGAGAGGTCCTCGTCGACCTCGGGGACGGTGGCGATGTCGTCGACGGCCTCGAGCACGTCGTCCCAGCTACGTGCGATCACCTCTGCGATCGTGTTCCACCGCTTCTGACCGGCTTTCCCGGCGAAGTGGTCGATGCCGCCCGAGACCGTGCCCAGCATCGGGTTGCCGTTGAAGAACTTCGAGATCGCCGGCAACTCGCAGACCGACCCGATGGACGAGACGATGGCCAACGCTCCGGCCAGCGCCGTCACCGATTTCTCGGTCGGTTTCTCGGCGACCAGCTCCTCGACCGCCACCAGGTCGAACTGGTTGTCCTCGGCGGGTTCCAGCTTCTGGGCGTGCGCCTCGGTGACGCTCTGCCAGCCCGGGTGGTCGGTCAGGTCGTTGTCGGCGTCGCTGCGCACGAAAGCGACCAGGTCGGCGACGCTCTCGAAAACGTACAGGTCGTCGTCCTTGCCCAGAAACGCTTCCCACTCGTCCCCGGAGTCGCGCCAGCGGGGCGCCCACAGCGTGTAACGGTCCCCCTCGGACAGGCTCAGGCGGATGGGCACGAGGTCAGCAGCCATGCGGCACACAATAGCGACCCGGCCCGACCCGGCTTATCCGCCCCAAATAGTTGCGATGGGTGCGGCGGTGGCCGCCAGGCCCGTTTTGGGCAGCCCGTACATCTCCTCGAGCGTGGCCAGCAGGTTGTAGTGATTGATGGTCTCGTTGTAGCTGCCCGGCTGCACGTGCGCGCCGTAGAACACCGTCGGGATCTGGTTGCGGGGACCGCCGTCGTCCTCGTCCCACGTCACGATCAGCAGGCTGTTGTTGGTCCTGGCCCAGGTGGCGTACGCGGCGAGGTGGGTGTTCAGCCAGGCGTCGCCCTGGGCGATCGACCCGTCGTGCATGTTGTTGTCGTTGTTGGGGATGACGATCGAGAGGGTGGGTAGGTTCGCGTAGCCGCCCGGCTGCGGGAACGCCGAGAACGGCACCGAGACATTGGCCGGCACATTGCTGAAGTTCACCCACGGCACGTGCTTGCGGGCGTACTTGCCCGCGCTGCACACCGGCGAACCGACCGCGGGCAGGTCCTCGGAATAGCCGCCGAAGGTGCGGCCGGAGGCCAGCAACTCCGACGCCAGGTTCGGGGCGGCACCCGCGTTGAGCGGGCAGCTGTCCTTGGTGACGCCGAAGGTGCTGCCCGCGAACAGGGCCAGATAATTGGGTTCGCTGGGGTGGGTCTCGGCGAACGACTGCGCCATCATGGCGCCGCCGGCCGCAAGCGCGTTGAGGAACGGTGCCGCCTTGTTGCCGACGATGTCGGCCTGCGAGCGGTTCTCCTCGATCACCATCACCACGTGCGCATACCTGGGCAGGGTCGCGGCGGCCAGGCTCACCCGCGCCGCGGGCAGCGGCAGCGCGCAGAGCACCGCCATAGCACAGAAAAGGCTGGTCAGATGGCGTCGCACGCCCGGAGTATAGGGCTGGGAATGGCCGGCCGGCCGCACGACGACGCGCGTGTCAGCCGGCCTGCACCCGATCGTTATATAGGGTCGGGCCGATGGACGTGCACGTCATCGATCACCCGCTGGCCGCCGCCCGGCTGACCGTGCTGCGTGATGAGCGAACCGACAATGCCACGTTCCGCGCCGCGTTGCGCGAACTCACGGTGATGCTGGTCTACGAGGCGCTGCGTGAGGCGCCCAGTGTCCCGGTGCCGATCCGCACGCCACTCGCCGAGACGACGGGGTCCAAGCTGGCGCGTCCGCCGCTGCTGGTGCCGGTGCTGCGGGCCGGCCTGGGCATGGTCAACGAGGCACATGCCCTGCTGCCCGAAGCGCACGTCGGGTTCGTCGGTGTGGCCCGCGACGAGCAGACCGCCCAGCCGGTGCCCTACCTGGCGTCGCTGCCCGACGACCTGTCCGGGCTGCCGGTGCTGATCCTGGACCCGATGCTGGCCACCGGCGGCTCGATGGCGCACACCATCGAGCAGCTGCAGGAGCGTGGCGCCACCGACCTCACCGCGCTGTGCGTGGTGGCGGCGCCGGACGGGGTGGTGGCGATGGAAAAGGTGGCGCCGGACGCGCGCCTGTTCACCGCGGCCATCGACGACGGGCTCAACGAGATCGCCTACATCGTGCCCGGACTCGGAGACGCCGGCGATCGTCAGTTCGGTCCGCGCTGAGTCACCAGCGGGCTATCGCAGCCACCAGTTCGTCGCGCACCGAACGCGCGCGGATGCGGGCAGCCTCCAGGTCTGCGCTGGGTGTGCAGCGAATCTCGAGGTAGCACTTGAGTTTCGGCTCGGTACCCGACGGCCGGACCACCACCCGTACGGACGTCTGGTCGGCACCGCCGGTGAAGATCAGCGCGTCGGCGCTGGCGGTTCTGTCGAAGCCGGCCAGCTCGGGCGGCGGTGCCTCGCGCAGCCGACGCAGCAGCGCGGCGGCCTCGTCGGTGTCGGCGACCCGGCGCGGCACCGCGGCGACCTCGTGCACGCCGTGGCGACGGGCCAGGTCGTCGAGCGCGTCGGAGACCGTGCGGCCGCGCAGCGAGGCCACCAGATCGCAGCACAACACCGCGGCGCTGATGCCGTCCTTGTCGCGGACCGCGGCCGGGTCGACGCAGTGCCCGATCGCCTCCTCGTAGGCGTACACCAGGCTGCCCGGCTCATCGGCGTCGGCGCGGGCCAGCCACTTGAACCCGGTCAGGGTCTCGACGTGCCGCGCGCCACGGTGCGCGGCGATCGCGGCCAGCATCCGGGACGACACCACGGTGCTGGCCACCGTGGGAGGGTCGCCGCGGTGCCGGGACAGAATGTAATCGCCCAGCAGCCACCCGGTTTCGTCACCGGAAAGCATCCGCCAGCCACTCGGCCCGGGTATCCCGACAGCGCACCGGTCGGCGTCGGGGTCCAGCGCGATCGCAACGTCGGCGCCGACGTCGGCGGCCAGCGCGAGCAGCGCATCGGTGGCACCCGGCTCCTCCGGGTTGGGAAAGGCGACGGTGGGGAAGTCGGGGTCGGGGTCGAACTGCGCGGCGACGGTGTGCACATCTGCGAAGCCGGCCCGGCGCAGCGTCTCGACGGCCACCGCGCCGCCCACCCCGTGCATCGGCGTCAACGCCACCCGCACCGTGCCGTCGCCGCGCCGCACTGCGGCCGCCCGCCGGATGTAGCGCTCGACCAGATCGGTGTCGGCGGGCGGCACCGGGGTGCGGGCGATCTGGTCGGCCGGGGGAGCGTCGGCCATCGCGGCTTCGATCCGGCGGTCGGCGGGGGAGATGATCTGCACACCGCCGTCGAGGTACACCTTGTAGCCGTTGTCGCCCGCCGGGTTGTGCGAGGCGGTGATCTGCACGCCGGCGACCGCTCCAGTGGCGCGCACCGCGTAGGCGACCACCGGCGTAGGCACCGGAGCGCTGCATAGCAGCACTGAAAAACCCTGAGCGGCAAGCACTTCGGCGGCAGCAGTGGCGAACGTCGCCGAGCCGTGCCGGGCGTCGCGTCCCACGATCACGGTGCCGGGCCGGTCGAGCACCCGGGCCAGCGCCCAGGTCGCGCGCAGCACCACGGCCAGGTTCATCGCGTCGGGGCCGCCGCGCACCGGCCCGCGCAACCCGGCGGTGCCGAACCGCAGCGGTCGGGCGAAGCGCGCGGCCAGCTCGTCGGGATCCAGCGCGGCGAGTTCGGCGGCCGTCTGGGGGTCAGGGTCGTGCGCGATCCAGGTTTCCGGGGTCACGGCACCCGGCGGATCACGTCGGCCAGCAGCGACCCCATCCGGGCGGCGGCCGCGGCGCCGGTGGCCAGCACCTCGGCGTGACTCAACGGCGCACCGGAGATCCCGGCCGCCAGATTCGTCACCAGCGACACGCCCAGCACCTCCGCACCCGCCGCCCGCGCGGCGATCGTCTCGTGCACGGTGGACATCCCGACCAGGTCGGCGCCGAGCACCTGCAGCATCCGGATCTCGGCGGGGGTCTCGTAGTGCGGCCCCGGCAGGGCGGCGTAGACGCCTTGCGTGAGCTGCGGATCGCAGTCGCGGGCCAGCGCCCGCAGCCGCGGCGCGTAGGCGTCGGTGAGGTCGACGAAGTGCGCACCGACCAGGGGTGAGCGCGCGGTCAGATTCAGGTGGTCACTGATCAGCACCGGCTGGCCGACCGCCATGTCGGCCCGCAACCCGCCCGCCGCGTTGGTCAGCACCACGATCCGGGCCCCTGCGGCGCACGCTGCCCGCACCGGGTGCACGACGTGCTGCAGGTCGTGTCCTTCGTAAGGGTGGATGCGGCCGGCCAGCACCAGCACCCGGTGCGCGCCGACCGGCACCGACAGCAACTCACCCGCGTGACCGGCGGCCTGCGGCGGGGCGAAGCCGGGGATCTCGGCCTGGGGCAACACGGCGGTCGGGGCGCCCAGCGCGGTGACCGCCGGTGACCATCCCGACCCCAGCACCACCGCGACGTCGTGCCGGTCGATACCGGTGCGTTCGGCGATGACGCGAGCAGCCTGCGCCGCGATCTCGTCAGGACGGGGCGCCATGCTGGTCACATTGCGCGAGCCTAGCTCGTCGCGCCCCGCACTCCGGAGGTGTGTGATGATCGGCTCTGTGAGATTGCGCGAACCGTCCTGTGTTGTGCTGGCCGCCGTAATTTTCGCTGCCGTCCTCGCGCTGCTGATCGCCCCCCCGCCCCGCGCGATCGCCGACGAGTGCCCCGACGTCGAACTCGTCTTCGCCCGCGGCACCGCTGAACCGCCCGGCCTGGGCCGGGTCGGGGACGCGCTGCTGGCCGCGCTGGGCCCCGCCCTGGGCGGCCGCAGCCTGGGCGTGTACCCGATCAACTACGCGGCCAGCTACAACTTCCTCACCACTGGCGACGCGGCCAACGACGCCCGCGACCACATCGCCTTCATGGCCGAACAGTGCCCCAACACCAAGATCGCGCTCGGCGGCTTCTCCCAGGGTGCGGCCGCGATCTCGATGCTGGCGGGGGTGCCGCCGCTGGGTGAGCGGATCGGCACGTTCGGCTCGGCTGCGCCGCTGGATCCGTTCCTGACCGGGCGCGTCACCGCCGTCGCGGTGTTCGGCAACCCCGGCAACCGGTTCAACACCCCGCTGTCCACCTCCGGCGGGTTCGCGGGCCGGGCGATCGACCTGTGCAGCGAGAACGATCCGGTCTGCGTGGTCGGGGGTCGCGACCGCGAGGCGCATCACGCCTACGAGAACCCGCCCTGGCCGGGCCAGGCCGCGCAGTTCCTTGCCGCACGGGTCTGACCGATGGCATGGGCACCGATGAGATACTGCCGAGATGCCCGTAGCACTGGACCGCGTCGAAGAAGTGGTGCGCCGGCGCGGCGGTGACCTGGTAGCGCTTTCCCACGCCATCCACGCCGAGCCCGAGCTGGCGTTCGCCGAGCACCGCAGCTGTGCCAAGGCCAAAGAGCTGATCGCCCAGCGCGGGTTTCAGATCGGCCCGGTCGCCGGACTGGACACCGCGTTCCGGGCGGAGTTCGGCAGCGGCCCGCTGGTCGTCGGGGTGTGCGCGGAGTACGACGCGCTGCCCGAGATCGGGCACGCCTGCGGACACAACATCATTGCGGCCGCGGGGGTGGGCGCAGCGCTGGCGTTGGCCGACGTCGCCGATGAACTCGGCCTGACGGTGGCCCTGCTGGGCACGCCGGCCGAGGAATCGGGCGGCGGCAAGGCCTTGATGCTGCAAGCCGGGGCGTTCGACGACGTCGCGGTGGCGGTGATGGTGCATCCCGGGCCCACCGACATCGCCGGGGCGCGGTCGCTGGCCCTGTCCGAGGTGACCGTGCACTACCGGGGCAAGGAATCGCACGCCGCGGTCGCCCCGCAGCTGGGGGTCAATGCCGCCGATGCGGTCACCGTCGCGCAGGTCGCGGTCGGCCTGCTGCGCCAGCAGTTGGCGCCCGGACAGCTGTTGCACGGCATCGTCACCGACGGCGGACAGGCCGTGAACGTGATCCCCGGCCGCGCCGCGTTGCAGTACGCGATGCGCGCGATCGACTCCGATTCGCTGCGCGAGCTGGAAGGCCGCGCCTACGCGTGTTTTTCCGCGGGGGCGCTGGCCACGGGCTGTGAATACGAGATCGACGCGGCCGGCCCGGCGTACCTGGAGTTGCAGCCCGACGAGTGGCTGGCCAACGTGTTCCGTGCGGAGATGCGGCGGCTGGGTCGCGAGCCGGTGCCCGCCGCGGTCGAGGTGGGACTGCCGATGGGCAGCACCGACATGGGCAACGTGACGCAGGTGATGCCGGGCATTCATCCGGTGATCGGCGTCGACGCCGGCGGCGCCACCGTGCATCAGCGGGCCTTCGCCGCCGCGGCCGCGGGACCCAGCGCCGACCGGGCCGTCGTGGAGGGCGCGATCATGCTGGCGCGCACGGTGGTCGCGCTCGCATCCGACTCCGGTCAACGCGAGCGGGTGCTGGAGCTGCGGGAACGCCGGGTGGCGTCATGAGTCTGGTCGACAGCGCCGAATCCTGGCTGGCCGCGCACTACGACGACCTGGTGGACTGGCGCCGACACATCCACCGGTACCCCGAGCTGGGCCGACAAGAGTTCGCCACCACGCAGTTCGTCGCCGAGCGGCTGGCCAACGCCGGGCTGAACCCTAAGGTGCTGCCCGGCGGCACCGGCTTGACCTGCGATTTCGGCCCCGAGCACCAACCCAGGATCGCGTTGCGCGCCGATATGGACGCGTTGCCGATGGCCGAGCGGACCGGCGCGCCGTACGCCTCGACCGTCGCCGACGTCGCACATGCCTGCGGTCACGACGCGCACACCGCGATCCTGCTGGGCACCGCGCTGGCGCTGGCGTCGGTGCCTGAGCTGCCGGTGGGGGTGCGGCTGATCTTCCAGGCCGCCGAGGAGCTGATGCCCGGGGGTGCGATCGATGCGATCGCCGCCGGTGCGCTGACCGGGGTGTCGCGGATCTTCGCGCTGCACTGCGATCCCCGGCTCGAGGTGGGCAAGGTCGCAGTGCGGCTGGGGCCGATCACCTCGGCGGCCGACCAGCTCGAGATCACGCTGCATTCGCCCGGCGGGCACACCTCGCGCCCGCACCTGACCGCCGACCTGGTCTACGGGCTCGGCACGGTGATCACCGGCCTGCCGGGTGTGTTGTCGCGCCGCATCGACCCGCGCAACAGCACCGTGCTGGTGTGGGGGGCGGTGAACGCCGGCAACGCGCCCAACGCCATTCCGCAGTCCGGGGTGCTGGCGGGCACGGTGCGCACCGCCAGCCGGCAGACGTGGGTCGATCTCGAAGCGATCATCCGGGACGCCGTCGCGGGCCTGTTGTCGCCGCTGGCCATCGAGCACACGCTGCAGTACCGGCGCGGCGTGCCGCCGGTGGTCAACGAAGACGTCTCGACCCGCATCCTCACCCACGCGATCGAGGCCGTCGGCCCGGACGTGCTGGCCGACACCCGGCAGTCCGGCGGCGGCGAGGACTTTTCCTGGTACCTCGAGGAGATACCCGGGGCGATGGCCCGGTTGGGGGTCTGGTCGGGCGAGGGGCCGCAGCTCGACCTGCACCAGCCCACCTTCGACCTCGACGAGCGCGCCCTGGCCATCGGCGTGCGGGTGATGGCCAACATCATCGAGCAATCCGCTCCCTTCTGAGGTACTTCGGTCTGCTTGTTACTGCCGAGCGGCCCCATATGTGCGCGAAAACGGCTCTGCGACCGGCATTTTGAGGACGCTCGCGCGGTGAATTGTGGGTGCGTTACGTGGTGCCGAAGATGGGCCGCGTGCATGCCGGACTCGGTCAGCTGCTTAACGAACAACAGGGCGTCGTCACCGCGGCCCAGGCCTTGGGCATGGTCAGCCGCCGCAACCTGGAGACCTGCGTCCGGCGCGGCGAGCTGCGCCGGATCTGGCACGGCGTCTACGGCAGCGGCCGCGACACCGCTGCTCTGCGACTGCGCGGGCTCGACCTGTTGGCGGGCACGACGGTCGCCATCTGCCTGCACACGGCCGCGGCCGGTTACGGGTTTGCCACCGAACGCGACACCGACCTGCACGTGCTCAACCCCGACCAGGGCCACCTGCACTCCACGCGGGGTCTCGTGGTGCACCGCCGCGAGGACGCGCCACTGGTATCAGTGCGCGGCCGGCCGACGACGACGCCCGCGTGGACAGCGATCGAGGTGGCGCGCAGCCTGCGCCGGCCGCGTGCGCTGGCTACTCTGGACGCGGCCCTGCGCAGCGGTCGCTGCCGGCCCGACGAGCTGGCCGAAGCCGTCGAGTCGCAGGCCGGGCGTCGCGGCATCTGCACCGCCCGGGCGCTGCTTCCGCTGGCGTCACCGCTGGCCGAGTCGCCGATGGAGAGCGAAGCCCGCCTGGTCATGATCGACGGCGGACTGCCGGAACCGGTGCTGCAGTACAACATCGTCGACCTGACCGGGCGGCTGTGGCGGGTCGACTTCGCCTGGCCGGAATGTCGTGTCGTCGCCGAGTACGACGGCGTGGACTCGCACAGCAGTCCCGAAGCGTTCAGATACGACCGACTCCGGACCGCGGCGCTGCAGGATCTGGGCTTCATGGTCGTGGCGATGGTGGCCCAGGACGTCAGGTGTGAACCCTGGCATCTCGTGCACCGGCTCAGAACGCGACTGGACCGAGGTCGCGCGGCGGGACCGTCACCAGCGGCCTGAAAATGCCGTCACAACGGGCATTTCGCCGCACCTATGAGGACGCTCGGCGCACCAGGGCGCACCAGGGCGCACCAGGGCGCACCGGAAAGCCTCAGGCGCTGGTCCCCGGACCGATGTTGCGGGCCGGGCGGGTCCGCAGATCGTGCACGTAATCGGCTGGGGCGCCGGCCTTTTCGGCTGCATCGGCCATCACACCGAGGTAGCGCGCCGACGGCAGCCCGCCCTCCCAGGCATCCAGCACATAGAGCCACGCCAACACCGGGTCGATGTCGGTGTCGGAGGATTCCCGCTGCACGCGGCAGCGGATCTTCTTGTGCACGCCGAACTCCGAGCCCTCCCACCGGTCCAGGTTCATTTCGTCGGCCGGCGTCATGTCGTAGAGCACCACGAACACCTGCGAGGTGGGCTCCTCGACGACGGTGGCCAGCGCACCCTCCCAGCCGATGTCCTCCCCGCCGAACGTCAGCCGCCAGCCCGGCAACCAGCCGGTTCCGGCCATTGGCGAGTGCGGTGCGCGCTTGAGCATCTGCTCGGGATCCATGTTCGAGCCGTACGCGGCGTAGAGCGGCACGGGGAAAGCTTAGACGCTAGGTTTGGTGGCTGTGACGACGCGCATCGTGATCCTCGGCGGCGGCCCGGCCGGATACGAGGCGGCCCTGGTGGCCGCCAACTCGCGCCCCGATGCCGAAGTCACGGTCGTCGACTCCGAAGGCATCGGCGGCGCGGCCGTCCTCGACGACTGCGTGCCGTCCAAGACCTTCATCGCCTCGACCTGGCTGCGTACCGAGCTGCGCCGGGCGCCGCGACTCGGCTTCGAGATCGACATCGACGACGCCAAGATCGACCTGCCGCAGATCCACGCGCGGGTCAGGAACCTCGCCGTCGAGCAGTCCGAGGACATCGCGGCGCAACTGCGCGATGTGGGCGTGCACCTGGTGGCCGGGCGCGGTGAGCTGATCGACCCGGCCCCCAACCTGGCCCGGCACCGGATCAAAGCTACGGCCGCGGACGGGACCGTCACCGAGCACGACGCCGACGTCGTGCTGATCGCCACCGGCGCCAGCCCGCGTGTCCTGCCGTCGGCGCAGCCGGACGGCGAGCGCATCCTGACCTGGCGGCAGCTCTACGACCTCAAGGAGCTGCCCGAACACCTCGTCGTGGTGGGCTCGGGGGTGACCGGCGCGGAGTTCGTGCACGCCTACACCGAGCTCGGGGTGCCGGTGACGGTGGCGGCCAGCCGCGACCGGGTGCTGCCCTACGAAGACGCCGACGCCGCGGCGGTGCTCGAAGAGTCGTTCGCCGAGCGCGGCGTGAAGTTGTTCAAGAACGCGCGCGCCGAGTCGGTCAAGCGCACCGGCAACGGCGTCCTGGTCACCATGACCGACGGACGCACCGTCGAGGGCAGCCACGCGTTGATGACCATCGGGTCGGTCCCCAACACCAGTGGTCTCGGGCTGGAGCGGGTCGGCATCGAGCTGGGCCCCGGCGACTATCTGAAGGTGGACCGGGTGTCGCGGACGTCGGTGCCGGGCATCTACGCCGCGGGCGACTGCACCGGCCTGCTGTTGCTGGCGTCGGTGGCGGCGATGCAGGGCCGCATCGCGATGTATCACGCGCTGGGCGAAGGTGTCAGCCCGATCCGGCTGCGCACGGTCGCGGCGACGGTGTTCACCCGGCCGGAGATCGCCGCCGTCGGGGTCCCCCAGTCGGCGATCGACGACGGCGAGTTCAGCGCCCGGACCATCATGCTGCCGCTGCACACCAACGCCCGCGCCAAGATGTCGGGGCTGCGGCAGGGCTTCGTCAAGATCTTCTGCCGCAAATCCACCGGCGTGGTGATCGGTGGGGTGGTGGTGGCGCCGATCGCCTCGGAGCTGATCCTGCCGATCGCGGTCGCGGTGCAGAACCGGATCACGGTCAACGAGTTGGCCCAGACCCTGGCCGTCTATCCGTCGCTGTCCGGTTCGATCACCGAGGCCGCCCGGCGGCTGATGGCCCACGACGATCTGGACTGATCGTCGAATTCACAGAGTGAAGACCGACTCGAGGACCGGCAACCCACTAGCCTTGGCTGAGTACCGCTACTGACGAGTAACCGACAGGAGTCTGTGGTCGTGAGCAACCCGATCGAGAGCGAACCCGCCGCGTCGGCCCTGGGCCCCGAACAGCGGGCACTCGCCTGGGAGCGTCTCGGTACCGAGCAATTCGACGTCGTGGTGATCGGCGGCGGGGTGGTGGGCTCGGGCTGCGCCCTGGACGCGGCCACCCGCGGGCTGAAGGTGGCGCTGGTGGAGGCGCGTGACTTCGCCTCGGGCACCTCGAGTCGCTCCTCGAAGATGTTCCACGGCGGCCTGCGCTATCTGGAACAACTCGAGTTCGGCCTGGTGCGCGAGGCGCTGTTCGAACGCGAGCTGTCGCTGACCACGCTGGCGCCGCACCTGGTCAAGCCGCTGCCGTTCCTGTTCCCGCTGACCAAGCGACTGTGGGAACGGCCCTACATGGCTGCGGGCATCTTCCTCTACGACAGTCTGGGCGGCGCGAAATCGGTGCCGGCGCAGAAGCATATGACCCGCGCCGGGGCGTTGCGGCTGAGCCCGGGCCTCAAGCGCAACTCGCTGATCGGCGGCATCCGCTACTACGACACCGTGGTCGACGACGCCCGGCACACCATGATGGTGGCGCGCACCGCGGCGCACTACGGCGCGGTGGTGCGGTCGTCCACCCAGGTGGTGGCGCTGCTGCGGGAGGGCGACCGGGTCACCGGGGTGCGGGTGCGCGACTCCGAGGACGGCGAGATCACCGAGGTCCGCGCGCACGTGGTGATCAACGCGACCGGAGTCTGGACCGACGAGATCCAGGCGTTGTCCAAGCAACGCGGCCGGTTCAAGGTGCGCGCCTCCAAGGGCGTGCACGTGGTGGTGCCGCGGGACCGCATCGTCAGCGACGTCGCGATCATCCTGCGCACCGAGAAGTCGGTGATGTTCGTTATCCCGTGGGGCAGCCACTGGATCATCGGGACCACCGACACCGACTGGAACCTCGATCTGGCCCATCCAGCGGCCACCAAGGCCGACATCGACTACATCCTGGGCACGGTCAACACCGTGCTGGCCACCCCGTTGACGCACGCCGACATCGACGGTGTCTACGCCGGGCTGCGGCCGCTGCTGGCCGGGGAGAGTGAGGAGACCTCCAAGCTGTCCCGGGAGCACGCCGTGGCGGTGCCCGCGGCCGGCCTGGTCGCGATCGCCGGCGGCAAGTACACCACCTACCGGGTGATGGCGGCCGACGCGGTGGATGCCGCCGCCGAGTTCATTCCGGCCCGGGTCGCGCCGACGATCACCCAGAAGGTGCCGTTGATGGGCGCCGACGGCTACTTCGCCCTGATCAACCAGACCCAGAACGTCGGCGCGATGCGTGGCCTGCACCCCTACCGGGTGCGCCACCTGCTGGATCGCTACGGGTCGCTGATCGACGAGGTACTGGCGATGGCGGCCAAAGACCCCAGCTTGCTGGGGCCGATCACCGACGCGCCCGGGTACCTGAAAGTGGAAGCCCTCTACGCCGTCGCGGCTGAGGGGGCGCTGCACCTCGAGGACATCCTGGCGCGCCGGATGCGGATCTCGATCGAGTACTCCCACCGCGGCGTCGACTGCGCGCGCGAGGTGGCCGAGCTGGTGGCGCCGGTGCTGGGCTGGAGTGCGGCCGACGTGGATCGCGAGGTCGACAACTACAAGGCGCGGGTGACCGCCGAGATCCTGTCGCAGGCCCAGCCCGACGACGTGTCCGCCGACGAGTTGCGCGCCAGCGCACCCGAGGCGCGCGCGGAGATCCTCGAACCGGTGCCCCTGAATTGAGGGCCGCCCCGCTGCCGGTTCGCGACGGGCTGGGTCCGGCACGGGTCCGGATGTACGGCGGGCCGGTCCTGGCGGAGTTGACCGCGCGGTTCGGCGCGCCCGCGCGCGCCAAAGTCCTGGCCGGCGAAGTCGTCGACGCCGACGGCACGGTGATCGACGACGCGACCGTGCTGCCCGGCGGCGCGCACGTCTACCTGTACCGCGACCTGCCCGACGAGGTGCCGGTGCCGTTTGACATCCCGGTGCTCTACCGCGACGACAACATCGTCGTCGCCGACAAACCGCACTTCCTGTCGACCATGCCGCGCGGACGCCACGTCGCGCAGACCGCGCTGGTGCGGTTGCGGCGCTCGTTGGACCTACCCGAACTCAGCCCCGCGCACCGGCTGGACCGGCTGACGGCCGGCGTCCTGCTGTTCACCACCCGACGTGAGATCCGGGGCGCCTATCAGACGCTGTTCGCCCGGGGCGAGGTCAGCAAGGTCTATCTGGCCCGAGCGGCGGTCGACCCGGCGGTGACGCTGCCGCAGCTGGTGCGCACCCGCATCGTCAAGTATCGAGGCCAACTGCAGGCAGTCTGCGAACCGGGACCTGCCAACGCCGAGACACTGGTGGAGCTGCTGTCGCCCGACGGTCTCTACCGGCTCACGCCACGCACCGGACGCACCCACCAGTTGCGGGTGCACATGGCGTCGCTGGGGCTGCCGATCTTCGCAGATCCGTTGTACCCCAACGTCATAGCCGTCCCCGACGGCGACTTCACCACGCCGCTGCAGTTGCTGGCGCAGCGCATCGAATTCGACGATCCGGTGACGGGCGCGCACCGGGAGTTCGTCAGTCGCCGAGAGCTCCCGGCAACCCGGCAAGACCGTCCTTGATCCCTGCGCTGACCGGGTCCCCGGAGGCGATGGCCTCGCTCGGCACCACGTCGCACGTGCAACTGAGCTCGGTGAACATGTTGGGCTCGGCCTCATCTTCGGC
Organism: Mycobacterium sp. NGS24; assembly: GCF_059813065.1. Taxonomy (NCBI): domain Bacteria; kingdom Bacillati; phylum Actinomycetota; class Actinomycetes; order Mycobacteriales; family Mycobacteriaceae; genus Mycobacterium; species Mycobacterium sp. NGS24. The sequence goes on from NZ_JCALDW010000003.1 coordinate 354,688, forward strand.
GCCGACCGCGGTGGCGGTGACCAGGGCGGCGCACAGCGCGGCGACGACGACGGAGAACACTCTGCTGATCAGTTCGACTCCCGGTGAGGCGTATCGCCAGAGTGTATGTGTGCCGAGCCCGCGAATCCGAGACGGACACACAAACTTAATTTGACGCGTGATGCCTGGGGCAGAACGCGGCGATGCTCAAGCCGACGAAGAACCCCGCGTGATAGCCGTCGAGGTTGCTGCTGGTGGACACGTCGTTGGCGACGTCGCTCTTCTGCTTGCCCTGGTCGAGTTCGTTGCACACCTGATGGCCGGCGAGCAGAGCTGCTTGCGACGAGCCGAAATGGATGTCCTTGGACCGCATCGCGTTGAGGAACTGGTCGTCGACAGCGTCGGCGTGCGCGCGTGGGGCGGCTACGCCGGCACAGCTCAGCAGTCCCAGCAGCACGAGAAAGCTCGTACGCAGCCGGCGGATCGCCATCGCTGAACCCCCTCGCCTGTGCTGGTCGCGTCATGTCCTGCTGACATGCTGATCATTGCATGTGAAGTTGGTATGAGCTAACAGCTTAGGTGTCCGGACCGTGTACCCAAACGGAACTGTGGCTGAATTGGCGACCCCGGACCGCCGCAACGATGGCCGATCACATTTCCCTGCTGGATGATCTGTACCGGACCCGATGATCGTTGGGACGCCCACCACCTGCCGTCCGAGGAATCACCGTGAAAATTAGTCGGTTCGGTGCCCTCCTGAGCGCGCCCGCCCTCGCCGCCGCGGCGGTTTCGGCCTGCGGGACGCAGCAGCACCCGAGCCCGGCGTCGAGTGCGACCACGCGGTCGGCGAACGTCGCCTGCGGCGGCGAGCCGACCGTGCGCGCCAGCGGGTCCACCGCGCAGGAAAATGCCATGACCCTGTTCGTCAAGGCGTTCGAACAGGCATGTCCGGGCCAGACGCTGAAGTACACGACCAACGGATCCGGCGGCGGGATCAGCGATTTCCTGGACAACCGGACCGAGTTCGCCGGCTCCGACTCACCGCTGAGCAGGAGCGAGTACGACCGGGCCACGCAGCGCTGCGGGTCACCGGCGTGGAACCTGCCGGTGGTGTTCGGTCCGATCGCGATCGCGTTCAACATCAAGGGCCTGTCGTCGTTGAGTCTCGACGGCCCAACCGCGGCCAGAATCTTCAACGGCGCCATCACCACCTGGAACGATCCGGCGATCGCCGCGCTCAACGCCGGCGTCGCGCTGCCGGCGGCGCCCATCCGGGTGGTGTTCCGCAAGGACGAGTCCGGGACTTCGGACAACTTCCAGCGATACCTCGACACCGCCGCCAACGGCGCCTGGGGCAGGGGCGCCGGAAAACAGTTCAAGGGCGGTGTGGGCGACGGATTCGCCGGAAGCGACGGCGTTGCCGCCGCCGTCGGTGCCACCGAGGGGTCGATCACCTACCTGGAGTGGTCCTTCGCGCAGCGGCAACGGCTCAACACCGCCGGGATCATCACGTCGGCCGGTCCTGAACCGGTATCGATCAGCGGTGACTCGGTAGGCAAGACCATCGCCGGTGCCTGGTTCACCAGGGAGGGCAACGATCTGGCGCTGGACACGATTTCGTTCTACCGGCCGAACCAACCGGGCTCCTACCCGATCGTGCTGGCGACGTACGAGATCGTGTGCTCGAAGTACCCGGATGCCCAAGCGGGCCGCGCGGTCAAGGCATTTCTGCAAGCCACGATCGGTCCTGGTCAGGCCGGGCTGTCGGACAACGGCTACGTTCCCGTGCCGGCCGATTTCGGTTCTCGGTTGGCCGCCGCGGTGAGCGCCATCGCGTGATCGGGGCTTGGCCGACGCGCAATGTTTCGGGGTTCTTCCCGCTGCGGTCGACATAAAGTTTCCAAAAATTCCTTCACTACGTCATATAAAGGTGCTATGGAATACATAGGTCTGCCTCCCGAGGTCATCTCGGCGCTGATCCACGCCGGTCCCGGCGCCGGATCGCTGCTCGAGGCTTCCAGCGCGTGGCAGGCGCTCAGCACCGACCTGGATGAGACGGCCGGCAATTACTCCGCCGTGCTGTCGATGCTGGCCGCGGAATGGCGCGGCACCTCCACCCTGGCGATGATCCAGTCCGTCGCGCCTTATCTCACCTGGCTGCGCACCACTGCAGCGCAGTGTCACCAGCTGGCCGCCTCGGCGCAGGTCGCTGCCGCCGCGTTCGGATCCACTCTCGCCTCGGTGGTCCCTCCCGCAACGGTGGCGGCCAACCGCGCCCAACTCGCGCAACTGCTGGCCACCAACACCTTCGGCCACAATCTCGCGGCCATCGCCGCCACCGAGACCCAGTACGAGCGCATGTGGGTCAACAACGCGACAGCGATGTACAGCTACGAGTCGACCACCGCACAGGCCGCCGTGCGGCAGCTGTTCTCGACGCCGCCGTCCATCGCAGACCCGGGCAGCTCAGCGGCGCAGGCGCAGGCCGTATCGGTGGCGCAGGCGGAGGCCGTACCCGCCGCGGCGGCCGCCGCGACGCTGGTCCTGCCCGCCGATGCGGTCGCGCCGCCGGTGTCTCCGCTGGATGCGCTGCTGCAGGCGGTGGGCGTCACGTTCGACCCCAATCAGGGCTGGTTCGGCCTGACCAACACCTATCTGAACCAGTTCGTCTCGTCCGGGTTCCCGATCAACCTGCTCAGCTACTTTGCGCAGACCACCTCGGCCCAGGCGCTGCAGGGAATCGCTCCGGATGTTTTCTCCGGCCTGTCGGAAGGGGAGACGGCGCTGGGCGGTGCGGAGGCCAGTCTGGCCGAGGCAGTCGGAGCCTTCAGCGCGGCGGGGACCCCGACGGGAGCGATGGGCGTCGCAGTGTCGATGGGCAACCTGTCCGCGCCGCCCGCCGCGACGGGCGTGCTGACCGCCGCCCACCTGCCGGTGCAGCTCGCTTCGGCGGCATCGCCGCTGCCCGCAGGCGACGTCGACGCCGGATTCCCGATGCTGCCGCCGCTGATGGCGCCACCGATTGCCGCGGGCAGCGGCTGGCGTAAACGCAAGGACCAGAAGTACGAAGACCTGGCCATGGGTCTGGAGGTCGAGGGGAAGTTCATTCCACGCTCGCCGTCGGCGGGATGAGTGTTCACCCCGCCGCCGTACCGCTCCACTCGCTGCGATCGGTACTTTTGACTGATGCCTTGGGCGCGATTGCTCTCCCTGGCCGTTCTGCTGGTCTGTCTGGCCGGGTGCAGCGAACGGCAGGTGCAGGCCGCCGGTGCCCGGAATCAGGCCGGGATGCTCCAGTACGGCGGCCTGAACCGGACCTATGTGGTGCATGTGCCGCCCGGGCCGACCGTGGGCCTGGTGCTGAACCTGCACGGTGGCGGCGGCACGGGTGCCGGCCAGCGCGGGCTTACCGACTTCGACTCCGTCGCCGACGCCAACGGCCTGCTGGTCGTCTATCCCGACGGCTACGACAAGAGCTGGGCCGACGGCCGGGGGGCGGCTCCGGCGGACCGCCGCCGGCTCGACGACGTCGGTTTTCTGGTGACGCTGGTGACTAAATTGCGCGATGAATTCAATGTGCCCCCCGGGCACGTCTTCGCGACCGGCATGTCCAACGGCGGGTTCATGTCCAACCGGTTGGCCTGCGACCGCGCCGATGTGTTCGCCGCGATCGCGCCGATTTCGGGCACGTTGGGGGTAGGTGTGGCGTGCAATCCGTCGCGGCCGGTGTCGGTGCTGGAGGCGCACGGCACCAGCGATGCGGTGGTGCCGTACAACGGCGGCGATGTCCGTGGTCGCGGCGGACTGAGCCACGCGATCTCGGCCAACAGCATCGTCGACCGGTGGCGGGTCGTCGACCGCTGCCCGGGCAACCCCACCGTCGAGCAACTGCCCGACGTGGGCGACGGAACTGCCGTGCGCCGGTTCGATTCCCGCAACTGCGCCGACAACACCGAAGTGATCCACTACCAGATCGAGAAGGGTGGCCACACCTGGCCGGGCAGCAAGCAGTACCTGCCCAAGACGGTCATCGGGTCCACCACGCGGGCGTTCGACGGCTCGCAGGTGATCGCCCAGTTCTTCCTGTCCCACGGCCGGGACGGCTAGCGCTAGCGCTGGCAGGACGGGCACCAGTACTGCACCCGATCGGCGCTGCCCGGCGCCGGGTCCTGGGATGCGATGGGCGTGCCGCAGCGCCGGCAACCCTGCCCGGCGCGCCCGTAGACCCACATCAACCGGCCACCCCGGGTGTCGCCGGTGGTGCAGCGGTTCCAGCGAAACCTGTTGGCCCACAACATGTCCCGGGCCCGGGAGACGAGCCGCAGCGGGTCGGCGACAGCGCTGACCGGCGCGGTCGGCAGGTGTCCGCTGACGAAACACAGTTCGTTGGCGAAGACGTTTCCGACCCCGGCCATGACTCGCTGGTCCAGCAGCGCCTCGGCGACGGGACGGTCCGGGTCGGCGGTCAGGTTGGCGGCGGCGCGGTGCGGGTCCCAGTCGTCGCCCAGCAGGTCGGGTCCCAGATGCTCGACGGCAGCCGCATCGGTGGCTCGGTCGAGGATTTCCAGCACCCCCAGGTCGACTCCGACGGCGCGAGTGTCACCGGCTTCCAGGACGATCCGTGCCCGGTAGTCAATGCGCGGCTTCGGCCGGCTGCCGACTCGCCAGCTGCCGTCCATCTTCATGTGTGAGTGGATGCTGGCCCAGCCGACCCGGATGAACAGGTGCTTGCCGCGGCTGAGCACTTCATCCACCACCTGCCCGGTCAGGTCGATGGTGGCGTACCGCGGCACCCGGATATCGCAGCGCGTCAGCGTCTGCCCGGCCAACTGGCGGCGCAGCGCGTCCGCGGTGTGAAAGACCGTGTCCCCTTCAGGCATGGCTCAACGCAGTCGCAGTCCGCGTGGGGTCCGGGCGAATCCGGCTTCCACCAGCGCTGCCAGCACGTCCTGGGGTCCGTCGGGCTGCAGCACCGAGACGCCGTCGACCCGCTCGACCAGGATCGACGACACCCGCCGGCCGGCCACCAGATCGGCGAGCGCGGCGGCCGCCGCGCGCGCGGCCCCGGGGTCCTCGGTGAAGGTCAGCAGGGACCGGCCGCCCCGCTCGAGGAACCAGGCCAGCGCGCCGTCCACCAACACCACCAGTGCGCCGGCCTTGCGGCCGGGCCGTGCCCCGTCAGTACGCGCGGCGGGCCACGGCAGCGCCGCACCGTAGGGGTTGGCCGGGTCGGCGGCGGCCAGCACGACCGCGTGGTATTCGGGCCGTTGCGGATCGACACCGTCGAGGTAACTGCGCAGCCGGTCGACGGTTGAGGCGACCGCGAACTGGGCGCCACCCAGCGATTCGACGAAGTAACCGCGCTGGCAGCGACCGGCATCCTCGAACGCGCGCAACACTTTGTAGAGGGTGGCGAAACCGCCGGGCACGCTTTCGGCGGCCACCCCGCCTTTGGTCAGCACGCCGTGTCGATTCAACAGCAGCTCGGCCTGGAAGTGCGCCCGCAGGGTGGAGTCCGGCTCGGCCACCGGCAGCGCCGACCACCGTCCGGCCACGGAGGGGTCGTTGGGCCGGGTTTGCGCGTGCGCGACGCTGTAGCGGCTCAGCCGCGGCGCGCGTGGGGTGCGGTGCGCCGGAGCCGAGCGTTTGCGGGCACCCGCGCCGCCGCCCAGCAATGCCCGCACCGGCGCGAACGTGTCGCCGGTGACGCGGCCGGCCCAGATCAGTTCCCACAGCGCCGCTTTGAGCGCTGCCTCGGCGTGGCCACCCTGGGCGAGCTGGCGGAAGAAGTACGCGCCGCCACCGGCCAGAGTGTCCAGAATCGCCTGGTGGACGTCGGTGACTTCGATGGCGACCGGGGTGGCCAGCGTCAGGGCCGCGGAGTCCGCGACATGCAGTGCGATCCAGCCGTCGCTGCCCGAGATCGACCCCGCACCCGACCAGGTGACTTCGCCGGTGGCGAGCAGCTCGTCGAGCAGGGCGGGGGAGTAGTCGCGCACCCGGGGCGCCAGGACCAGCGGTTCCAGTGCGGAAGCGGGGATCCGCACCCCGGCGAGCTGATCGACGACGGACGCCAGGCCGTCCAGGCCGGCATGCCCCGACGACCTGTCCCCGACGTGGTGCCAGGCCGGCAGGAATCGACCGTAGGCGGCGGTGCTGACCGGTTCCACCTGCGCGCGCAGCGCTGCCAGCGACCGTCGCCGCAGGATGCGCAGCACGTCGGCATCGCACCACTGTTCGGCGCCGGCGCCCCCGGCGCTCTCGACGAACTCCCCGCGCACCAGCCGGCCGTCACCGGCCAACCGTCCGAGCACGTCGGCGCTGACCCGCAGGCCCAGACCGAACCGGGCGGCGGCCTCGGCGGTGGTGAACGGCGTGCGGGTGCGTGCGTAGCGGCCCAGCAGTTCGCCCAGCGGGTCGGCCACCTCCTCGGTGAAGCTCGCGGGCAGGCCCACCGGAACCGCCGCGCCGACACCGTCGCGCAACCGGCCGATGTCCTCCACGGCCACCCACCAGCTGCGTCCGGCGAACGACACGGTCAACGCGCGCCGGGCGGCGTGCAACCCCTCCAGCCAACCATTGAGGGCGGGGCCGTCGGGGGCCGTCGAGCGGGCGGCGATTTCCGCCGCGGTCAGCGGCCCCAGCAGTCGCAGCAAGTCGGCGACACCTTCGGCGTCGCGGGCGGCCCGGTCTTCCGACAGGTGCTGCAACTGGCGCCCGGTACCGGCGATCACTTCGGGGTCCAGCAGCTCGCGCAGCTCCACCCGGCCGAGCAGCTCAGCCAGCAGCGTGCTGTCCAGCGACAGTGCCGCGGCGCGGCGCTCGGCCAGCGGGACATCGCCCTCGTACATGAACGCGCCGACGTAACCGAACAACAGCGACGCCGCGAACGGCGAGGGTTTGGCGGTCTCCACCTCGATCACCCGCACCCGGCGCTGCGCGATCTGCGCCATCAGCCCGGTGAGGGTGGGGACGTCGTACACGTCCTGCAGGCATTCGCGGATCGTTTCCAACACGATGGGGAAGTCCGGGTATTTGCGTGCTACCTGCAGCAACTGCGCGGCGCGCTGGCGCTGCTGCCACAACGGCGAGCGACGTCCGGGATTGCGGCGGGGCAGCAGCAGGGCGCGGGCCGCCGACTCCCGGAACCGCGAAGCGAACAGGGCGGACTCGCCGACTTCAGCGGTGACGATCGGGTCGATCTCGTCGGGGTCGAACACGAACAGCTCGGCGCCCGGCGGGGCGTCGTCACCGGAGAAACCGGTGTCGGGCAACCGCACCACGATGCCGTCGTCGGAGGCGGTCGGTTTTTCGTCGAGGCCGTAGCGCTCGCGCAGCCGACGCCCCACGGCCAGCGCGAGCGGGCCGTGCACCTGCAACCCGTAGGGCGAATGCAGGATGATCCGCCAGTCGCCCAACTCGTCGCGAAAGCGCTCGATCAGCAGCGTGGTGTCGGTGGGCACCACCCGGGTTGCGGTGCGCTGTTCGTCGAGCAGCCGCCACAGGTTCTCGGCGGCGTAGTCGTCGAAACCCCAGTTCGCGCAACGGTTGCCGAACGCGTCGCGGTCCAGGCTGGCCAACTCGCCGGTCAGCGCGCCCAGCGCGGCCCCGAGTTCGGCGGGCCGGCCCACGTCGTCGCCACGCCAGAACGGCAACCGGGCGGGCTGGCCCGGAGCGGGAACCACCAGCACCCGGTCATGGGTGATCTCGACGATGCGCCAGCTGGTGGCGCCCAGCGAGATGACGTCGCCGGGCCGGGATTCGTAGACCATTTCCTCGTCCAGCTCGCCCACCCGCGACGGTTTCTCGGAATCGGTGGCCAGGTAGACGGTGAACAATCCGCGGTCGGGGATGGCCCCACCGGAGGTGACGGCCAGCCGTTGCGCGCCCGGCCGCCCGGTCAGGGTGCCGCGATCGCGGTCGTAGACCAGCCGCGGTCGCAGCTCGGCGAATTCGGTGGACGGATACTTGCCGGACAGCAGGTCCAGGGTTGCTTCGAACACGCTGCGCGGCAGGGTGGCGAATGGCGCGCTGCGGCGTACGGTGTCGAACCAGCGGTCGGCGTCGATCGGCTCGAGGGCCGCGGCCGCCACCGTGTGCTGGGCCAGGATGTCCAGCGGGTTGGCGGGCACCCGCATGGTCTCGATCTGGCCGGTGAGCATGCGCTGCACGCTGACCGCGCAGCCCAGCAGGTCGGTGCGGTGTTTGGGGAACAACACCCCGCGCGACACCTCGCCCACCTGGTGGCCCGCCCGCCCGATCCGCTGCAGGCCGCTGGCCACCGACGGGGGCGCCTCGACCTGGATCACCAGATCGACTGCGCCCATGTCGATGCCCAGTTCCAGGCTGGAGGTGGCGACCACGGCTTTGAGCCGCCCGCCTTTGAGATCCTCTTCGACCAGGGCGCGCTGCTCCTTGCTGACCGAGCCGTGGTGGGCCCGCGCCAGCAGCGTGGGCGCCCCGAAGGTCTGCCCGCTGGCCATCACGTAGGCCGGTGCGCCGCCGGGCACCGTCGGGTTGCCGTCCGGTGCCACCGCGACACCGGAGCGTTCGGCGTGGATCTCGTTGAGCCGTGCGGTCAAACGCTCGGCCAACCGCCGCGAATTGGCGAACACGATGGTGGAGTTGTGCGACTCGATCAAATCCACCAGCCGCGCCTCGACATCGGGCCAGATGGAGTTGTCGGCCAGATTGGTCATGTCCGGCACCGGCACCTGAACGGAGAGCTCGACGGTCTTGGTCGACGCCGGCGCCACGATGGTGGTCGGGGACCCGCCGGAAAGGAAGCGCGCCACCTCCTCGGGCGGACGCACGGTGGCCGACAACCCGATGCGCTGGGCCGGGCCCCGCTCGGACAGATCGCGCAGCCGTTCCAGCGACAGCGCCAGGTGTGCGCCGCGCTTGGTGGCCGCAATGGCGTGGATTTCGTCGACGATGACCGTCTGCACCCCGGCCAGTGTCTCCCGGGCTGCTGAGGTCAGCATCAGAAACAGTGACTCGGGAGTGGTGATCAGCACATCGGGCGGGTGGGTGATGAGTTGGCGGCGCAGTGCCGGCGGGGTGTCACCGGACCGGACGCCCACGCTGATCTGCGGTGCGGGCAGGCCGCGGACGTGCGCGAGGCGGGTCAGTCCGGCCAGCGGGGTGCGCAGGTTGCGTTCGACGTCGACGGCCAGCGCTTTGAGCGGCGAGACGTACAGCACCCGGGTGCCTGCCGGCCGGTCCGACGAGGCCAGTCTGGCCAGGTTGTCTAACGCCCACAGGAAGGCCGCCAGTGTCTTGCCGGACCCGGTGGGCGCCACCACGAGCGTGTGGTCACCGTCGGCGATGGCATTCCAGGCGGCGTCCTGCGCGTCGGTGGGCGCGGCGAAGGTGCTGGTGAACCAGTCACGCGTGACCGCACTGAACCGGGCCAGCGCCCCAGGTGGATTACTCACCACACCATCGTGCCAACAGGCACCGACAACACCGGTGGAGCCGTGTCAGGCCTGCGGCTTGAAGCGCGCGGTCGACATCGCCTCGGCCAACTCACCCGGGATGTCCGGGACCCGCGCGATCGCCTCGAGCAGCGTATGCGCGCAGGCGTCGGCCAGCCGGTCGGCCTCCAGGGTCATATCCATGATGCGCTGCCGGCAGATCTCGAAGGTGAACGCGAGCCAGCCGTGGATGATCACCCGCAGGTCGCGCTCGACGTCGGGTTCCAGCACCTGTGTGCCCGGCATGCCGCTGACGACCTCGCCGATCCGGGTCATGATGTGTTCCATCTGCCGGTTCTTGGCTTCGTCGTCGATACCCAGCAGAACCGGGTCGGACCGGCCCAGACCGACGTATGCCGCCCAGGCCGCCTCCGGGTTCTGCTCGTGGTAGGCCATGTAGGCCAGCACGCCGGTGCGGATCTCCTCGAACATCGTCATACCGGACGTCGGCTGGATGTTGGTTGCCGAGTAGAGCCGGTCCGCCTCGTCCTTGACGACCGCGGCGAAGAACGCCCGCTTGTCCGGGAAATAGTGGTACATCAGCGCGCGCGAGACACCGGCACGCTCGGCGATCTCGTCGATCCGCACCTCGTCATAGGGCCGCTTACCGAAGACTTCCGCCCCCAGGGCAAGCAGTTCCGCACGTCGATCCTCAGGCGATAACCGCCTCCTGGCTGTCGCCATAAGCAGTGATACTACTCACGGTCGGGGTGGGCTCCGCCATACCGGCGGGATAGCGGACTTGCCCGGGCCCGGTGGTCGGCCGGCGCGGGCGGGCGTTCTAGGTGCTCCAACCGGCCCCGCGACGGGTGTGAGCTGCGCTTCGAACCGGGCGCAGCGGTTTGCTGAGTGGTACCGCGGGGTACTGAACGACAACGGGTTCCAAGTTGGTTCAGCCAGCAGATACGAGGTGCTCCGATGCATACGGCAGACGAGAGGGTGCGTGGTGACCGCATAGGTCACGACGACAGGGAAGTCCACGTTGCCATCAAATTCGCCGTCCTGGCGACGCTGGCCGGCATCGGATTCGTGGTGATGGCCGCGATGTGGGTCAGCACATGCGGCGGGGGCAGCATCGACACGGTGGCGTGTGGTCCACCCGAACGCACCATGCTCGCGCTCGGCGGCCCCCTGATTCTGCTGCTGGCCGGCCTCTGGGCGTTCTTCCGCACCTACCGGGTCTGGCACGAGCAAGGGATCTGGTGGGGCTGGCACGGCGCTGGCTGGTTCCTGCTCACGTTGATGGTGATCACGGTGTCGATGGGAGTTCCGCCGATCGCCGGCCCGGTGCTGGGCCTGTAACGGCAACGCTTTTCCGCGGCGGTAAAGTTCGAGGCCGACGCGGGGGGTGCTGGCCATTGGTAACTCCGGATGTCGTAGTTTTACCCGCGCTGACGACTGGGTATCAGGAGTAGACCATGATGAGCACCGGCACGAGTCCAATAGCGTGTGCGCCGCATCATGCGGGACAGAATCACCAGCGCTACCACCCCCACTCCAACTGGAACCACGATCACCCCGACCTACCCCCCGGCAATCACCGCGATGCTCTGTTGTCAGCGCGCGCAAGTCGTGTCGGAACGGTCTGTCTCGCCGGCAACTGGCGGCGACCATGACCAACCGTCTCGATCCATTGGTCCACGGCGGGTCTCAACCCGGCGCCACAGGCCGTGACCATGCCAGGAGTAGTGTCGGTCGAATATTGCCGGGAGGCCACATGACCGATGCGGATCTACGCGCTGACGGGCGTCAACGCGGTTATCGCGCCGTCGAACTCAAGGTAGCTGCACGGCTGGAAAACTTGGCCATGCTACGCACCCTGGTCGGCACCATCGGCACCTTCGAAGACCTGGATTTCGACGCCGTGGCGGACCTGCGGCTGGCCGTCGACGAGGTGTGCACCCGACTGATCCGTTCGGCAACCCCCGGCGCCTCGCTCACCCTGGTGGTGGATCCGCGAGACGACGAGCTAGTGGTCGAGGCTTCCACGGCCTGCGACACCCACGACGTCGTGTCTCCTGGAAGCTTCAGTTGGCACGTGCTCACCTCGCTGGCCGATGACGTCCAGACGTTCCATGACGGTCGCGAGCCCGATGCCACGGGCAGTGTCTTCGGCATATCGTTGACCGCACGACGGGCGGCCCCCGGTAAGTGACGGCCAGTTGACACAGCAAACTGCCGGCGGTTCAAATTCTCGACCGAATGAATACGCCGATGTCCCGGACATGTTCCGCGAGCTGCGGGTCTTTGCTGCCGGCTCAGCGGAGTTCCAGCGTCACCAGGACAAGATCGTGGAACGCTGCCTGCCGTTGGCGGATCACATCGCGCGGCGCTTCGAGGGTCGCGGCGAACCACGCGACGACCTGATCCAGGTGGCGCGGGTCGGGCTGGTCAACGCGGTCGTCCGGTTCGACGTGGAAACCGGTTCGGACTTCGTCTCCTTCGCGGTGCCGACCATCATGGGTGAGGTCCGGCGGCACTTCCGCGACAACAGTTGGTCGGTCAAAGTGCCGCGCCGGCTCAAGGAACTGCACCTGCGGCTGGGTACCGCCACCGCCGAGTTGTCCCAGCGACTCGGCCGCGCTCCCACCGCCACCGAGCTGGCCGTCGAACTCGGCATGGACCGCGCCGAGGTGGTCGAGGGGCTGGTCGCCGGCAGCTCCTACAACACGTTGTCCATCGACAGCGGTGGCGGCAACGAGGACGACGACGCCCGCGCAATCGCCGACACCCTGGGCGACGTCGACTCCGGTCTGGACCGGATCGAAAATCGCGAGGCGCTGCGCCCGCTGCTGGAGGCGCTGCCGGAACGCGAACGCATGGTGCTCGTGCTGCGGTTCTTCGAGTCGATGACGCAGACCCAGATCGCCGAACGAGTCGGCATCTCGCAGATGCACGTGTCGCGCCTGCTGGCCAAATCGCTGGCCAGGCTGCGCGATCAGCTGGAGTGAACCCGCCTACTTGATTTCGGCGAGCACCGTGCCCTGAGTGATGGCGGCGCCCTGCTCGACCGCCAGGCCGGTGATCACACCGTCCTTGTGCGCGGTGACCGGGTTCTCCATCTTCATCGCCTCCAGGACCACCACGAGATCGCCGGCGGAAACCTCCTGGCCTTCTTCGACGGCGACCTTCACCACGGTCCCCTGCATGGGGGCGGTCACCGCGTCACCGGAGGCCGCAGCGCCGCCGTGGCCGCCGCGCTTGCGTGGCTTGGGCTTGCGGCGCACCACCCCGACCGCGTCGGGAGCGCCGCTGGCCAGCGCCAGATCGCCGGGCAGGGAGACCTCGACGCGACGGCCGTCCACCTCGACGACCACCTTCTGCCGGGGCCGGGTCTCCTCCTCGTCGATGGGCTCACCGCCGGTGAACGGCTCGACGGTGTTCTCCCACTCGGTCTCGATCCAGCGGGTGTGCACCGTAAAGCCGTTCTCGTCGCCGATGAAGGCCGGATCGGACACCACGGCGCGGTGGAACGGGATCACGGTGGCCAGACCTTCGACGTGGAACTCGTCCAACGCGCGCCGCGAGCGGGCCAGCGCCTCGTTGCGGTCGGCGCCGTAGACGATCAGCTTGGCCAGCATCGAGTCGAACTGGCCGCCGATCACCGAACCGGCGTGCACCCCGGAGTCCAGCCGCACCCCGGGCCCGCTGGGGGTGTCATACCGGGTGACCGGGCCCGGCGCGGGCAGGAAGCCGCGCCCGGCATCCTCGCCGTTGATCCGGAATTCGATGGCGTGTCCGCGCGGCGTGGGGTCTTCGGTGATGTCCAGTTTCTCGCCGTTGGCGATCTTGAACTGCTGCAGCACCAGGTCCAGGCCAGCGGTCTCCTCGGTGACCGGATGCTCGACCTGCAGGCGGGTGTTCACCTCCAGGAACGAGATCAGCCCATCCTGGCCGACCAGGTATTCGACGGTTCCGGCGCCGTAGTACTGGGCCTCTTTGCAGATCCGCTTGGCCGACTCGTGGATTTCCTTGCGCTGGGCGTCGGTGAGGAACGGCGCCGGGGCTTCTTCGACCAGTTTCTGGAACCGGCGCTGCAGCGAGCAGTCCCGGGTACCGGCCACGACGACGTTGCCGTGCTGGTCGGCGATCACCTGGGCCTCGACGTGGCGGGGCTTGTCCAGGTAACGCTCCACGAAGCACTCGCCGCGACCGAACGCGGCGACGGCCTCACGGGTAGCGGACTCGAACAACTCGGGTATCTCTTCGAGCGTGCGGGCCACCTTCATGCCGCGGCCGCCGCCGCCGAAAGCGGCCTTGATCGCGATCGGTACGCCGTGCTCCTTGGCGAAGGCCACCACCTCGTCGGCGTCCTTGACCGGGTCGGGGGTGCCGGGCACCAGCGGCGCCTGCGCGCGGGCCGCGATGTGGCGCGCAGTGACCTTGTCGCCGAGGTCGCGGATCGACTGCGGGCTGGGCCCGATCCAGATCAGCCCGGCGTCGATCACCGCTTGGGCGAAGTCGGCATTCTCCGACAGGAAGCCGTAGCCGGGGTGAATGGCGTTGGCGCCGGACTTGGCGGCCGCGTCGAGCAGCTTGCCGAAATCCAGGTACGACTCGGCCGAAGTCTGACCGCCCAGCGCGAACGCCTCGTCGGCCAGAGCGACGTGCGGAGCGTCGGCGTCAGGCTCGGCGTAGACGGCCACGCTGGCCAGGCCGGCGTCCTTGGCCGCCCGGATCACCCGGACTGCGATCTCGCCGCGGTTTGCGACCAGAACCTTGGCGATTCGCGAGCTGGCGTGACTGGGCACTGCGCCTCCTGTTTTAGGCTTGGTCGTCTCTAAGAGAATTTCTTACAAGTCTTGTGCGGGAAGTTTATGCGGCGCGCCGAAGCCGGTGGAAACCGGTCTACCGTCACGCGGATTCGCGCAGCCGGCGCTTGATCCTGGCGAGCATCGCCGACATGCCGCGCAGCCGCAACGGGCTGATCAATTCGCCCAGCCCGAGGTCGGTGTAGAAGTCCTCCGGCACCGCCAGGATGTCGGCGGCGGGCTGTTCGTCGAGTCCGGTCGCCAGGATCGAGGCGAAGCCACGGGTGGTCGGAGCCTCGGCCGGCGCGCTGAAGTGCAATCGCACCCGATCCGGATCGCTGGCGTCGACATGCAGAAACAACGGCGACTGGCACTCGGGCACCGGCTCCATCGCAGACTCGGCCAGGTGCGCCGGAAGCGCCGGGAGTTCATTGGCGAACTCCAACAACAGCTGCAGCTTGTCCTGACCGTGCACGTCGGCGAAGTCGGACACCACCTCCGCCAGGGGCGCAGGCATGCTCATCCGGCGGGCGTCGTTGCCGGAGCCCGCCCAGGCTCGGGACCGCCGACGATCGGCACCCGCACGGTGTTGCCCCACTCGGTCCACGAGCCGTCGTAGTTGCGGACACCCGACTTGCCCAGCAGGTAGGTGAGCACGAACCAGGTGTGGCTGGACCGTTCACCGATGCGGCAATAGACGATGGTCTGGTCGTCCGGGTTCAGGAAACCGTAGAGCTCCTGGAGTTCCTCCGGACTGCGGAAGCGGCCGTTGTCGTCGGCTGCCTTGCCCCACGGAATCGAGCGCGCCGTGGGGATGTGGCCGCCTCGCAACGCCCCCTCCTCCGGGTAGTCGGGCATGTGGGTGCGCTTGCCGGTGTACTCGTCGGGAGAGCGCACGTCAATCAGCGGCTGGCTGCCCAGCGCCGCGAGGACGTCCTCCTTGAAGGCCCGGATGGGTGCGTCGTTGCGTTGCACGACGGGGTAGCCGGTCGAGGTCTTGGTCGGCACGTCCAGGGTGGTGTCGCGGCGTTCGGCGAGCCAGAGGTCGCGGCCGCCGTTGAGCAGGCGGACGTCGGGATGACCGAACAGGGTGAACACCCACAGCGCGTAGGCGGCCCACCAGTTGCTCTTGTCGCCGTAGATCACCACGGTGTCGTCGCGGGCGATGCCTTTGCTGTCCATCAGCGCGGCGAACTGCTCGCCGTCGATGTAGTCCCGGACCCGGGGATCGTTGAGGTCGGTGTGCCAGTCGATCTTGACGGCTCCGGGAATATGCCCGACGTCGTAGAGCAGCACGTCCTCGTCGGATTCGACGATCGCCAGGCCGGGTGCGCCGATGTTGGCCGACAACCAGTCGGCGGTGACAAGCCGTTCGGGATGGGCGTAGCCCGACAGGGTGGGGCTGGGATCTGGGGGAAGTGGCACGTCATCGAGCCTACCCAGTGCCTGGCTACGACGGGTTGGCCGACCACAACGCAGCCACCGACACCCCGCACCGGGTCAGCAGGGTGCGCAGCAGCGGCAGGCTGACCCCGATCACCGTCGACGGGTCGCCGTCGACGCCGTCCACGAACCAGCCGCCGAGTCCGTCCACCGTGAAGGCGCCCGCGACCCGCAGCGGCTCCCCGCTGGCCAGGTACGCCTCCAGATCCGCACTCGTCGGGGTGCCGAAATGCACTGTGGTGACCGATGTTTGGGCCTCGATCTGCATGACGGCATGGTTGCGCAGCCGGACCAGGCAATGCCCGGTGTGCAGGTGCCCGGCACGCCCGGCCATCGACTGCCACTGTCGGCGGGCGTCCTGGACCGACGCGGGCTTGCCACACAGCCGACCGTCGAGGTAGAGCATCGAATCGCAGCCGATCACCACGCAATCCGCGGTCACCTCAGGGTCGGTGAGCCGCGTCGTGACGTGTTCGGCCTTGGCGGTCGCCAAGGCTCGCACCACCTCGTCGGGTGCGGCGGCCGGACCCAGCGCCGCGATCAGCGCGTCCTCGTCGATGCCGGAGACCACCACCAGCGGGTCAACGCCCGCCTGGCGAAGCACCTGCAGCCGGCCGGAGGAGGCCGACCCGAGCACCAGCCGGGTCATCGACGCATGTGCGTCAATTCCTGCAGGGTGATGCGTTGCCAGCTGAAGACGGGGTAGCGCAGCTTGTCCACCGGCAGGCCCCAGCGGGCCGGCTCGGGTTTCGGCGGCGCCGTCTGACCGCCGATGCTGCCCAGCAGGGCGATCAGCGCCGCCAACTCCTGGTCGGTGGGGTGGCCTTTGACGATCCGGATGTGCGGCTCGTGCAGCAGCTGCGGCGCCTCGGGTGCCTCGGTCACGTCGCTCACCTCGCTCACAGGGGGATGTTTCCGTGCTTCTTCGGCGGCAACTGCGCGATCTTGCGCTCCAGCAGCCGCAGCGCCGTGCCGATGTACCCGCGGGTGTACGACGGCGGGATCACCGCGTCGACGTAGCCGCGCTCGGCGGCGATGTACGGGTTCACCAGGGTGTCCTCGTACTCCTGCTGCAACTGCAGCCGCAACGCGTCCACGTCCTCACCGTTCTGGGCCGCTTCCTTCAGCTTCTGCCGGTAGACGAAGCCCACCGCGCCGGAGGCGCCCATCACCGCGATCTGCGCCGTCGGCCACGCCAGGTTGACGTCGCAACCCATGTCCTTGGAGCCCATCACGCAGTACGCGCCGCCGTAGGCCTTCCGGGTGATGACGGTGATCTTGGGTACGGTCGCCTCGCCGTAGGCGTACAGCAGCTTGGCGCCGCGGCGGATGATGCCGTTGTATTCCTGACCGGTGCCGGGCAGGAAGCCGGGAACGTCGACCAGCATCACGATGGGGATGTTGAAGCAATCGCAGGTCCGCACGAAGCGGGCCGCCTTCTCCGAAGCGTTGATGTCCAGGCAGCCGGCGAACTGGGTGGGCTGGTTGGCCACGATCCCGACCGGCCGGCCGTCGATGCGGCCGAACCCGACGATGATGTTCTGCGCGTAACCCGCCTGGACCTCGAGGAACTCGTCGTCGTCGAGGATCCGGACGATCACCTCGTGCATGTCGTAGGGCTGGTTCGGTGAGTCCGGGATCAGGGTGTCCAGCTCGAGGTCCTCGTCGGTGAGGTTGTCCTCGATGGCCCCGACCGGCAGCGGGGCCGGCTCCCGGGGGGCGTCGGTGGCATTGTTGGGCGGCAGGTAGCTCAGCAGGTCGCGGACATAGTCGAAGGCGTCGTGCTCACCGGACGCCACGTAGTGCAGCGTGCCCGATTTCGCCATGTGGGTGTGGGCGCCGCCGAGTTCCTCCATGGTGACGTCCTCGCCGGTGACGGTCTTGATGACGTCGGGCCCGGTGATGAACATCTGGCTGGTCTGGTCGACCATGATCACGAAGTCGGTCAGGGCGGGGGAGTAGACGTGGCCACCGGCCGCGGCGCCCATGATCAGTGAGATCTGCGGGATCACGCCGGACGCCAGGATGTTGTTGCGGAAGATCCGGCTGTACAGACCCAGCGAGACGACGCCTTCCTGGATGCGGGCGCCGGCGCCGTCGTTGATGCCGATCAGCGGCCGGCCCGTTTTGATCGCCAACTCCTGGACCTTGACGATCTTCTCGCCGTAGACCTCGCCGAGGCTGCCGCCGAACACCGTGGCGTCCTGGCTGAAGATGCACACGTCGCGGCCCTCGATGGTGCCGTAGCCGGTGACCACACCGTCGCCGACCGGACGGTTGGCTTCCAGGCCGAAGTTCTTGCTGCGGTGTTTGGCCAGGGCGTCGAGTTCGACGAAGGATTCATCGTCGAGCAGCGCCGTGATGCGTTCGCGCGCAGTGAGTTTGCCCTTGGCGTGCACCTTCTCCACGGCGGTCTCGCCGACCGGGTGCAGCGACTCTTCGCGGCGCTTGTGCAACTCCGCGAGCTTGCCGGCGGTGGTGTGGATGTCGATGACGTGCTCGGCGGCGGGCTCGGCAGTGTGGTCGGCAACGCTTGTCATGGGAGTCGATGCTATCGGCAGACTCAGCCCGCCCGGTGGGAGGCCCTTAATATGCCCTTAAGTAGTCTCCGCTGATGGGCGACCATGCGGCGATCGAGTGGGCAGCCGAGACCGACGTAGTGGTCGCGGGCTCCGGCGGCGGGGGAGTGACCGGCGCGTACACCGCCGCCCGCGAGGGCCTCGACGTGCTGCTGGTCGAGTCCACCGAGCGGTTCGGCGGCACCACCGCCTACTCCGGCGGCGGCGGGGTGTGGTTTCCGTGCAATCCGGTGCTGCAGCGCGCCGGAACGGACGACACCATCGAGGACGCGCTCGCCTACTACCGCGCCGTCGTCGGCGACCGGACCCCGGTCGAGCTGCAGGAGACCTATGTGCGCGGCGGTGCGCCGCTGATCGAGTATCTGGAGCAGGACCCCGCCATCACGTTCGTGCCGCTGCCGTGGCCCGACTACTACGGCAGGGCGCCCAAGGCCCGGTTGGACGGCCAGCGGCACATCGCGGCCAAGCCGCTGAAGGTGGCCGCCGCCCCGGAACTGCGCGACGCCATCCGCGGGCCGCTGGACACCGACCGGCTCGGGGCGGCTACCCCGGCGGACTACTACGTCGGGGGCCGGGCGTTGATCGCGCGGTTCCTGACGGCGATCAAGCAGTACCCGAACGCGTCGCTGCGACGCGACACGGCGCTGGTCGAACTCGTGGTGTCCGACGGTGAGGTGGTGGGGGCCATCGTGGACAGCTGGGGCGAACGCACGGCCATTCGCGCCCGGCGGGGAGTGTTGCTGGCCGCCGGTGGTTTCGAAGGTAACGACGAGCTGCGCCGCCGGTACGGCGTGCCCGGCCACGCCCGGGACACGATGGGCGGGCCCGGCAGCCTCGGGCAGGCGCTGCAGGCCGGCATCGCCGTCGGCGCCGACACCGACCTGCTGGACCAGGCCTGGTGGTCGCCGGGCATGACGCACCCCGACGGCCGTTCGGCGTTCGCGCTGTGGTTCACCGGCGGCATCTTCGTCAACCAGGACGGCAACCGCTTCGTCAACGAGTCCCGGGCCTACGACCGGGCCGGCCGGGAGATCATCGCCCAGTTGCAGGACGGCTCGATGACGCTGCCGTACTGGATGATCTACGACGATCGGGAAGGCGAGGTGCCGCCGGTCAAGGCGGCCAACGTGTCGATCGTCGAGACGCAGAAGTACGTCGCGGCCGGGTTGTGGCACAGCGCCGACACCCTGGCGGAGCTGGCCGCCAAGATCGGGGTGCCACCGGCCGCGCTGGTGGCGACGGTGGCCCGGTTCAACGAATTCGCCGCGGCGGGTGTCGACCAGGACTTCGGACGCGGTGACGAAGCGTTCGACCGCGCCTTCTCCGGCGGGGCCTCGCCCTTGGTGCCGATCGACACGCCGCCGTATCACGCTGCGGCCTTTGGCATCTCGGATCTGGGCACCAAGGGCGGGTTGCGCACCGATGCCGCCGCGCGGGTGCTCGACACGGCGGGCAACCCGATCCCGGGCCTGTACGCCGCCGGCAACACGATGGCCGCGCCGAGCGGCCTGGCCTACCCCGGCGGGGGTAACCCGATCGGGACCAGCATGCTGTTCAGTCACCTCGCGGTGCGGGACATGCTGCAGCGCAGCGGGAGCCTGCGGCGTTGAGCGTGAGCTCTGGGCGGCAATTTCACGTTTTTCCCGCCCAGGCTGCACCCGCGACGCCCACGATTCACACCAGATGGCGCGGTGCGGGACATGCTGCAGCGCGCCCGGAGCGGACCGGCCGCGTCTTAAGCTGAGCCGATGACCGACTCCGATCAGCCGGCCCTCGACGAAGCCGCCTTGCGCGCCGACGTGCTCGGCGACTCCTACTGGCGGCACCTCGACGTCGTCGCCCAGACCGGGTCCACCAACGCCGACCTGCTGGCCCGCGCGTCGTCAGGCACCGACATCGACGGCGCGGTGCTGATCGCCGAGCAGCAGACCTCCGGACGTGGCCGCCACGGCCGGCAATGGTCGGCCGCGCCGCGCGGACAGATCGCGCTGTCGGTGGGAGTGCGGGTGGACGACGTGCCCACCGCCGGGTGGGGTTGGTTGTCGCTGGCCACCGGGCTGGCGGTGGTTGATGCGGTGGCCTCCGTCAGCCCCGTGGAAGCGGGCCTGAAATGGCCGAATGACGTGCTGGCCGGCGGCGGCAAACTGGCCGGCATCCTGGTCGAGGTGACCCAGCCGTTCGCGGTGATCGGCATCGGCGTCAACGTGACCGAGGCGCCCCCGGACGTCGGGGCGACCTCACTGCGGGCTGAGGGCGTCGCGCAGCCCGACCGCGACCTCCTGGTCCGCCGGCTGCTGCGGGACCTCGGGGAGCGCATCGCCGCCTGGCGCGAAGCACGGGGAGCCGACCCCCGGCTGGCCATTGACTACCGGGCCCGCAGTCTCACGCTGGGATCCCGGGTGCGGGCCGAACTCCCCGGTGGCAGCGACGTCGTCGGGATCGCGCGGGATATCGACGACCACGGCCGGTTGATGCTGGAAACCTGGGACAGCAATTCCGGCAAATCGGGTCAGCTGGTCGTGGTGTCGGCCGGCGACGTCATCCATTTGCGCTGACGCAGCGATAGGTTTGTGCCATGGGCTATCCGGACAATGCACTGGCCAAGGGCGAGAAGGTGGTCCTGCACCGCCATCCGCATTGGAAGCGACTGATCCTCCCGGTGCTGGTGCTGATCCTGGTGACCGGCCTGGCCGCGCTGGGGTCCGGCGCCCTGGAGTCGACGCCGTGGCAGCCGCTGACCAAGAAAATCATCTACGGCGTCATCTGGGGCGGCTGGCTGATCATCGTCGGCTGGCTCACGGTGTGGCCGATCCTGACCTGGCTGACCACTCATTTCGTGGTGACCAACCGGCGGGTGATGTACCGGCACGGCGTGCTGACCCGAAGCGGTATCGACATTCCGCTGGCCCGGATCAACAGCGTGGAGTTCCGGGACAGGGTATTCGAGCGGATGTTCCGCACCGGGACGCTGATCATCGAGTCGGCGTCCCAGGACCCGTTGGAGTTCTACAACATTCCGCGGCTACGCGAGGTGCACGCGCTGCTGTATCACGAAGTCTTCGACACCCTGGGGTCCGAGGAATCGCCCAGCTGAGCTGTCCTCGACCGGCGGTTGCGCCACGACTTCAACAACGTGACGTTGCCGTCTTCCAGCTCGTCCTCGAACACTTCGGCGATCCCGCCCGCGGTCAGCGCCGACTCCAGCGCCTTCTCCGGGTCGCGGGCGAACGCGTCCGGGAACACCCAGCGCCGGAAAGCCCAGAACCGGAACGCCATCTGCAGCAGATTGCCGATGATGTACGCCGAGAGAAAGTCGGCGAGGTTCTCCATCGTCAGGGACACGTTCGGCACCCGCAGTTCCAGCACGTAGCTGGAGAACCACAGTGGCGCCATGCTGAGCAACACACCTACGCCGCTGAACGCGAAGAACAGCAGCGCCTCGTGGTGCCGTTCGCGCCCACCGCGGTTACGGAAGCTCCATTCGCGGTTCAAGATGTAGGACGCGATGACCGCTACGATGCCTGCGATCACTTTCGCCGTCACCGGCTTGGACTCGAGGATGGTCAGCTTCAGCGTGTAGAAGATCGCCGAGTCGATGATGAACGTGGTGCCGCCGACAATGGCAAATTTGATCAGCTCATGGTGGCGCATCGCAAAGGGCTGGACCACCCCGGGGAGGCGCGCAATTGTGGCATCGGCGAAGGACACAGCACGCCAGTCTACGGATGATCTCGAAATAGGCGCAAAATGATACATAACAATTTGGCACAACTCCCGGTAAACACGCCGGTCAGGTGCCATGACAACATGATGGCCGTGTCCAGACCCCGCACCCCGCTGGTAGCCATGGTCGGCGGTGGTCAACTTGCCCGGATGACGCACCAGGCCGCCATCGCGCTCGGACAGAGTTTGCGCGTGCTGGCTAATTCGGCGGACGACCCGGCCGCCCAGGTCAGCCCCGACGTGGTGATCGGTTCGCACACCGACCTGGCAGACCTGCGCCGGGTGGCCGCCGGCGCGGCCGCGCTGACGTTCGACCACGAACACGTGCCGAATGAGCTGCTGGAGAAGCTGGTCGCCGAGGGCGTGAACGTGGCGCCACCGCCGCAGGCCCTGATGCACGCCCAGGACAAGCTGGTGATGCGGCGACGGTTGGAGCTGCTGGGCGCGCCGGTGCCGCGGTACATCGGCATCGAGACCGCCGAGGGTCTGGCCGAGCTGGACCGGTTCGCCGCGCGGATCGGAGGTCCGCTGGTGGTGAAGGCGGCCCGCGGCGGTTATGACGGCCGCGGTGTGGCGATGGCGGCTGATCTTGCGCATGCCCGCGAGTTCGCCGCTGAGTACCTGGCCGGCGGGGTGCCGGTGCTGGTCGAGGAGCGGGTGGCGCTGCGCCGGGAACTGTCCGCGCTGGTGGCCCGCTCACCGTTCGGGCAGGGCGCGGCATGGCCGGTGGTGGAGACGGTGCAGCGCGACGGCATCTGCGTCCAGGTGATCGCGCCCGCGCCGGACCTGGCCACCGGCGTGGCGTCCGCCGCCCAGCAGTTGGCGCTGCGGTTGGCCGGGGAACTGGGTGTGGTCGGGGTGCTCGCGGTGGAGCTGTTCGAGACCACCGACGGTTCTCTGGTGGTCAACGAGCTGGCGATGCGGCCGCACAATTCCGGGCACTGGACCATGGACGGCTCCCTGACCAGCCAGTTCGAGCAGCATTTGCGGGCGGTGCTGGACTACCCGCTCGGTGACACCGACGCCGTGGCGCCGGTGACGGTGATGGCCAACGTGCTGGGGGCCGCCCAGACACCGGCCATGTCCATCGATGAGCGTCTGCATCACCTGTTCGCCCGGATGCCGGACGCGCAGGTGCATCTGTACGGCAAGGCCGAGCGCGCCGGCCGCAAGGTCGGGCACATCAACTTCGTCGGCCGGCGCGCGACCGGTCCCGATGGCGTGGCCGGCCTGCGGGAACGCGCCGAGCTGGCAGCACACTGGTTGGCGCACGCGCAGTGGACGGACGGATGGGATGGGCACGCCGATGACTGAGCAACCCCGGGCACCCAGGGTCGGGGTGATCATGGGCAGCGACAGCGACTGGACGGTCATGCAGGAGGCCGCCCAGGCGCTGGCCGAGTTCGACATCCCGCACGAGGTACGGGTGGTCTCGGCGCACCGCACGCCCGCGGTGATGTTCGATTACGCCCGGCAGGCCGCGGACCGCGGCATCGAGGTGATCGTCGCGGGTGCGGGCGGTGCCGCGCATCTGCCGGGCATGGTGGCCGCGGCCACGCCGCTGCCGGTGATCGGCGTCCCGGTGCCGCTGGCTCGGCTGGACGGGCTCGACTCGTTGCTGTCGATCGTGCAGATGCCGGCCGGGGTCCCGGTGGCGACGGTGTCGATCGGCGGCGCGCGTAACGCCGGGTTGTTGGCGGTGCGGATGCTGGGTGCAGCGGACCCGCAGCTGCGGGCGCGGGTGGTGGCGTTTCAGGATCAGCTGGCCGAGACGGTCGCGGCCAAGGATGCGGCGCTGCAGAGTAAAGTTACCGATCAGTAGCAAGAGGTCTTAGGAGGCTGGCGATGGCTGGATGGGCCGGAAATCCGTCGTTCGATCTGTTCCAACTACCCGAGGAGCACCAGGAGCTGCGCGCCGCGATCCGCGCGCTTGCGGAGAAGGAAATCGCTCCGCACGCCGCCGATGTGGACGAGAACTCCCGGTTCCCGCAGGAGGCGCTGGACGCGCTGAACGCCTCGGGCTTCAACGCCGTGCACGTCCCGGAGGAATACGGCGGTCAGGGCGCGGACTCGGTGGCGGCCTGCATCGTCATCGAGGAAGTCGCCCGCGTCGACGCGTCGGCGTCGCTGATCCCGGCGGTCAACAAGCTGGGCACCATGGGCTTGATCCTGCGTGGATCGGACGAGCTGAAGAAGCAGGTCCTGCCGTCCATCGCCGCCGGGGAGGCCATGGCGTCCTACGCGCTGAGCGAACGCGAGGCCGGCTCGGATGCCGCCTCGATGCGGACCCGGGCCAAGGCCGACGGCGACGACTGGATCCTCAACGGCGCCAAAGCGTGGATCACCAACGGCGGCAAGTCATCCTGGTACACCGTGATGGCCGTGACCGACCCGGACAAGGGGGCCAACGGCATCTCGGCGTTCATGGTGCACATCGACGACGAGGGCTTCGTCGTCGGCCCCAAGGAACGCAAGCTGGGCATCAAGGGCTCGCCGACCACCGAGTTGTACTTCGAGAACTGCCGCGTCCCCGGCGACCGGATGATCGGCGACCCGGGTACGGGATTCAAGACCGCGCTGGCCACCTTGGACCACACCCGTCCGACCATCGGCGCCCAGGCCGTGGGCATCGCGCAGGGCGCGCTGGACGCGGCCATCGCCTACACCAAGGACCGCAAGCAGTTCGGTCAGTCGATCAGCAGCTTCCAGGCCGTGCAGTTCATGATCGCCGACATGGCGATGAAGGTGGAGTCCGCGCGGCTGATGGTGTACAGCGCCGCCGCCCGCGCCGAGCGCGGCGAGGGAAATCTGGGTTTCATCTCCGCGGCGTCGAAGTGCCTGGCATCCGACGTGGCGATGGAGGTGACCACCGACGCCGTACAGCTTTTCGGCGGCGCCGGGTACACCGTCGACTTCCCGGTGGAACGGATGATGCGCGACGCCAAAATCACCCAGATCTATGAGGGCACCAACCAGATTCAGCGGGTTGTGATGTCCCGGGCGTTGCTGCGCTGAGCGTTATCCACCGGTGCGCATATAGTTTGTCCGAACTGGGCAGAAAGCCCGTCGCCATTGCATAGGATCCACTGACGATCGAGTCCACGCGATTGAGAAGCCAGTCGTGGTGGACGCGCCAACGTGTAGGCCTGTGTCGGCGCGCCGGCCGGGTGCCGATGCGTCGTACGACGACCACATGACGTGGTGCCACTGTTGCCCTGGGGAGCCGAATTTGGTGAGAAACGTAGGTCCGCGCCCGCCGGGGGCGGGGACTTGACGGTGCCGGGTTCCCTGCCGGGCTCTATGGTGCCGGCGGACAGCTGGCAGGCCCTGTCCCTGCTGCTGGTCGAAGACGACCGGGCCGACGCGGTACTGGTCGAAGAGCTGATCACCGATGCGGTCGCCGACATCGAAGTGGTGTGGGCCCAGTCGATGGCGCACGCCGAACGCGAGTTGGCCGCCGCCCGGCCCGACTGCGTGCTGCTGGATCTGAACCTGCCCGACGCCAACGGGATCGACGCGCTGGACCGCATCCTGCGCAGTGATGCCACCGTCCCGATCGTGGTGCTCACCGGACTGAACGACGAGTACTTCGGCGCCTCCGCGGTCGCCGCCGGCGCCCAGGACTACCTGGTCAAGGGGCGCGTTGAGCCGGAGATGCTGCGACGCGCGCTGCTCTATGCGATCGAGCGCAAACGCGCCGAGCTGATCGCCGCGGACCTGCACGCCAGCGAACTACGGGCGCGGGAGAACGCGCTGCTCGAACGCGGCTTGCTGCCGTCCCCGCTGCTGCTGGAGCGGCCCTGCGTGGAAATCGTGACCCGGTACCGGCCCAGCCGGGAGAACGCGTTGCTCTGCGGCGACTTCTACGACGTGGTCCAGACGCCCGACGGCGTCACCCACGTGCTGATCGGCGACGTCGCCGGGCATGGCCCGGATGAGGCGGCTCTGGGTGCGGCGCTGCGGATCGCTTGGCGCACATTGACTTTCACCGGCATTCACGGTGTGGACCAGATGCGCCAGCTGGAGCGGGTGCTGCACGCCGAGCGCGCCGAGAACGGTGTCTTCGCCACGGTGCTGAGCCTGGCGATACCGCCCGAGCCTGCACCGATCACCGCGGTCCGGGCCGGCCATCCGGGGATGCTGCTGCACGGCCCGGGATCGGTGGAGTGGATCGAGCCGCCCTACGGTCCCGCGCTGGGACTGCACAGCACCGACTGGCCCTTGCACGAATTGACCCTGCCCGCCGGGCACGGCCTGCTGCTGCTGACCGACGGCCTCTTCGAGGGCTATGCGGGGCCGGGCGGGCGGCGACTCGGCGAGGACGGCCTGCTGACGCTGGCGCGAGGACATGCGGGACTGTCGGGCCCGGAGTTCGTCGACGCCCTCATCGACGGTGCGGAAGAACTCGCCCGCAGCATGGGCGGCTTGAGCGACGACATCGCGGTGGTGCGCGTCGAACGGACGACCCGGTGACGGCCTCGTGAGGAACGACGCGCGGGGCACGCTGCCCAAGGCGCAGCTCACCGTCCGGGGCTGGCTGGTGTACGTGCTGGCCACGATGGGCGTGCTGGTGCTGGTGGGTGCCGTGATCGGCAGCTTGCTGCTGGACCGCACCGACGAGGTGTCGCGTTCGCTGCGCGACGACATCCAGCCGTCGCGGGTGGCGGCCGCCCAGTTGCAGTCGGCGTTGCGCGATCAGGAGACGGGCCTGCGGGGCTATCTGATCTCCGCCGATCCGCAGTTCCTCACCCCGTACTACGACGGGATACGCGCCGAACAGGCGGCCTCGCAGGACATTCGGCAGCGCCTGGTGCGACGGCCCGATCTGATCGCCGACCTGGAAGCCGTCGAGACGACCGCGGCCAGGTGGCGTCACGACTACGCGGAGCCACTGATTTCCCGGGTCACTCCGCACGTGGCGGCGGTGGTGCCCAATGCCACGGCGGCCCTGGGCAAGTCCGACTTCGACCACCTGCGCGCTCTCTTCGATGCGCAGAATGCCCATCTGACCGCGGCCCGCGACGGCGGCGCCGCCCGACTCGAGCGCATGAACGACTGGCGGGACCGGGTGCTGGGCGGGATGGTGCTGGTGTTCATCGCCACCGCCGCGTTGTTGGGCCTGCTGGTGCAGCGTGCGGTCACCCGTCCGCTGGCCGCGCTGGCCGCCTCGTGCCGGTCTATCACCGACGGCCATTTCACCGAGACCATCGAGCCGCCGCGTCGGCCCGCCGACATCCGCGGCATGGCCGTCGATGTGGAGAACATGCGGCAGGGAATCGTGCTCGCGTTGGAAGATTCCCAGATCGCCCAGGCCCAGCTGGACGAGCAGGCCAGCGATCTGCGCCGGTCGAACGCCGAACTGGAGCAGTTCGCCTATGTCGCGTCCCACGATCTGCAGGAACCGCTGCGAAAGGTCGCCTCGTTCTGTCAGTTGCTCGAGCGGCGGTATGCGGACAAGCTCGACGCCCGCGGTGTGGAATACATCAACTTCGCTGTGGACGGCGCCAAGCGCATGCAGGTGCTGATCAACGACCTGCTCAGCTTCTCCCGGGTGGGCCGGCTCAACACCAAGTACACCGCCGTCGAGCTCGACACCGCACTTGATTCGGCGGTGGCCAACCTCGCGGTCGCGATCGAGGAATCGCAGGCCGAGATCGTCCGGCTGAACCCGCGTCTGCCCCAGGTGTACGGCGACCCGACGCTGCTGACCATGCTGTGGCAGAACCTGATCGGCAATGCGGTGAAGTTCCGCCGGGAAGACCTCGCGCCCCGGATCGTCATCGACTGCCAACGCGGCACCGGCAACCGGCAGGGTTTCTGGCTGCTCAGCGTCGCCGACAACGGCATCGGTATTCCGCCGGAGTTCGTCGACAAGGTCTTCATCATCTTCCAGCGCCTGCACGGTCGCGACGCCTATGGTGGAACGGGACTCGGGCTCGCGTTATGCAAGAAGATCGTCGAACATCACGGCGGCACCGTGTGGATCGACACCTCGTATACCGAAGGGACACGGTTCGAGTTCACCCTGCCGATCGTCGAGTCCAACGGGGGGGCCGGCGCGGCGGTCCAACAGAGCTTGGTCACTGCAGAAGGAGCACGCGAATGATGATGATGGCACCCGGTCGGGCGATCGACATCCTGCTGGTCGAGGACGACCCGGGAGACGAACTCATCACCCGAGAAGCCTTCGAGCACAACAAGCTCAACAACCGGTTGCATGTGGCGCGCGATGGTGAGGAAGGGCTGAACTACCTCTACAAGCGCGGCGCCTACGAGCACGCGCCGCGGCCCGACCTCATCCTGCTCGACCTGAACCTGCCGAAATACGACGGCCGGCAACTGCTGCAGAAGATCAAGTCCGATCCCGAGCTGTGCCGGATTCCGGTCGTGGTGCTGACCACGTCTTCGGCGGAGGAAGACATCCTGCGCAGCTACAAGCTGCACGCCAACGCCTACGTCACCAAGCCGGTGGACCTCGACCAGTTCATGAACGCGGTCCGGCAGATCGACGAGTTCTTCCTTCAGGTCGTGCGGCTGCCCAACGGCTGAGCCATCGCGTCGGCGGACTCGGCGGCGTGCACGATGCCGTCCCGGTCGATCACGTGCACGTGCACCGTGGCGAAGTCGAAGAAGATGCCGACCACTTGTATCGCGCCCGACTCCAGCGCGGGCACCAGGATCGGGTTCCGGCTCAGCCGGTCCACCTGCATTGCGATGTTCACGATCGCCAGCTGGTCGACGTCGCTGAACCGGAAGCCGTTGGACGTGCTGCTCACCCGGGCCGTGTGATGGTTGCGGTAGGCGTCCAGACTCTCCTGGGCGTACTCCAGCCAGCGGCCGATCGCAGTGCCGGGGTCGACAGACGTGCCGTCCAGCAGCACCTGCATCGCGCGGCACGACGAATGACCGCAGACCACCACCGATGTCACGCCCAGCCGGTTGACCGCGAAGTCCAGCGCGGCGTCCACCGAGCGATCGGCGGGATCGTCGGGCACCAGGTTGCCGACATTGCGGACGATGTAAAGGTCCCCGGGCCGGCTGGCGGTGATGGTGTCCGGCAGAATCCGGGAATCCGCGCAGGTCAGGAACAGGGTGTCCGGGTTGGTCGAATCGGTCAACTCCGAGACGTGGTGGTGCAGGTGCGGCACGCCGCTGCGGTGATATTCCTCGACGCCGTCGAGGATCGACACGTCGGACCGATCTCCGTTGCGGTCCCGGCGTGACGTCCACGGGACTTCCCGCAACGAGCCCGACTTGAAGTGGCGTTTCGGTGGCCTGGTGTGCGCGGTGGACAGGTTCGCCGGTGAGATCTCATTGATTCGGACCCGCCCGCCGGTGGCTTCGTGGCTGGTCTTCCAGTCTGAGATGGCCTCCGAGATGGAATGGTCGATGTAGTCGGCGTTGAGGTTCAGCGTGACGTCAGAACCCTTCGGCAACGTGGACAGCACGCCCGTCAGGCGCGGCATCAGCAGGAAGCTGAGCGTGCCGTCGATGTCGACGCGCCACTCTTTGGTCTCGTCGCCCACCGGGCGGGCTTCGATGGGGGCCCGTACCACGCGCACCAGCAGGAAGCCGATCGCCACGGCCAAGCCGATCGCCACACCCTCGAGCAGGTTGAGGAACACCACGCACACGATGGTGATGCTGTAGATGACGGCGTTCCCGGTGCGCCAGGCCAACTGGACGTGGGCCAGTTTGACCAGCTGCAAACCGATCACGATGAGCAGGCCGGCCAGGGCAGCGGTGGGGATCAGCTTGACCAGGTCGGTGAACAGCGAGGCGAACAGCAACACCCACACGCCGTGCAGGATCGCCGACATCCGGGTCCGGGCACCGGCGGCCACGTTGGCCGAACTGCGCACGATGACGCCGGTGATGGGCAATCCGCCGAGCAGACCGGACAGCATGTTTGCGCTGCCCTGCCCGATCATCTCCCGGTTGAAGTTGGTGCGCGGACCGCTGTGCAGCTTGTCGACCCCGACCGCGCAGAGCAGCGACTCCACGCTGGCGATCAGCGCAATGGTCAGGACGCCGAAGACGATGGTGCTGATCTCGGTGGTCCAGGTCGGCCTGCCCGGTTCCGGAAGCTGGGGCAGGCCGATGGCGTCGAAGAAGCTGCCCTGCAGATTGATGCGCTCCACATCGAGGCCGACCACCCTGGCCAGGATCGTCGCAGCCACGATGGCCACCAGGGCGCCGGGAACCATCCGCACTTTCGGCGGCAGCTTGCCCCACGCCAACAGGATGACGATGACCGTGCCGCCGACGATCACCTCGTGCAGTTCGTGGTGCAGGATCCCGTTGGGGATCGCGATCAGGTTCTGCCACGCCGAGCTGAACGATTTGCCGCCGATCAGCACATGGAACTGCTGCAGCACGATGGTGATGCCGATACCCGCGAGCATGGCGTGCACGACGACGGGAGCGATCGCCAGCGCGGCGCGCGCCATCCGGCTCACGCCGAACAGGATCTGCAGCACACCGGCCGCCAGGGTCATCATGCACAACATCTCGAACCCGAGATGTTCGATCAGCTCGGCGACCACCACGGTCAGGCCCGCAGCCGGGCCGCTGACCTGAACCGAAGAACCACCCAGCGCGCCGGCGACGATACCGCCGACCACCGCGGCGATCAGCCCCGCGGCGAGCGGGGCGCCGGAGGCGATCGCGATTCCCAGCGACAGCGGCAGCGCGACCAGGAACACGACCATGGATGCCGGGAGGTCATGGCGCAAATTAGTCAGGAGGCCGCCGGACTCCGGCGCCGCAGCGGAACCGGTGGTGGTGCTGCTCATAGGACTCCTCAGAACCCGGCCGTCTGGACAGTCAGCGGACCGATGCGACCGCCGCTCGCCGGCGACCTTTCACGACCGGGGTGAACACGGCCTGTCCGTACCGTGTCCACCGGGCGGCGGACCGGCGGGAAACGTCATATCTGCCGGCAGCAAACATGTGAATCCCGCTATGATTTCCGCCGGAGGCGGACGCCCAAATCGTCCCTCGCGGCACGCGGAATCGGTCGGCCGAGCACCGATTCATGGCGTATTCAAAGAAAGACACCGATTGGCGAACCGCGCTTAAGAACCGCCGGTGAGGTACAGCTCGTTGTGTTGACCGACCGCCGGCGGCGGGTCGGTGACCGTGGCGTCGAAGCTGGCGAAGCGCGCCGGGGTGCGGATCACGGTGACCGCGGCCTCGCCGTCGCCGACGACCAGGGCGAGGTCGTTCTCCGCGAACAGCGGGGTGTCCACCACCTGTTTCCAGCTGTAAGCCAGGCAGGCCATCAGGCCGCCCTGCTGCAGCAGCTCGACCCATTCGGCCGCAGTCTTGGTGGCCAGCGCCTGCTCGAGTTCGTCGGTCAGTTCCGGATAGTTGATCGCCCGGGACCGCTGGTCGGCGAACCGCTCGTCGTCGATCAGGTCGGGTCTGCCGATGATCTCGCACAGTTTGGTCCAGTGCTTGGGCACGTAGGCGCTGATCACCAGGTAGCCGTCGGAGGCGCGGAAGGCGTCCGACGGCTGGGTGGCAAAGCCGACGCCCTTACGTTTCTTGACCGGCGCGTCGGATTTCGGGGCCGGCGCCGGCGCGCCGGTCTTGTTCAGGTGAATGGTCAGCTGATTGGCCTGCAGGCCGACCGCGACGTCGTACATCGCGACCTCGACGAGGTCGCCGACGCCGTGCCGTTCCCGATTGAGCAGGGCGGCCAGCACCGCCTGGGCCAGCACGTGACCACTGGCATTGTCGACCAGCTGGAACGGGATGATCTGCGGCTTGCCGCTGGGTGTCGGCATGCCGGTGCTCATGCCCGCTTCGGCGGCGACCATCAGATCGACGCCGGGGCGTGAGCCGTGGGGTCCGTTGCCGCCGTAAGCGCTCAGCCGGGCATAGATCAATGTCGGGTTGCGGGACCGCAGTTCGTCCGGACCGAGGCCGAGCCGTTCCATGACGCCGGGCCGGAACCCTTCCAGCACCACGTCGGCGGTGTCGGCCAGCTGCAGGATCTGCTGCTTGGCCCGGTCGTCGGTGAGGTCGACGGCCACCGACTTCTTGCCGCGGTTGTTGGGCAGGAAGTAGGTCGCCAGTGGGGGCCGGCCGGGCAACACCGAGGTGAGGCGCCGGGACTGTTCGCCGCCAGGCGCCTCGATCTTGATGACTTCGGCGCCCAGGTCGGCCAGCACCTGTCCGGCCAGCGGTCCGGCCACGTTCTGGGTGAAGTCCAGTACCCGGAAGCCGTCCAGAGGTTTGGCGGCGGCGTTGTTCGGCATGGTTAGACAGATTAACGAGGCGCCGACAAGCGGGCGCGCATGGCACGGTCGCAGCCGGCGCACCGCTAGCATCGACGGGATGGAGACTGCGGCCACCTCCCACGTGCACGCGGCGCCTGCGCTGCACGACTCCGAATGGCAGCGCAACGCGCGGTGGGCACACCGGCTGGCCTGGGTCAGCCTCGCGGTGTTGCTGATCGAGGGTGGCATCGGTGTGTGGCAGGGCTTGGCGGTCGGGTCGGTCGCATTGACCGGCTGGGCCCTGGGCGGGGCATCCGAGGGCCTGGCCAGCGCCATGGTGGTGTGGCGGTTCAGCGGTGACCGGGTGCTGTCGGACACCGCCGAACGACGTGCCCAACGCGGTGTCGCGGTGTCTTTCTGGCTGGTGGCTCCGTATGTCGCCGCCGAATCCATCCGTCACCTGTTCGTCGGCGAGCACGCGGAGACGTCGGTGATCGGGATCGGCTTGACCGCACTGGCCCTGATCCTGATGCCGGTGCTCGGCTGGGCGAATCGCCGGCTGGGCACGCGTCTGCGGTCCGGGGCCACCGCGGGAGAGGGCACGCAGAACTATCTGTGCGCGGTGCAGGCCGCCGGGGTGCTGGTCGGGCTGGCCGTCACCGCGGCCTGGCCCGCCGGATGGTGGATCGACCCGGTGATCGGACTGGCCGTCGCTGGGATCGCGGTGTGGCAGGGAGTCCGCGCTTGGCGCGGCGAGGACTGCTGCTGATCCCTCCGGCAGCCGTCGGCTATTGGCCGGGGGAGCCGTCCGTTCCCTGCTGGGGGTTGATTCCGAAGGCTTTGCCGCCCTTGCCGCCGGCGCCGCCCGTGGCGAGGCCGTCGCCGCCGTTGCCTCCGTTGCCGCCGACGGACTTGCTGGTCGACGGGAGGGTGGCAGAAATCGTCGAATCGCCGCCGGTGCCGCCGGCGCCGCCGGTACTGCCGACATCGGTGCCGGCGCCGCCCTGACCGCCCGCCCCGCCGAAGCCGCTGCCCAGACCCGCGTTCTGCGCGCTGCCGCCGGCGCCTCCGTTGCCACCGGCGGCACTGCCGGCGCCACCCTGACCGCCGTTCCCGGCGGTGGCGGAAGCAGTCGAGGTGGTGGAGCCGATCGACGCGAAACCACCGACACCCCCGTCGCCGCCCTTGCTAAACGTGCTGGTCCCGCCGGGTGCGCCGGCAGTGCCTGTCGCCGCACCCAAGCCGTTGTTCTCAGCCGATCCGCCTTCGCCGCCGACACCTCCGGTGCCGCCGGAACTGTTGCCGGCCGCGCCGGCTTTACCGCCGACGGCATTTGCCGTCGAGTTGGGGTTGTCGATCTGCGAATGGCCGCCGGCGCCCCCGGTGCCGCCATTTCCGATGCTGCCTTTGCCACCGGCACCGCCCGCCCCGGCGACGTTGTTGCCCAGTCCGCCGTTCTCCGCCTCGCCGGCGTTACCGCCGTTGCCGCCGGCGAATCCTGAGCCGCCGTTGCCGCCGGAACCGCTGGTTGCGGTCGCGGTGGAGGTCGTGGAGTCGATCATGCCGCCGCCGCCGTCGCCGCCGTCGCCACCTTGTCCGGCAAAGCTGGTCCCACCGGCTGCGCCGTCGGAGCCGGTGACGGTGCCCAGGCCGGAGGTGTAAGCCAGGCCGCCGTCGCCGCCACGGCCGCCATCACCGGTGCCGCCACCGTTGCCGCCCGCGCCGGCTACGCCACCGACGAGATCGGCCGTCGAGTTGGGGTTGTTGACCAGTGAGCTGCCGGCGGTGCCACCGTCACCGCCGTCGCCGGTGGCGCCCTGACCGCCGCTGCCACCGCCACCGGCGAAGTTGGCGCCGAGACCTTCGTTTTCAGCGTTGCCGCCCCGGCCGCCGTTGCCGCCGGAGGCGCCGTTGGTGCCGTCGCCACCCGTGCCGCCGGTGGCGGTCGCCGTCGAGTTCGCGTTGGCGATCAGTCCGGTGCCGCCGTCACCACCATCGCCTCCGCCGTCGCCACCGCGGCCCCCGTTGCCGCCGGTCGCGTTGCCGGTGCCGTGGGCCGTGGCCAATCCGCCGTCGCCGCCGCTGCCGCCACGGACGGTGCCGGCGCCGCCGTCGCCGCCGCGACCGGCGGTGGCATTCGCGGTGCCGGCACCGACTGCGTCGCCACCCTTGCCGCCGTCGCCGCCGTGGACGCCGTCGCCGCCGTTGCCACCCGTCCCGCCGATGCCGGCGTCACCCGCGCTCCCGCCTGTCCCACCGCTCCCGGCGCTGCCGCCCTGACCAGCGGTGCCGCCGTTGCCGCCGTTGCCACCGGTACCGGCCGCCAGGTGACCGCCCCGGCCACCCAACCCGCCGTCGCCGCCGCGGCCGCCGTCGCCGTTGGTGCCGCCGAACAATCCTGGCGCATTGCCTCCGGCTCCACCGGACGCCCCGGTGCCGCCGCGTCCGCCCAGGCCGCCGTCCGTCCCGGCCCCGCCGGTGCCGCCGGTTCCACCGATCCCGCCGGCTCCGCCGTCGCCCCACAACAGGCCGCCGTTCCCGCCTGCCCCGCCGACGCCGCCGATCCCGCCGGGCCCGCCGAACTTGGTGGTGCCACTGGCCCCCGGCACACCTTGGCCGCCGGCGCCGCCGGCACCGCCGCGGCCGAACAATCCGGCATCGCCACCACGGCCGCCGGCCTGCCCCACTCCGCCGGACCCGCCGTTGCCGCCGTTGCCCCACAACAGGCCGCCGGCGCCGCCGTTGGCGCCGGTGCCGGCCGCACCGTTGGTGCCGTCGCCGATGAGCGGGCGGCCCAGGAGCAGGTTGGTCGGGGCGTTGATCGCCGCCAGCACTGCCTCTTCAAAGCTCTGCACCGACGCGACATTGGCCGCCTCGGCCCAGCCGTAGGCGCCCCCGGCCCCGGACAGGGCGCGTACGAACTGTTCGTGCAACGCCGCCGCCTCCGCTTGCATCGCCTGGTATTGGCGGCCGTGGGCGGAAAACAACGCGGCGATGGTCGCGGAGATCTCATCCGCGGCAGCGGCCGTCATCGCCGTCGTGGCGCCCGCGGCAGCCTGGCTGGCGCCGCTCACCGCCGAGCCCACTCCCGACGCCTGCGCGGCCGCAGCGGCAATTGCATCGGGCACTACGGACACATAGGACATGGTCTTCTCCTCGCCGCCAGATGGCTTACGGCCAGTTGGGCTGCCACCGGTGAGCGCATCGTATCGGTCACCCACCGCACGTTGGCCGATTTTGGCCAATTGGGTGGACCAAATTTCGTTGTCCGATGAAAGATATTGCCGCACACCAATATTGGCGATCTAT
The DNA here is from genome assembly GCF_059813065.1 of Mycobacterium sp. NGS24. NCBI lineage: Bacteria > Bacillati > Actinomycetota > Actinomycetes > Mycobacteriales > Mycobacteriaceae > Mycobacterium > Mycobacterium sp. NGS24. The sequence continues at coordinate 390,174 of NZ_JCALDW010000003.1, forward strand.
GTGCGGCTCAGTCCAGTCGGTAGCGGATCAGTCGCGAGCTGTTGGCCACCACCGCGACCGACGACGCGTTGTGCAGGATCGCGGCCAGCACCGGTGACAGCGCGCCGCCCGCCCCGATCAGCAGCCCGGCGGCATTGACGGCGATCGACATGCCGTAGTTCTGTTGGATGACGTCCACCGCACGGGCGCCCAGGTCCCGCACGTCCAGCAGTCGGTGCAGGTTGTCGTTGGCCAGCGCCACATCAGCGGTCTCCACCGCGACGTCGGTGCCGGCCAGTCCCATCGCGATGCCGATGTCGGCGGCAGCCAGGGCGGGGGCGTCGTTGATGCCGTCGCCGACCATGCCGACCACGTATCCTTCGCCCTGTAGTTGCCGCACGGTCTCGAGCTTGTCCTCAGGCATCACCTCGGCGCGCCACTCGTCGATATTCAATTCGGCGGCCACCACCGCGGCGATGTCCGGGTGGTCTCCGGTCAGCATCACGATCCGGCGAATGCCGTTGGCTCGCAAGAGCTTCAGCACGTCGGCGGCCTCGGGTCGCACTTCGTCGCGCAGGCTGATCAGGCCCACCAGTTTGCCGTCCACCGCGAGCAGCAGCGGGGTCTCCGCCTCGGCGCGCAGCTTGTCGACCCACTCCTGTGCCTTCTTGGACACCCGGACGTGCTCGGCGCGCAGCAGTCCCGGACTGCCGAGCAACAGGGTGCGCCCGTCGGCCCAGGTCCGCATGCCCAGCCCCACCAGCACCTCGCACTCCTCGTGCGGCGGAATGCTGATGTGGCGTTCCTCGGTGGAGCGGATCACCGCCTCGGCCAGCGGGTGCCGTGAGTGGATCTCCGAGCTGGCGGCGTAGGCCAGCACCTGCTCGGGTTCCCAATCCTTGTGCAGCGAAACGATATTGGTCACCACCGGACGTCCGACGGTCAGCGTGCCGGTCTTGTCGAAGACGATCGCGTCGACCCGGCCGGCCTGCTCGAGATGCGAACCGCCCTTGATCAGGATGCCGCGCCGCGCGCCGTTGCCGATGGCCGCGCTGATGGATGTCGGGGTGGACAGCCCCACCGCGCACGGGCAGGCGATCAGCAGCATCGTCATGGCGCGCCGCACGTCGCCGGTGACCAGCAGGGTCAAGGCGGAGACGACGAACGACGTGGGCACGAAACGGCGGGAGAAATTCTCCCCGACCGTTTGGATCGGGGCGCGGTCGTGCTGCGCCTCTTCGACCCGGGTGATGATGCGGCCGATGGTGGTCTGGTTGCCGACGGCCTGCGCGCGCACCACCAGCCGGCCGCGCACCACCACCGACCCGGCGTGCACATGTGCTCCGGCTGTGATCGAGACCGGCAGGTTCTCCCCGGTGATCGCGGACTGGTTGACCACGGCCTCGCCGGCCACCACCTCGCCGTCGACCGGGATCGCGACGTGGTCGTGGACCACTACCTCGTCGCCGATCTGGACGGTGTCGATGGCGACCTGCACCTCGGTGCCGTCGGGCAGCCGCAACCAGGCGGTGTCCTGGTTGCCGCGCAACAACTCCGAGATGGCGCGCCGGGTTCGGCGCAACGTCAGGTCCTGCAGATATTCGCCGATGTTGAGTAGCCACAACACCGTCAGCGCCACCACATTCTCGCGCAGCACCAAGCTGGCCACGGTGGCCGCACTGACCAGCGCATCGGTGCCGAGCCGGCCCGAGCCCACCGAGCGCAGCGCGCCGCGCAGGAACGGGTAACCGGTGAAGATGGTGACGCCGGTGGCGACCACTCGCCCGCTCGGGCTGAGCAATGGGGGGCGGGTGAACACATAGCGGCGTATCCCGAGCAGTGCCAGCGCGGCGCCGCCGATGACCATGCGCAGCACGTCGGTGTTGCGGATCTCCGACGAGTGCGGGGCCCGAGCCGCAATCAGTTCCGCCGCAGTGCTTTTGGCGCCCGCTACGGCGTCGAGCACCGCGGCGCGGTCACAGCGGCTGGGGGAGTACCAGACGACGACCGACCCGGTCCGTGGGTAGGCGTGCACCACCCGCACGCCGTCGCACCCGGCGACGGCGTCCTCCACGGCGACGGCGCGCCGGGCATCGGAGCGAACCCAGTCGACCTTGATTCGCATCCGACCGGCGGCGTCGGAAACGACTTCCGGCGTCATGTGCTGGTCAGTGATCGTGGTCGTGGACTTCGCCGACGGCCGGGGTGGGTGCCTCTTCGCCGATGCGTTCGCGCGCTTCGGCCATCACATCGGCGATCTTGAGGCGGGCCGATTCGGCGGCTACTTCTGCCTTGCGGGTGCCGCGCAGACCCAGTTCGGCGCTCTTCACCGCGGTCTCGTGCAGGGGTGCTTTCCTGGCGGCTTTCTTGAGCACTTCGTAGGCGGTCACCCCGGCAAGCCCGGTGATCACCGTCGAAGCCGCCTTGGCCAAAAGCACCTGCACCGCCATCATCCGCACCTTTCTACAGGGTTTTCCCGACGCTAACATCCAAATATTGCGATATCAACATGAATCGTCGTGCCGGCGCTCGTCTAATTCGGTTCAGGCTGCGGCAAAATATGCGCGGCCTATGTATATGCCGCATCGCGGGGCGCGATGTGCGGCGGCCGAAGTACCCTGGCTTGTCCACTGATTCCGTCCTCGGGTCCCTGCGCCACGAGCGGTGCGATGAGTTCAACCCGGACACGGTGCTTCGAGGAGCAACGAGTCATGAATTTCGGGAGCTACCCGCCAGAGGTCAACTCGGCCCTCATGTTTGCCGGTGCTGGGTCGGGACCGTTCCTGGCCGCGGCCGAGGCGTGGGGTGCGCTCGGCACGGGACTGAATTCGGCGGCGAGTTCGCTCCAGGCCGTGGTGTCGGCGTTGACCGCTGGTCCCTGGTTGGGGCCGTCGTCGGCGTCGATGAGCGCAGCGGCGGCGTCATATGCGGCGTGGTTGCGAGCCACCGCTGCACAGGCCGAAGAAACCTCCGCCCGGGCCAAGGTCGCCGTCGCTGCCTACCAAACCGCGTTCTCGGCGACGGTTCCGCCGCCGATCGTGGCGGCCAACCGCAGTCAGTTGTCGACCCTGGTCGCGACCAATGTGTTCGGCATGAACACCCAGGCGATTGCGGCCACCGAAGCCGAGTACGGGGAGATGTGGGCCCAGGACGCGGCGGCGATGTACAGCTACGCAGCCTCCTCGGCCGCAGCGACCGAGCTGACGCCGTTCGAACCACCCCCGCAGATCACTGACCCGGACGGCGTGGCCAACCAGGCTGCAGCCGGACGGGCCGCGACGGAGAGCGCCGTCCAGCGAGCCTTTGCCGCGGTGCCTAGCGCGCTGCAGAGCGCGGCGACCCCGGCGGCGGCCGCGGAGGACCCATTGCTCCTGCTCGCCGTGCTGGGCGATCTGTCCACCATCACCTTCGGCCTGTCAGCGGCCATCGCCACCCTTGGGCTCGGCGTGCCTGCCAGTGTGCTCGGGGTGGTCAACCTTCCGGTCGCCATCTACAGCACCATGGTGGGTCTGCACAGCGACGAGATCCTCAGCGGCTGGGATGGCGTTATGCCCTTTCCGAGCACGGAGCCGGCGCCGGTGGAGCCGTTTCCGGCGCCGCTGCTCAACTTGCCGGCGGGCACGGTACCGCCGCCGAAGTTGTCGGCCGGTCTGGGTGAGGCCAACACGGTCGGGGCGTTGTCCGTGCCGCCGACGTGGACCGTCGCCACCCCTTCGGTGCGCCCGGTCGCGTACACGCTGCCGGCGCTGGCTGGATCCGCAGCGGAAGTCGCCGCCGTACCGGTGGCGGGAGCCGGCTCGGCCGGCACGCTCGGTCAGCTGGCACTGGCGGGCATGGCCGGACGAGCCATGGCCGGAACCGTGGGCGCCGGACGGCGCGTCGGCAAGGATGCCGGGAAGGCGGTGGGGGCCGCTCGCGCCAGAACTGCTGGGACCCCCGGCGACAACGCGGCACCCGGCGAAACCGGTGAGCCGACCAACGACAAGCCCCGGGCTGTGGTCACCGGAGTCGCGGCCGAGCTACGTGAATTCACCAAGCTGCGCGACGAGGGGATTTTGACCGACGAGGAATACACCGAGCAGAAGAACCGCTTGCTGGGTCGCTGAGGCCCCGGTAGGGCGACTGCATCAGTCATCGAGAACGAACGAGACGAGGTATGCGCTGCAGTGGATTTCGGCATCTATCCGCCGGAGATCAACTCCGGTCGGATGTATACCGGTCCAGGACCGGGGCCGATGCTGGCCGCTGTGCAGGCTTGGGCCAGCCTGGCGGACGAGCTGCACAGGGCGGTCAACGGATATCAGTCGGAGGTGTCGGAGCTCACCGCAGGGACTTGGACGGGTCCGTCGTCCGCGGCGATGAGCGCAGCGGCCGCGTCATATGTGGAATGGCTCCGCGCTACCGCCGCCCAAGCCGAGCAAACCGCCGCCCAGGCCCGGGTGGCGGCCGCCGCTTACGAGGCCGCGTTCGCGTCGACGGTGCCGCCTGCGGAGGTCGCCGCCAACCGCAGCCTGCTGGCAGCGCTGGTGGCGACGAATTTCCTGGGACAGAACACTCCGGCGATCGCGGCAACCGAGGCGCTGTACGCCGAGATGTGGGCGCAGGACAGCCTGGCAATGTACAACTATGCAGCTTCGTCGGCAGCCGCAACGGTGCTGACACCGTTCACCCCACCGCACCAGAACACCGATCCGGGCGGGACGGCCGGCCAAGCCGCCGCGATCCGTTCGGTTGTGCCGCAAGCGTTGTCCGCAATGGCGGTCCCGGCCCAGTTCGAACAGTTCGAACTCCTGGTCGGCCTGGTCGGACTCTTTCTCGTTGCGCCAACCGAAATAGTGGCCCTTTTCGGGGTCTTACCGGCAGACGTGATCGGCAACTTCGGGGATTTTCCGCTGGCCGGGTTCACCGCTGCCTCGGGAGTCGATGACGACGAGACATTCAGCGCCTGGGACGGGGTGGAGCCGTGGCCCGGTACCGGACCGGCACCCGTGGAGCCGTTTGTGGCGCCGCTGGCGAAGCCGCCCGCGGGCGGGCTGCCAGTGCCGACGATGTCTGCGGCGGTGGCCCGCGCGAACGTGATCGGGGGCTTGACGGTGCCGCCGAGTTGGACCCGGACCGTCGCAGCCGAAATACGCCCGACCGCACTGACCACTCCGTTGGCTGGTGCGAACACGGCAGCGGCGGCAGAACTCGGCGCAGCGAACTCGGTCAATCAGATGGGAGCTGGCGTCATGGCCGCGCAGGCGATGGCCGGCCCGCCGGCCGGCGCGGACGGCCCGAAGAATGGCACGCCGGCGCGGCCCGCCGGCCCCCCCGAGCAAGCACCCACCGAGGATGTCGAGGTAGTGCCCGCTCCGCGGACCGTGATGACCGGCGTGGCTGCCGCGATCCGCGAGATCGCCGTACTGCGCGCCGCCGGACTGCTGAGCGAACAGGAATACACCGAGCAGAAGAAGAGCCTGCTGGAGATCTCGTTCGGCCAGTAGCTCAGCTGGCGGATGCCGGCCCGACTGATCACGCCGGTCCAGATCTGGAGGACGCGGGTTCCCAGGCCAGCTCCAGGCGACGCCGGTACCCAGTACGACCAGGACGGCGCCTACGGCGTCCCCGGCGCACCCGGGGAACCCGGCGGCGTGCCGGCGCCGCCGCCACCCCCGGGCCCACCGTGGGCCACTCCGAAGATCGAGCTGGCGTTGCCGCCCTTGCCGCCGTTGCCGCCCGGGCTGCCCGGCTGCGTCGCAGCACCGCCGGTGCCCCCGGTACCGCCGTCAGCGATCCCGGCAGCCTTGCTGATCGCCTCACCGCCGACGCCACCGGTCCCACCGCCGGCACCACCATTGCCGCCCGTGCCGCCGACGCCACCGGTGAGGTGGTTCGAGCCTTCGCTGTAGGCGATCCCGCCCGTGCCGCCGATACCACCGGTGCCGCTGAGGCTGGAGCCACCCACTCCGCCGGTGCCGCCGACCGCGTCTACCGACGAAGTGGGGTCGTAGATCATCACCTGGCCGCCGGTGCCTCCCTTTCCGCCGTTGCCGGTGGTGGCGTTGCCGCCCGCCCCGCCAGTGCCTGGGTCGACACTGCCGGTGCCGAACGAGTGCGTCCAACCGCCCTCGCCGCCCGCGCCGCCGGTGGTTCCTGCGCCGCCCGCGCCGCCGTCCCCGCCGACTGCCGTCGCCGTTCCGCCGACCAACTGCACTGCGCCGCTGCCACCATTACCGCCGGTGCCGCCGGTTCCCGTACCGGCGTCGCCACCCTGCCCGCCGGTGCCGCCGATCGCGTTCGCGGTGCCGTTGGTGATGGCCACGCCCGCGTTGCCGCCGGCGCCACCGTCGGCGCCACCGGAGCCGCCGGCGCCGCCGTCCCCGCCGTAGGCGTTGCCGGTCCCGCGGGTTGCGCCGTACGCGCCTTCCCCACCGCTGCCGCCGGTGCCCGTTTCGCTGGTGCCGCCGTCCCCGCCGCTGCCGCCGAACGCCTCGGCGTCGGCTGTCGCGCTGTCGCTGCTAGCAGTGGCACCGTCCCCGCCGGCGCCACCGGTCCCGGAGGTGGCGGTGCCGCCCGCACCGCCACTGCCGGCCCAGACGCTGCCCTTTCCTTCATGGGTGGCCACCCCGCCGGCTCCGCCGGCACCACCTGAGACACCGGCACCGCCCGTGCCGCCGTCGCCACCGACGGCAGCCCCTGCTGAATCGACCTTGGCGTAGTACACGTCACCACCGATGCCGCCCTTGCCACCGGTGCCGCCGGAGGCATTACCGCCGGCGCCGCCGCGGCCGGCGAGCGCGTCGCCCGTCCCTTGGCCGACCACACCGCCACCCCTGCCGCCTTCCCCGCCGGCGACGGCGCCGCTGCCGCCGTCCCCGCCGGTTCCGCCGATACCGTCGCCGGCTCCGTACTGGAATACGACGTTGACCGAGCCGCCCTTGCCGCCGGCGGCTGCCTCGCTGCTGCCACCCGCGCCGCCGTTGCCGCTGCTGGCGTTGGCGGTGCCGGTGGGGTTGTAGCTTTGGGCCCCGCCGCCGTCACCGCCGTCGCCACCGTTGCCGCTGGAGCCGGCGCCCCCGGCGCCACCGTCGCCGCCTGCGGTGAATCCGATGCCTTCGCTGTAGGCATCGCCGCCACGGCCGCCGGTGCCGCCGGTGGTGCCCGCACCGCCGGCGCCGCCCTGACCACCGGTGTGGGGGCCGGCAACGGAGGAGAAGCTGGAGGCGTCGCCGCCGAGGCCGCCGTTGCCGCCGGGCCCGGTGCTACCGCCGTCTGCGCCCGCTCCGCCGGCACCACCGAACGCCGAGCCGGCGCCTTCACTGCTCGCGTTGCCCCCGGCCCCGCCGTGGCCGCCGCCGGCCGCACCGCTGCCTCCGGTGGCGCCCGCGCCTCCGGTGGCGCTGCCCGGCGCAGATGTCGCCGCCTGACCGCCGTCCCCGCCGGTCCCGCCGCGACCGGTGATGCTGTCGCCGCCGAGGCCGCCCATTCCGCCAACGGTGTTGTGGGTGGATCCACTGTTTTCGATAATCGCCATGCCCCCGGTTCCACCGGTGCCGCCGTCACCGGTGGTGCCGTCACCCCCGGCACCGCCGGTGCCTGCCGAGACCTGCCCGATGCCCGCGGTGTAGGCCGAACCGCCGTGCCCGCCGTCGCCACCGGTAACACCATTGCCGCCCACACCGCCGGTGACACCGGTGGCGGTTGCCATCGACCCCTCCAGGAAGATCACCGCGTGGCCACCATCGCCGCCTCGGCCGCCGGTGGTGGCGCCGTCGCCGCCGGCTCCCGCTGCGCCGCCGGTGGCCGATCCGGTGCCGTGGTTGTACGCGATGCCGCCGGCCCCGCCGCCGCCGCCGGTCGCGGTGTCGCTGCTACCGCCGGCGCCGCCGGCGCCGCCGACGGCATTGCCGGTGCCATAGCTGTACGCGTCCCCGCCGTAGCCGCCATAGCCGCCGATCCCGGTAGCCCCCGCCACGCCCTGGCCGCCGGTGGCCGTCCCGGCGCCGTAGACGTAGGCCTTGCCACCGATTCCGGCCGCGCCGATCCCTGCGGGACCCATTCCGCTGGTTCCACTGATTCCTCCGGTCGCGTCGGCAGTGCCGTAGCCGGTGGCGGTCCCTCCGAAGCCGCCGTCGCCGCCCACCTCGGTGCCTTCGCCGCCTGCACCGCCGGCACCGCCGACGGCGTGGCCGGTGTGCGTGGTCGACTCACCACCGGTGCCACCGGTGCCGCCGAAAACGCCGGTGCCGCCGGTGCCACCCTGCCCGCCGACACCGGAGCTGCCTGCCGTGCCGCCGGTGCCGCCGCTCCCGGCGGCACCCCCCTGGCCCGCGATGCCGCCGGTCCCGCCCATGCCACCTTTTTCGATGAGGTTGGTTCCGCCCTGGCCGCCTTTACCGCCGGTACCGCCCCGGCCGCCGTCGCCGTTGGTGCCGCCGTTGCCGGCGCCGCCGGTGCCGCCCTGGCCACCCTTTCCGCCGTCGGTGCCGACCAGGCCGGGGGACATGGCCGAATCGCCCTGCATGCCTGCGCCGCCCTCACCGCCCGCACCGCCTTCGCCGCCCGTGCCCGCCGCACCGGACGCGGCGCCGGCGTAGCCCGCCCCACCGATGCCGGCCGCCCCGCCGGTGCCTCCGTTGCCGCCGGTGCCCGCGCCCGAGCCGGTGTCGACCGCCCCGGTGCCGCCGGTCCCGCCGGCGCCGCCGGTGCCGCCGGTCCCGCCCGCGCCGCCGACGCCGTGCGCGCCTGCCGTCCCGCCGAACAGCGCCCTGGACTGTCCGCCGGCCCCACCTGCGCCGCCGGTGCCGCCGAAGCCGCCCTGTCCACCGTCGCTACCGGTTTCGCCGACACCGCCGCTGGCGGCGGTGCCGGTCGCACCGGCCAGGCCCGCGCCGCCGGCACCACCGGTCCCGCCAACGCCACCAGCCCCGCCCGCCCCACCGTTGCCCCACAGGATGCCGCCATTGCCGCCGGCCCCGCCGGCCGCGCCGGCGCCACCGGTGCCGCCGATCACCCCGCTCGGCCCGGTCGCGCCGTTGGCCCCGATGCCGCCGGCCCCGCCGGCACCGCCGTGACCGAACAACCCGGCGTCGCCGCCGCGCCCACCGGCCATCCCGGCCGCCCCCGAACCGCCGTTACCGCCGTTACCCCATAACAGCCCGCCGGCCCCGCCGTTGGCACCGGTCCCGGCAGCGCCGTCGGCACCGTTGCCGATCAGCGGGCGGCCCAGCAACGCATTGGTAGGCGCGTTGATGACACCCAGCACGGCTTCTTCGAGACTCTGCAACGGTGCTGCGCTGGCCGCCTCGGCCAGGGCATAGGCCGAACCCGCCCCGAGCAACGTCTTGACGAACTGCGCGTGCGATGCGGCCGCCTGAGTGTGCAGCGCCTGGTACTGCTGGCCGTGGGTGGAAAACAGGGCGGCGATCGCCGCCGAGACCTCGTCCCCGGCGGCGACTGCCACCGCGGTCGTGGCGCCTGCCGCCGCGTGGCTGGCAGTCTGCACCGCCGATCCCACCCCGGACACCTCGCGGGCGGCGACGGCCATGATCTCGGGCACGGCGAACACATACGACATTCGTGGACTCCTTCGACGCGCGGCAACGGGAGACGGCTGGCACGTCGACTCCCGACCGGTCAGTCGCCATCGATCCAGCCGCATCGTATAGCTGGGCCATCGATAATTTGCTGTTTTCGCGCATTCGCAGTTGCGTTTCAATTCGGCACATAGGAGTCTCAAATGATCTTCGAACAATTCAAGTGATAGATGCATTTCTCGCAGGCCAGCGCGGCCCTCAGCGTGCGCAGTCTCGTCGGCCTGGGTGAATTCGTTGTGCCGCATCGTTTGCCGACCCGGCGGCAGCGCCGGGCCGTGCCGACAGGTGGTGACCGGTGCTCTATACGACTCGTGGCGAACGAATATTGCCGACCGGGCGGTTTGGTTGAATCGGGGCACGCGGAAAAGACTTCGAGCAATTTGCTGAATAGTATTCCACTACCTGGCTGTCACATTCACCGACACCGGCCGTCGGCGCCGAACGACGTGGTGGGCGCCCCCGACGCGGCGCCCGACGGCCGTCCCTGCGAATTGACGAGTCAGTTAATTCGATTTTGCCGTCCGAAAGCTCTCGTCATTTGTCCAGCACCCGGGTGACCTTCTCCGTTTCGACCCGACGCGGCAACGCGCCTGGGTCGGGGTTGGCCACCTGGACCAGCGACCCGCCCACCGACAGCACCGTCAGCAATCGGTCCACCAGGTGCTCGGGCCGGTCCCAGGCCAAGCTGGACAACACCCGATCCTCGCCGGTCAGACTCTGCAACGCCGCGGATTGTGCACAGGCGGCCAGCACCTGGGCCGCAGACTGACCGGCCAGCGCCGGGCCGGGGGTGCGCGCGGGGACGACCTGATCGCCATGCACCCGCACCGCCGTGGCGTAGTCGGTGACGCCGATCGGCAGATCAGGCACCGGCTTGCCGAAGGGATCCAACGACAGCACGGCGACCTCGCCACCATTGGCCGCGTCGTCGGCCTCGTCGAGCCGGTCGATCGTGCACAGCGCGACCTCGGCCGGTCCGTCCCGCACCGCTTCGGCGCCGATCCACCACACCCCGAACAGCACCGCCGCCGTCTGCCAGTGCGCCGGCAGCAGAACGGCGACCCGACTGCCCGGCCCGGCGCCCAGTTCGTCGCGCAACAGATTGGCCGTCTTGGCCGCCCAGTTGGCCAGCGTCACCGCGGACAGCTCGATCCGCTCGCCGGTGGCGTCGTCGTAGTAGGTGATGCGCGGGCCGACCGGGTCGGCGCGCAGCATCGGGTCCAGGATCGCTGCGGACAGCGTGGTCAGGGCAGACACGGCACGGTCAGTTTATGCACTCGGGGTTCTCGGAGCCCGCGGTCAAGATCGGTGACGGCGCCGGGACCGTGCCACCCGTGCTGTTGCCGGCCGCCGCACTCGAGACCCGCGCGGACGTCGCTGTCCCACCGTCGAGTCCGGATCCCGGGCCGGTGTAGTCGTTGGCCAGCACCACCCGCACCGATCCGGCCGGTATCGAGGTGTCGGCGACGACGGGCAGCCCGCCCAACAGTTTGGCGACCTCCTGGGCGCCCAGGTCGTCGGTCTTGGCGACCCGCACCTGACTGCCCTTGACGTGGCCACCCTCGTTGTTGCCCACCGAGCCGGCGGTAAAGCCCTTGGCGCTCAACGCATCCGACACCGCCGACGCGAGGCCGTTGATGTCGGTGTCGTTGACCACATTGGCGGTGGTCTTGGCCGGCGTGTAGGCCAGTTCCTCGGTTTTGCCCTGATCCTGTTCGTGCAGCAGGCCGCCGACCCACTCCTGAACCTGGTGGGCGTCCACCCGCACCACGCTCTGCATGCCGTCGTCGCTCCAGCCGGCACCGTCGAGCACCGGGATGGTCGCGAACGCCACGTTGCCACCGGCCAGCTGCTGCAGCTGCCGCACGAAATCCATGATGTCCCAACCGGAGGACAACACCACCGAGCGCTGCACGGCCTGCTCGAGTCGTCGCAGGGTGGCGGGACTGGACAGCGTCTTCCCGGAGATCACCCGGTGGGCCAGCGAGGCCATCACCGCCTGCTGGCGCACCACCCGGTCCAGGTCGCCGCGCGGCAGTTCGTGACGCTGGCGCACGAAGCTCAGCGCCTGGGGGCCGTTCAGCTTCTGCCGGCCGGCGGGGAAGTCGGCGCCGGAAAGAGGTTCGTAGACAGCGTCTTTGAGGCACACCTCGACGCCGCCGAGCGCATCGGCGATCAGGGAGAAGCCCAGCAGTCCGATTTCGGCGTAGTGGTCGACGGTGACGCCGGTCAGGTCGGCCACCGTCTTGATCAGCGCTTCGCGGCCCGCCTCGGTGCCGACCGCGGCGGCCTCGCCGGCCGAGGCGCCGGCTTTGACCAGGCTGACGCGCTTGGTCTCGCGGGTCTGTCCGTACACGCCGTTGATCTTGGTCTTGCCCAGGTTGGGGGCCTGGACGTAGGAGTCGCGGGGGATCGATATCGCGGTGGCCGACTTCCCGTTGTCGGGGATGCGGATCAGGATGATGGTGTCGGTGTTGGTGGCTTCCTCGTCGCCGGCGCGCAGCGATGCCAGCTCCTCAGCGGAGAGCGGGTTGCCGTGCGCGTCGGTGCGGCTGTCCAGGCCCACCAGCAGGATGTCGATCGCGCCGTCGTCGGCTCCGTGGCCCAGCGAGGGTGCCGACATGTGGAAGATGCCGTCCTCGAACGACTTCACGTTGCTCCAGGCGACGCCGGTACCGAGTACGACCAGGACGGCCATTGCCGTGCAAACCACACGCATCACACGAGTCACACTCTGCTCAAACACCACTGTAGGTTACTTGCGCAACACCGGCTTTCCGGGTAGCCAGGCTCGGCGTGCCAGACTCAAGACATGTCAGCCAGGCTCGTGATCACCGGTGCGGGCGGTCAGCTCGGCAGCCTGATACGCGCACAGGCCACCCGCGCCGGGCGGAACGTGCTGGCCAGGACGTCATCGGAATGGGACATCACCGACCCCGCCGCGGCCGCGGTGATCGAGCCCGACGACGTGGTGATCAACTGCGCCGCCTACACCGACGTCGACGGCGCCGAAACCGACCAGGCCGGCGCGTACGCCGTCAACGCCGCCGGTCCCGAGCATCTGGCGCGTGCCTGTGCGCGCACCGGTGCCCGACTGATCCATATCTCGACCGATTACGTGTTCGACGGCGCGCAGTCGCGGCCCTACGAGCCGGGCGACCCGACCGCGCCCCAAGGTGTTTACGCGGCCAGCAAGCTCGCCGGGGAACAGGCGGTGCACGCCGCGCTGCCGGACGCCGTCGTGGTGCGCACCGCCTGGGTCTACACCGCTGGGGTGCACCGCAACGACTTTGTCGCGGTCATGCAGCGGCTGGCCGCCGGAGACGGACCGGTCAAGGTGGTCGACGACCAGACCGGATCACCGACCTACGCCGCCGATCTGGCTGCCGCGCTGCTGGAGTTGGCCGACAGTGACGTTCGTGGGTGCCTACTGCACGCCGCCAACGAGGGTGTGGTCTCCCGATACGAGCAGGCCCGGGCGGTGTTCGAGGAAAGCGGCGCCGACCCGCAGCGGGTCAATCCGTGCGGCACCGACGAGTTTCCGCGGCCCGCCACGCGCCCGTCGTATTCGGCGCTGTCCAATCGGGCCTGGGTGGCGGCGGGCCTGGCCCCGCTGCGTCCGTGGCGCAGTGCGCTGGTCGCGGCGTTGACCGCGGCGACCGATCGACCGTTACCCTCAACGCGTGACTGACGTTCTGCCGGTCGTTGCGGTGACCTATTCGCCGGGCCCGCACCTGGAGCGGTTCCTGGCGTCGTTGTCGCTGGCCACCGAACGTCCGGTCAGCGTGCTGCTGGCCGACAACGGCTCCACCGACGGAACACCGCAGGCCGCCGTCCTGCGCTATCCCAATGTGCGGTTGCTGCCCACCGGGTCCAACCTCGGCTACGGGACGGCAGTCAACCGCACCGTCGCCAAGCTCGACCAGCGCGACGAAAACTGGATGGACGACTGGGTGATCGTGGCCAACCCGGACGTGCAGTGGGGCCCGGGCAGCATCGACGCGCTGCTGAACGCCGCTGCCCGGTGGCCGCGGGCGGGTGCGCTGGGCCCGCTGATCCGGGACCCCGACGGGTCGGTGTACCCGTCCGCGCGTCACCTGCCCAGCCTGGTCCGCGGCGGCATGCACGCGGTGCTCGGCCCGGTCTACCCGCGCAACCGGTGGACCCGTGCGTACCGGCAGGAACACCTGGAGCCCAGCGAACGCCCGGTGGGCTGGCTGTCGGGGTCGTGCCTGCTGGTGCGGCGCGCGGCGTTCGACCAGATCGGTGGTTTCGACGAGCGCTACTTCATGTATATGGAGGACGTCGACCTCGGCGACCGGCTCGGCAGAGCCGGCTGGCAGTCCGTGTACGTCCCCACCGCTGAGGTGCTGCACCACAAAGGCCACTCCACCGGCCGGGACCCGGCCAGCCACCTGGCTGCGCATCACCGCAGTACCTATATCTTCTTGGCGGACCGGCACTCCGGATGGTGGCGCGCCCCGCTGCGCTGGACGCTGCGCGGTTCGCTGGCGGTGCGTTCGCGCCTGATGGTGCGCAGCGCGCTGCGCCGGTCGCGCAGATCGTTGCAGCGGGAACTGGCAGAAGGGCGGCACTGAGTTGGCAACCCACCACGTCGATGCGGTGGTCCTGGTCGGCGGCAAAGGCACGCGACTGCGGCCCCTGACGCTGTCCGCGCCCAAACCGATGCTGCCGACGGCCGGGCTGCCATTTCTCACCCATCTGTTGTCGCGGATCGCCGCCGCCGGCATCGAGCACGTGGTGCTGGGCACGTCGTACCGGGCCGAGGTGTTCGAGGCCGAGTTCGGCGACGGATCCAAGCTCGGCCTGCAGATCGAGTACGTGACCGAGGAGAACGCGCTGGGCACCGGCGGCGGCATCGCGAATGTCGCCCCCAAGCTCCGCCACGACACCGTCATGGTGTTCAACGGCGACGTGCTCTCCGGCGCCGATCTGGGCCAGTTGCTCGAGTTTCATCGCGGGCATCAGGCCGACGTGACGCTGCACCTGGTCCGGGTCGGTGATCCGCGCGCGTTCGGTTGCGTCCCCACCGACGACACGGACCGGGTCGTCGCCTTTCTGGAGAAGACACAGGACCCGCCGACCGACCAGATCAACGCCGGCTGTTACGTGTTCGGCCGCGACATCATCGACCGCATTCCGCGCGGGCGCGAGGTGTCGGTGGAACGCGAGGTATTTCCGTCGCTGCTGTCGGCGGACGACGTCAAGGTGTGCGGCTACGTCGACGCCACCTACTGGCGCGACATGGGCACCCCGGAGGACTTCGTGCGCGGCTCGGCCGATCTGGTGCGCGGCATCGCGCCGTCGCCGGCCCTGCACGGGCAGCGCGGCGAGTCGTTGGTGCACGACGGCGCGGCGGTGGCGCCGGGCGCGCTGCTGATCGGCGGCACCGTCGTGGGCCGGGGCGCCGAGATCGGCGCGGGGGTGCGGCTGGACGGCGCGGTGATCTTCGACGGGGTCAAGGTCGAGGCGGGCAGTGTGATCGAGCGCTCGATCATCGGGTTCGGTGCCCGCATCGGGCCGCGGGCGCTGATCCGCGACGGCGTGATCGGCGACGGCTGCGACATCGGTGCGCGCTGCGAACTGCTGCGCGGGGCGCGGGTGTGGCCAGGGGTCTCGATTCCCGACGGTGGGATCCGCTACTCGTCGGACGTCTGAGCTTCCTCCGGGCGGCGGGCCCGATCCACCAGGTACGCCAACGCGTGATCGGTGCCTTCGGGCAGCGCGTCCGCCGGCCACCAGCGCAGGTCGTCGGACTCGTCGCTGATGGCGATCCGGGCACCGCTCGGCGCACGCGCCACGAACTGCAGGTCCAGATGCCGGGTCGGCTTGCCCAGCGAGCAGGTCAGCGCGTGGACGTGCACGGCAACGAGTTCCGGGTCCAGCGCCAGGTCGGGGATGCCGGACTCCTCGACGGCCTCGCGCAGCGCGGCGGCCTGGATGTCGGCATCGACATCCTGCTCGCAGTGTCCGCCGAGTTGCACCCAGCGGCGCAGCCGGGGATGCAGGGTGAGCAGCACCCGCTCGCCGCTGTCGTCGAGCACCAGGGTCGAGGCGGTGATGTGCCCGGGCTCGCACTCCCGCAGGCACGCGTCCGGGCGGGCCAGCACGAACCCGAGCACGGCCTGGCGCAGCGCGTCCTGGGCGGGTTCGGGCGCCTGCCACCCGGCGAGCAGGTCGATCACCGAATCCCGCAAGCTCATCGGTGGATCAACAGATCCGCGACCGGCGCCGGCTCGCGCGGTTCGATCGCCTCGGCGGGGTAGCCGATTGCGATGGCCCCCAGCGGCTCCCAATCACGGTGCAGGCCAAGCTCTTCGCACACCAGGTCGGCGGCGAAGATCGTCGACCCGATCCAGCAGCTGCCCAGGCCGCGGACCGCCAGCGCAACCAGCAGACCCTGGACGGCGGCGCCGACGGCGACGGTGAACATGGTGTGCTCGGCCTCGGTGCGGGCGGCGTCCGGGTAGCTGTGCGCGCCGTCGGGCACCAGAAAGGGTATGACGACTTCGGGCGCGTCATAGAGAATCTGGCCGCGCGAGACGCGGCGCTCCACCGCATCGGCGGGCTTGCCGTCACCGCTCAGATCGGTCCGCCACTTGTCTTTCATCCGGTCCAGCAGCCGATTTCGGGTGGCCTGGGTCTGCAGCCACACGAACCGCACCGGCCGGGTGTGGTGCGGCGCCGGGGCGGTCAGCGCCTCGGCGACCGCGGCTTCGACCAGCTCCGCCGGCACCGGTTCGCTGCTGAACTGCCGCACCGAGCGGCGCATCAGCTGGGCCTGGCGGTGACCCAGGTCGAGGGCCTCGGCGGTGCCGAGCCAGAACAGGTCTTCGGTGCCTGCGCGCACCAGGTGCCGCGCGGTCGTGCCGTTGTCGGCGGGTTCGAGCCCCCGGATCACCGCCACCGGCATCGCGGTCAGCTTGCCCTTCACCAGGTCGGCTGCCGCCGCGATCTCGTCGGCGACGGCGATCTCGGTGACCACCAGATCATTGCCGTGCTGATCGACGGCGCCCGAATAGTTGTGCAGCACAGCTATTCCCGCACTTCCCACCGCAGCGTCGATCTGGCCGTTACGCCAGGCCCGGCCCATGGTGTCGGTGATCACAACGGCGACGGTGACCCCGAGCAGTTCACCCAGCCGCGCCCGCAGCGCGGCGGCACTGCCGTCCGGGTCCACCGGCAGCAGCGCCAATTCCGATGTCCCGACGTTGGATCCGTCCACCCCGGCCGCGGCCTGGATCAGGCCCAGCCGGTTCTCGGTGATCAGGGTGCGTCCCTTGCGGGCCAGCACCCGGACCGCCTCGCCGTCAATCAGCTTACGGCGCAGGGTATCTCGCTGCTCAGGATCCGGGGGAGCCGGCACCAGGCGGCCTTCACATTTGGACACCACCTTGCTGGTGACCACCACCACGTCACCGTCGCGCAGCCATGGCATGGCGGCGGCCAGCGCGGCGCCCAGGTCGTCACCGGGACGGAACTCGGGAAGCCCGGGAGCGGGCAGGATCTCGATCCTCCCGGCGGTGCCGTGTTCGCCCGTCGGCGGCAGCGTGGGCTGCCCGGTCATACTGTCACGCCAGCCAGTTCCAGCCCGGCGCGCACCATCTCAGCCGTGGTCGCCGGGTCGCTCATCAGAAGCGGGATGGATCGCACCGCCACAGCGTCGATTTCGGCGCGATCACCCTCGTGGATCAGCCAGCAGTCCAGTATCCCGGTGGTGCCGCGCGCACCGTAATGCCGCCCGACGGCCTCAGCGGTGGAGTCCACGCCGATCACCGATAGACAGGCATCGGCCATGCCGCGCAACGGTTTTCCACCGATGATCGGTGAGTACCCGACCACCGGGGCGGTCGCGGTGCGCAGGGCGGCGCGGATGCCGGGTACCGCCAGGATGGCCCCGACGCTCACCACCGGATTGGACGGTGCCAGCATGATTACGTCGGCTTCGGCGATGGCCGCCACCGCTTCTGTTGTGGCGCTAGCCTTTTCGGCTCCGACGAAGGCGAAACTGTGGGTGGGGACTTGGGCGCGGTAGCGAACCCACCACTCCTGGAAGTGGATCGCTTTGCGCGAACCGTCGGACGGATCGGTGATCACCACATGCGTTTCACAGCGGTCGTCGCTGGCCGGCAGCAACCGCGCGCCCGGCTGCCAACGATCGCACAGTGCGGCGGTGATCTGCGACAGCGGGTAACCGGCGTTGAGCATCTGAGTTCGAATCAGGTGGGTGGCCAGATCGCGATCGCCGAGCCCGAACCAATCGGGTTGCACCCCGTAGCGCGCCAGTTCCTCTTTGGCATGCCAGGTTTCGTCCCGATGGCCCCAGCCGCGCTCCGGGTCCACCCCGCCGCCCAGGGTGTACATGCAGGTGTCCAAGTCCGGGCAGATGCGTACGCCGTGGATCCACGCGTCGTCGCCGATGTTGACGACGGCGGTCAGTTCATGACCGGTTTGGTCCGACCGAGCAAACTGTCCCAGGCCGAGGAAGTGTTGTGCGCCGAGCAGGAAGCGGGCGCCGCCGACGCCGCCGACCAACACGGTGACCTTCACACCGCAGGACAGTACCCGTCGCGCGCGGACGGGTTGTTATCGGTAACCACTGTGGCACAAGGGACTTGTGATAATACTGTGTTCGACACGCCCGAGTGCCGAAACAACAGAAACGCCGAAATTCGGTTACGAGATGGTATGGAAATGCGCCGAAGTGCTTGACCAGGGTCACCGGCACGTGTCTAATCACATCAGTGTCATTTCCCGGTTGGCCGGCCGGTTCCGGTGTCGCAGACCGAGATTCGATCACTTGTTCGAATTGGGTATCTGTACATCAGAACAGTGGTAAACCATTCACTCTCTATCAGTGAGGAGGCGGAGTCATGTCCTATGAATACCTTCGGGGCGTAATGGGGGGCACACCGCACACCACGTCCGGCTCGGTCGTGACGTCTCTGCCGACACCGAAAGCACCCGTCCGTCCTCATCTCAGCGTGGTTCCGGATGCGCCCGCCGCATTCGAGCCCGAGCCACTGCCGGAAGTCCCCGCCGACCAATGGCAGGACAAAGCGCTGTGCGCCCAGACCGACCCCGAGGCCTTCTTCCCGGAGAAGGGTGGCTCCACCCGCGAGGCGAAGAAGATCTGCCTGGGGTGCGAGGTCCGTCATGAGTGCCTCGACTACGCGCTGGCCCACGACGAGCGGTTCGGCATCTGGGGTGGACTGTCCGAGCGCGAACGTCGCCGCCTCAAGCGCGGCGTCATCTAGTCCGCCGCACAAAGTTCAGTCGTCGATCGTCGGGTCGATGACCGACGGCTCCACGTCCAGGTAGATCGCCACCTGGGCCACCAGGATCTCGTGCAGCAGGTCACCGAGTTCGACGGTGTCTTTCGCCCGTCGCTCAATCGGCTTGCGGAACAATACAATTCGCGCCCGCGTCGCGTTGCCGCGCACGTCGACCCCGGCGGGTATCAGACGGGCCAGGGCGATCGGTCCGTCCGCGATCACCTCAGGTGGCCACTGCACGCTGTCGGGATCCTTGGCCGCGATGCGGGGGATCTCGTCGACGGCGACGTCGAGTTCGGCTACCCGCTCACCGACCCGTCGCTCAATGGGTTCGTAGGCCTCCAGCACCGCCATGTCGAACCGCTCGGCGCGGCTGCGCCAGCCCGGCACGGTGGGCGGCAGCAACGGGCCGCGCAGATCGCGGCCCCTGCGCCGGGATCGGTGCCCGAACGTCCCGGCCCACCTGCCCGCAGGCCGACCGCTGCGGCCGGAGCCGCGGGAATCGCTCACGCGCCGATGGTAACGGTTGTACATCGTGGCTAGAACCGATGCGCGTGTCCGGCGCTTGAGCGGCGTTTGCGCACGATAGCCTTTCGCTCGTGAACGTACCCCGTCGCTGCTGCCGGCCCGGGTGTCCGCACTATGCAGTGGCAACGCTGACGTTCGTTTACTCGGACTCCACGGCGGTGGTCGGACCACTCGCTACCGCGCGGGAACCCCACTCCTGGGATCTGTGTGTCGGTCATGCCGGCCGCATCACCGCCCCGCGTGGCTGGGAGCTGGTGCGCCACGCCGGACCGCTCAACGCCGAGCCGACCAATCCCGACGAGGACGACCTGGTGGCGCTGGCCGATGCGGTGCGCGAGGGCGGGGTGCGTGCGAGTGCGGTCGTGAACGGCTTCACCGCGCGGGTCGACGGATACGACGGGTACGACGACATCCCACGCGCCGCTGGGGTAGGGGATCCGGTGCATTCGGCGGGAGCTCACGCCACCGGTGTGCTGGCGCCACCCGAACATCGGTCCGGACGCCGGCGCGGACACCTGCGGGTCCTGCCCGATCCTGCCGACTGAGCGCGCCGAACCGTCGATCGCCAACCGGACCGTTCCGGTCCGCAGTGTCGGCGGGCCGATAGGCTGACGGCGAAGAGTTCACGTCGTCAGGAGCACCCCACATGTCTTGGCCCGCCGCGGCTGTCCACCGTGTGATCAAGGCCTACGACGTCCGTGGGCTGGTCGGTGCGGAAATCAGCGAGCCCTTCGTCGCCGACGTCGGTGCCGCCTTCGCCCGGTTGATGCGCAGCGAGGGCGCCGGCCGGGTGGTGATCGGTCACGACATGCGCGACAGCTCCCCGTCGCTGGCGGCGGCGTTCGCCGACGGCGTCACCGGTCAGGGCCTGGACGTGGTGCGCATCGGTCTGGCCTCCACCGATCAGTTGTACTTCGGCTCGGGTCTGCTGGACTGCCCCGGTGCCATGTTCACCGCCAGCCACAACCCGGCGGCCTACAACGGCATCAAGCTGTGCCGCGCGGGTGCCAAACCGGTCGGTAAGGACACCGGTCTGACCGTCATCAGCGAGGACCTGATCGCCGGCGCGGCGGCCGGCTACGACGGCCCGGCCGGATCGGTGACCGACCAGGATGTGCTGGCCGACTACGGCGTGTTCCTGCGCTCGTTGGTGAACACCGCCGACCTGCGCCCGCTGCGGGTGGCCGTGGACGCCGGCAACGGCATGGCCGGCCATACCGCCCCGGCGGTGCTCGGTGCCATCGACTCGATCACGTTGTTGCCCTTGTACTTTGAGCTCGACGGCACCTTCCCCAACCACGAGGCCAACCCGCTGGACCCGGCGAACCTGGTGGACCTGCAGCACTTCGTGCGCGAAACCAACGCCGACATCGGCCTGGCGTTCGACGGCGACGCCGACCGTTGCTTCGTGGTCGACGAGCGTGGCCGGCCGGTCTCGCCCTCGACGGTCACCAGCCTGGTCGCCGCGCGCGAGCTGACCCGCGAGATCGGCGCCACCGTCATCCACAACGTGATCACCTCGCGCGCGGTGCCCGAGCTGGTGGCCGAGCGCGGCGGCACGCCGCTGCGCTCGCGCGTCGGGCACTCCTACATCAAGGCGCTGATGGCCGAGACCGGCGCGATCTTCGGTGGGGAACACTCGGCGCACTACTACTTCCGGGACTTCTGGGGCGCCGACTCCGGAATGCTGGCCGCGTTGTACGTGCTCGCGGCGCTCGGTGAGCAGCAGGACCGGCCGCTTTCCGAGCTGACCGCCGACTACCAGCGCTACGAGTCCTCCGGCGAGATCAACTTCACCGTCGCCGACGCGGCGGCGTGCGTGGATGCCGTGTTGAAGGCGTTCGGTGGCCGGATCCACTCCATCGACCACCTGGACGGGGTGACCGCGGACCTGGGCGACGGCCGCTGGTTCAACTTGCGCAGCTCCAACACCGAGCCGCTCTTGCGGCTCAATGTCGAGGGGCGCAGCATCGAGGATGTGGACGCGGTGGTCGCACAGATCAGCGAGCAAATCGCGGCCCGGGCCGACCCACCCCAGGCGGGACCGTGAGCACCGTCGGAGCTGTCGATCTCGAGGACGCCGAGGGTCTGCTGGCCGCCGACCGGGACGGCCTGCTGCGGGCGGCGTCGATGGCCGGCGCCCAGGTGCGCACCGTGGCTGCCGCGCTGGAGGAGGGCGAGCTCGAGTCCCTCGGCGGCAACGACCGGCCGCGCAGCGTGATCTGGGTGGCCGGGCGCGGCCCCGCGGAAACGGCCGGGGCTCTGCTGATCTCGACGCTGGCCACCGACGCTGCGGCGCCGATCGTGCTGGCCACCGAGGCTCCGTCCTGGATCGGTCCGCTGGATGTGCTGGTGGTGGCCGGCGACGATCCCGGGGACCCCGTGCTGGTCGGCGCGGCCGCCACCGGGGTGCGCCGCGGAGCGCGGGTGGTGGTGGCGGCGCCGTTCGAAGGTCCGCTGCGTGACTCCACCGCGGGCCGGGTCGCGGTGCTGGCGCCCCGGTTGTGGGCGCCCGACGAATTCGGGCTGTGCCGGTATCTGGCGGTCGGTCTGGCGGTGCTGCAGACCGTGGACTCCCGGCTGCCTCTTGATCTGGGGGCGCTGGCCGACGAACTGGACGCCGAGGTGCTGCGCAACAGTGCCGCACGCGAGTTGTTCACCAATCCGGCCAAGATGCTGGCGGCGCGGCTGACCGGGTGCCAGGTGGCGCTGGCCGGGGACAGCGCCGCAACGCTGACGCTGGCCCGGCACGGCAGTTCGATGGTGCTGCGCAATGCGCAGCAGGCGGTCGCAGCCACCGGCCTGGCGGACGCGGTGGCTGCGCTGCGCGGTGGGCCCGGCGGCCACCCCGCGACGGAACACGACCTGTTCCACGACGAGCAGATCGACGGGCCGCTGCCCCAGCGGTTGCGGGTGCTGGCGCTGACGCTGGCCGCTGAGCGCACGGTGGTCGCCGCCCGGGTGGCCGGGCTGGACGACGTCTACCTGATCGGTGCCCAGGACGTGCCGGAAGCGCCGGCGCCCACCGCTGCTCAGCGCGTCGAGCAGCAACTGGCGGTGCTGGCCGTTCGGCTCGAGATGGCGGCGGTTTACCTGCGATTGGCACGGGGATAGATACAGGGTGGAACTGCTACGCGGAGCCATGCGCACCTACGCCTGGGGGTCGCGCACCGCACTCGCCGAATTTACCGGGCGGCCGGTGCCGGCCGCCCATCCCGAGGCCGAACTCTGGTTCGGCGCTCACCCGGGCGACCCGGCCTTTCTGCACACGCCGCACGGCGAGACCTCGTTGTTGACGGCACTGAGCGCCGACCCCGAGGGCCAGCTGGGCGCGGCGTCGCGGGCACGGTTCGGCGACGTGCTCCCGTTTCTGGTCAAAGTGCTGGCCGCCGACGAGCCGCTGTCGCTACAGGCCCATCCCAGTACCGCGCAGGCGGTCGAGGGGTATCGGCGCGAGGAGCGGCTCGGCATTCCGGTGAATTCGCCGGTGCGCAACTACCGCGACATCAGTCACAAACCCGAACTGCTGGTGGCGTTGCAGCCGTTCGAGGCGCTGGCCGGGTTCCGGCAAGTGGCCCGCACCAGCGACCTGCTGCGGGCGCTGGCCGTCTCCGACCTGGACCCGTTCATCGACCTGCTCGGCGAGGGGTCCGACGACGAATCCGATGCAGCCGGCCTGCGGGCGTTGTTCACCACCTGGATCACCGCCCCCCAGCCCGACCTCGACGTGCTGGTGCCCGCCGTACTCGACGGGGCCATCCAGTATCTGAGCTGCGGGGCCACCGAGTTCGCCGGCGAAGCGCGCACGGTGCTGGAACTGGGGGAGCGCTATCCCGGTGACGCCGGCGTGCTGGCGGCGTTGCTGCTCAACCGCATCAGCCTGGCCCCCGGCGAGGCGATCTTCGTGCCCGCCGGCAACCTGCACACCTATCTGCGCGGATTCGCGCTGGAGGTGATGGCCAACTCCGACAACGTGTTACGCGGCGGCCTGACCCCCAAGCACGTCGATGTGGCGGAACTGCTGCGGGTGCTGGATTTCACCCCGTCCGCCGAGTCGCAACTGCGTCCGCCGATCCGCCGCGACGGCCTGGCCCTGGTGTACGAGACCCCGGCCGACGAGTTCGCGGTCGCGCTGCTCGTCCTCGACGGTGAGCAGCTGGGCCACGAGGTCGACGCGCCGTCCCGCCATGACGGACCGCAGATCCTGTTGTGCGCCGAGGGGGAGCTGACGGTGCACGGCAAGACCGGGTCGCTGACGCTGGAGCGCGGGGCGGCGGCCTGGGTGGGCGCCGACGACGGTCCGATCCGGCTGTGCGCGCGCCAGCCGGCCAAGGTGTTCCGGGCTACGGTCGGCTTGTAACCGCCCGCCGGGCCAACCGGCGCTCGCGTTTCTCGCCTACCCACAAGCGCATGTTGTGCGCGATGGTGCGGCCCAGGATGGACGGTGTCGGCACCATATACAAGCTGTCGAGCAGCGAGAAGCGGCGCAGAAACCATTCGCCGAGCACGGGATTGGTCTCGGCGGCGCCCAGGAACTGATCGAACAGCCCGCCCGCCGCGCGGTACCAGCGCGGTTCCGGGTCGGCGACGGCGTGGTGAAAAGTCACGTCGCCGATCGCGTTCATCATCCACACCGGGAAGGTGGTTTTGGCGGTCAGCCGACTCAGCTCGGTGGCCAGGTCCACGTCGGGGGTCTGCAGGGCTTGGCGCAGATTGCGGGCCTGCAACGAGGTCATGGTCATGCCCTGGCCGAAGGTGGGGTTGAAGCTGGCCACCGCGTCGCCGAACGGGATGATTCCGCCCGGGAAGCGCTCCACCTTGTGGTAGCGGCGCCAGCGGCTCACCGGGAAGGCGTGATAGGAGGGGTCGCCGACGGGTTCGGACTGCGCCAGCGCGGCGTTGAAATGGTCCGGCAGCATTTCTTTGGCCAGGCCCAGCATGTCCGGGAAGGTCCGCGGCGGTTTGGTGTGGCCCACCCCGAACGTCGTCAGCACCCAGGTGCGGTCCTCGTAATACAGCATCCCCAGCCCGAGCGGCTGGTCGTGGGAGGCCCCGGCGACCACCACCTTTTCCTGGATCAACCCCTCAGGCATCCGGAACCGGTGGGTCGCGTAGTTGATGCCGATGTCCACCGTCGTCTCCGGTGCGCGCTGGTAACCCCACTGCGTCAGCCAGACCGGCAGCCGGGTGCCGCGCCCGGCAGCATCCACCACCAGGTCGGCCGGCACGAACTCGGGATCCTGACCCGGGGTTTCGGGGTCCAGCAGCACGCCGGTCACCCGCTGTGTGGCAGGTTCGAATCGCGGTTCGGCGACGGGACGCTGCACGATCTCGACGTTGGCCAGCTCGAGCACCCGGCGTCGGAGCTGCCATTCCAGGTGCGGGCGGCTCGGCACGTAGGCGGTGAACTCGTCGCGCAGCGTGTGCCCGGTGCCCAGGACGTGTCCGGCCGCCCCCAGGTGGATACAGTCGGGCCGGTTCTCCAGCATCGGCACGCCCGCGGCGACCATGTCGTTGAGCAGGCCCGGAAACAGGCTCTCGAACTCGTTGGCCCCGCGGGCCATCAGCATGTGCAGGTGCCGGTCCTGCGGGACGGCGGCCCGGCTGGCCGGCTCGCCGGGCAGCTCGTCCCGCTCGAACACCGTCACCTGCGTATAGAAGTCCGACAGCACCTTCGCCGCGGACAATCCGGCGATGCTGGCACCGATGACTATTGCGTGATTCTTGTTCTCCGCGCTCCCCACCATCTGGGCAGAGTACCCAGTACTGTCCGGTCCATAAGTGATTGAAGGGGCGTGCTCGGATGGCAGATCGCTGGCGCAGGAAAACGGTCGAGCAGTCGATCGCCGACACCGACGAGCCGAGCACCCGGCTGCGTAAGGACCTCACCTGGTGGGATCTCGTCGTCTTCGGTGTCTCGGTGGTGATCGGGGCCGGCATCTTCACCGTCACCGCGTCGACCACCGGTGACATCACCGGCCCCGCCATCTGGATCTCGTTTCTGATCGCGGCGGGTACCTGTGCCCTGGCGGCGCTGTGCTATGCCGAATTCGCCTCCACGCTGCCGGTGGCCGGCAGCGCCTACACCTTCTCCTACGCCACCTTCGGCGAGGTGCTGGCCTGGGTGATCGGCTGGAATCTGGTGCTGGAACTGGCCATCGGCGCGGCGGTGGTGGCCAAGGGGTGGTCGAGCTACCTGGGCACGGTCTTCGGGTTCGCCGGCGCGGTCCAGCACTTTGCGTGGTTCACCTTCGACTGGGGCGCGCTGCTGATCGTCACGCTGGTGGCGGTCCTGCTGGCGCTGGGCACCAAGTTGTCGTCCCGTTTCTCCGCCGTGGTGACCACCATCAAGGTGGCGGTGGTGCTCCTGGTGGTCGTCGTCGGGGCGTTCTACATCAAGGGCGCCAACTACCGGCCGTTCGTGCCCGAACCCGAGGTCCAACACGGCGGCAACGGACTGGACCAGTCGGTGCTGTCGCTGATCACCGGGGCGGGCGGCAGCCACTACGGCTGGTATGGCGTGCTGGCGGGTGCTTCGATCGTGTTCTTCGCGTTCGTCGGCTTCGACATCGTCGCCACCATGGCCGAGGAGACCAAAGACCCGCAGCGCAACGTGCCGCGCGGCATTCTGGCGTCGCTGGGCATCGTCACCGTCCTCTACGTAGCGGTCTCGGTGGTGTTGTCCGGGATGATCTCCTACACCCAGCTCAAGACCGTCGATCACCACTCGGCCAATCTGGCCACGGCGTTCCAGGCCAACGGCGTGCACTGGGCCAGCGGCATCATTTCGGTCGGTGCGCTGGCCGGCCTGACCACGGTGGTGATGGTGCTGATGCTGGGTCAGTGCCGGGTGCTGTTCGCGATGGCCCGCGACGGTCTGTTGCCGCGCGGACTGGCCAAGACCAGCGCCCGGGGCACCCCGGTCCGCATCACCGTGCTGGTGGCGGTCGTGATCGCGGCCACGGCTGCGGTGTTTCCGATCGACAAGCTCGAGGAGATGGTCAACGTCGGCACGCTGTTCGCGTTCGTGCTGGTCTCGGCCGGTGTCATCGTCCTGCGCCGCTCCCGCCCGGACCTGCAGCGCGGGTTCAAGGCGCCGTGGGTGCCGTTGCTGCCGATCGCCTCGGTGTGCGCGTGTCTGTGGCTGATGCTCAACCTCACCGCCCTGACCTGGGTGCGCTTCGGGGTGTGGCTGGTGATCGGGGTGGTCATCTACGTCGGATACGGACGGCGGCATTCGCTGCAGCGGGGTCGTGCGGCGCAGGTGGAGGTCAGCACGCCGTAGACAAATGGGATGTCTTTGAGCATTTGATTTACAATCATGGCCTCTTTGTCTAGACAAGAGACGCAAACTGCCGTAATGTCCAATCTCATCGTGGTGTGACACACAAGGAGGTTTGGCATATGACCACCCAGATCGACGCCCAGGCGACGGGAGCTCCGGCAACGGAGTGGCGCGACAAGAAGCGCTACCTGTGGCTGATGGGACTCATCCCCCCGACGGCGCTGTTCGTGATGCTGCCGATCAGCTGGGGGCTCAACCGGCTGGACTGGCACTTCGCGGCGCAGGTGCCGCTGTGGATTGGCCCGATCCTGCTCTACATCCTGCTGCCGCTGCTGGACCTGCGGTTCGGCCCCGACGGCCAGAACCCGCCCGACGAGGTGATGGAGCGGTTGGAGAACGACAAGTACTACCGGTACTGCACCTACATCTACATCCCGTTCCAGTACCTGAGCGTGGTGCTGGGCGCCTACCTGTTCACCGCGTCGAACCTGCACTGGCTCGGCTTCGAAGGCGGCCTGGGCTGGTTCGGCAAGATCGGCGTGGCGCTGTCGGTGGGTGTCCTCGGCGGCGTCGGGATCAACACCGCCCACGAAATGGGCCACAAGAAGGACTCCCTGGAGCGCTGGCTGTCCAAGATCACCCTGGCCCAGACCTGGTACGGCCACTTCTACATCGAGCACAACCGCGGGCACCACGTGCGGGTCTCCACTCCGGAGGACCCGGCGTCATCCCGCTTCGGCGAGACGTTCTGGGAGTTTCTGCCGCGCAGCGTCATCGGCAGCGCCCGCTCCTCGGTGCACCTCGAAGCGCAGCGGATTCGCCGGCTCGGCAAGAGCCCGTGGGACCCCCGCACCTACCTGTCCAACGACGTCCTGAACGCCTGGGCCATGTCGGTGCTGCTGTGGGGCGTGCTGATCGCGGTCTTCGGGGTGAGCCTGATCCCGTTCATGATCATCCAGGCGGTGTTCGGCTTCGGCCTGCTCGAAGCCGTCAACTACCTCGAGCACTACGGGCTGCTGCGGGAGAAGAAGGAGAACGGCCGCTACGAGCGGTGCGCCCCGGTGCACAGCTGGAACTCCGACCACATCGTCACCAACCTGTTCCTCTACCACCTGCAGCGGCACAGCGACCACCACGCCAACCCGACCCGGCGCTACCAGACGCTGCGCAGCATGGCCGGCTCGCCCAACCTGCCCAGCGGGTACGCCTCGATGATCACGCTGACCTACTTCCCGCCGCTGTGGCGCAAGGTGATGGACCACCGGGTGCTCGAGCACTACGACGGCGACATCACCAAGGTCAACCTGCACCCGCGGCTGCGGGCGAAGCTGCTGGCCAGGTACGGGGCCGCCCACGAGGTGGCCG